>JBDTWS010000073.1:0-19330 GCA_040006575.1 Betaproteobacteria bacterium
AGCGGCGGCGGCATCACGCAGCGCACGCTGGCTGAAAAAATGGAAATCGGCCAGCCCGCCATGGTCGCGTTGCTGGACCGGCTGGAGAAAGATGAATTCATCGCCCGCAATCCCATGCCGGGAGACCGGCGCGCCAGTTCGCTTGAATTGACCGCGTCTGGCAAGAAATTGATTTCGAAAATCGAAATCGTCGCGCATGGATTGCGTGAAGAAATACTGGACGGATTTTCCGACAGCGAGTTGCAGACCGCCAGCAAAGTGCTGGCGCGCATGAAAGTAAAACTAGAGGCGTTCCCATGAATTTTTTCTCAAAGTTGTCTGCGTTCCAACGCAAGATGCTGCTGCTTGCCGCCGCAATCCTTGTGCTGGCGGCGGGTGCGATCTACTGGTTCGTGAGCCAGGGCCAGCGTTCGACCGATGACGCGTACGTGGGAGCAAAAGTGGCGCAGGTTTCCTCGCTCGTCATGGGCCCGATCACCAACGTGGTGGCGCGCAACAACCAATACGTGAAGAAGGGCGACCTGTTGTTCGAGATCGATCCTCGGCCGTTCCAGGTGGCGCTCACGCAGGCGGAAGCGAAGCTGAAGCAGGCGCAGAAAGGCGCACGCCAGGATTTTTCCGAACTTCACGCCACCGAGGCCGATGTCTCGCGCCAGCGCGCCGAACTGGCCAACGCGCAATCCAACCTCGACCGGACACGCAGCCTGATCACGCGCAACTTTGTGTCTGCACAGGCGGAAGACGATGCGCAGGCCAAGGTGAGCACCTCGGTCGCGGCATTGGCCGAGGCGACCGCGCGCGCCGAGAAAGCGCGCACGGTACTCGTCGGCAGCGGAGAACTCACGCCGGAAATGAAACTCGCCATCGCCGAGATGGACAAGGCCAAGCTCGACCTGGAACACGCCACCGTGCGCGCGTCCGAAGACGGCTGGATCACCAATTTCAACCTGGCCGCCGGCACGGTCGTGACGCCAGGCTCGCCCTTGTTCGCGCTGATTGTCGACAAGAGTTTCTGGGTCGATGCCAACTTCAAGGAAACCGAATTGCAGGGTATTCGCCCAGGGCAAAAATCGACCATCGTGGTCGACATGTATCCCGACAGGAAATTTACCGGCGAAGTGGAGAGCCTCGCCGGTGGAACCGGCACCGCGTTTTCGC
Source organism: Betaproteobacteria bacterium (assembly GCA_040006575.1). Lineage (GTDB taxonomy): Bacteria > Pseudomonadota > Gammaproteobacteria > Burkholderiales > Usitatibacteraceae > UKL13-2. The sequence goes on from JBDTWS010000073.1 coordinate 1,159, forward strand.
TGTTGCCGCCGCAGAATGCGTCCGGCAACTGGGTGAAGGTCACGCAAAGAGTGCCGGTGCGCATGCACATCGTCGATAGCGATCCGGCCTTTCCGTTGCGGGTGGGCGCCACCGCGACCGTGACGATCAAGCTCAAGTAGCACCGGCAACAAGCCAAACGCAACTTTTATGGACACGCGACGCCTCTACATCACGCTGGCGGTGATGTCCGCCACCGTGATGCAGGTGCTGGACACGACCATTGTCAACGTGGCGCTGCCGCACATGTCCGGTGAACTGGGTGCGACCTCCGATTCGATCAGCTGGGTCCTCACCAGTTACATCGTCGCCGCCAGCATCTTCATGCCGCTCACGGGTTATCTCAGCGACCGTCTGGGACGGCGGCGCTACCTCATGATCAGCATCGGCGGTTTTGTCATCGCGTCAGTCCTGTGCGGATTGTCCAACAGCCTCGCCGGCATGGTCGGTTTCCGCATCCTGCAGGGCGTGTTCGGTGCGTCGCTGGTGCCACTTTCGCAATCGATCATGATCGATACCTATCCCATCGACGAACGCGGCAAGGCGATGGCGATATGGGGCATGGGCGTGATGGTTGCGCCGGTGCTGGGCCCCACGCTGGGCGGCTACCTTACGGAAATCATCAGCTGGCGCTGGACCTTCTTCATCAACATTCCTGTCGGGATTGTATCGCTGCTGCTGGCGGCGAAATTCGTGCCCGATACCGGGAAAAAACAGCGCTCCATGGACTGGACAGGCCTCGCCTTGCTATCGCTCGCCATCGGCGCGATGCAATTGGTGCTGGATCGCGGCAACCAGGAGGACTGGTTCGATTCGGTGTCGATTCGCGTATCGGCTTTTCTTGCCGTGGCGGGGCTGGCGCTGTTTATCGCCAACAGCCTCATGAGCAAGAAACAGACTTTGTTCGACCTGCGCGTATTCACCGACCGCAATTTTGTCGCGGCCTCGATACTCAGCGCCGCCATGGGCCTGAGCCTGTACGGCGGCATGCTGCTGCAACCGCTGATGCTTGAAAATGTGCTGGGCTATCCGACCATGGACACGGGCCTTGCCATGATGCCGCGAGGACTTGCCAGCATGATGAGCATGATGCTGGTAGGGAAAATGTCGGGCAAGGTGAATGCCAAGTCGATGATCGCTTTCGGCATCGCCGTCAGCATTGCCGGCAGCTATTTGATGACGGGCTTCAATCTCAATATCAACAGTGGCAGCCTGATGCTGCCGCTGATTTTGCAGGGCTTCGGCATCGGCTTCATATTCGCGCCGCTGTCCGCGATTGCGTTTTCCACGCTGCCGCGCGAACTGGCGACCGAAGGCGCCGGCATCTACAGCCTGATCCGTTCGCTGGGTTCGTCGATCGGCATCTCGCTGGTCACAACCTATTTCACGCGCAGCACGCAGGCCAACTGGGATCATTTGCGCGGGTTCATCAACCCCTTCAATCCCGCGCTGGCGCAGTACCTTGCGCCGCTTCATCTCAAGGCCGACAGCACCGGGCTCGCGATGGTGGCGCAACAGGTGGGGCTGCAGGCGCAGATGGGCGGGCTCATCGCCACCTTCTGGCTCATTACCGCGAGTTTCCTGGTCATGATCCCGCTGCTGATGCTGTTGAAACCCGGTAAACCTTCCAAAGACGCCCCGGTCATTGTTGCGGACTAGTGCTCCTGCAAATGCCATCACGTTAGCCACGCGTATTTCCAACGCGTTCCGGATCGTGCACAGCACATCCAGTCACTTACAATCCCGGAATGACTGATTACATTATTGTCGGCGGCGGTTCAGCGGGCTGCGTGCTGGCGTCGCGCCTCACGGAAGATCCGGCGGTGAGCGTCACACTGCTCGAAGCCGGGCCGCCCGACAAGAGCGTGCTGATCCAGGTCCCCGCGGGCCTCGCCCTGCTGGCGCAGACCGGCCAGGCCAACTGGGCTTTCGATACCGTTCCGCAAAACGGCCTCAACGGCCGCACCGGCTATCAACCGCGTGGCAAGGTACTGGGTGGCTCCAGCTCGGTCAATGCCATGATTTACACGCGCGGCCACCGCCGCGATTACGATCAATGGGCGGCCATGGGCAATGCGGGCTGGTCCTATGATGAGGTGCTGCCGTACTTCAAACGTGCTGAAAATAATGAGCGCGGTGCAGATGATTTCCACGGCACGGGCGGTCCGCTGAATGTGATGGACTTGCGCAGTCCCAACCGTTTCGGCCCCACATTTGTGGAAGCGGGCAGGGAAGCCGGCTACGCAATCAACAACGATTTCAATGGCGCGGAACAGGAAGGCGTCGGTCTCTACCAGGTCACGCACAAGAATGGCGAACGCTTCAGCGCGGCCAAAGCGTATCTGGCGCCCAGCCGGGCGCGTCCCAACCTGCAGGTGATCACCGGCGCGCACGCTACGCGTGTTTTGTTTGAAGGCCGGCGTGCGATCGGCGTGGAATACCGGCTCGGCGGAAAACTGCATCAGCTTCGCGCGTCGCGCGAAGTATTGCTGTGCGCCGGCGCGTTGCAATCGCCGCAGTTGCTGATGCTGTCCGGCGTCGGCCCAGCCGAGCACTTGCGGGAACACGGCGTGGCCGTCGTTCATGATCTCGCCGGGGTGGGCGCGCAATTGCATGATCACATCGACACGGTGGCGGTGTACGACGCACCGCATCTCAAGGATTTATTTGGCGTCTCGATCGCCGGCGGCTGGCGCGGGTTGAAAGGTGTCTTTGAATGGCGCAACCATCGGCGGGGCATGCTCACCACCAATTTTGCCGAGGCCGGCGGCTTCATCAAGAGCCGCGCGGAAGAAGGCATTCCCGATCTGCAACTGCATTTCGTGATCGGCAAGCTGGTGGATCATGGTCGCAAAGCCACCTTCGGTCACGGTTTCTCGTGCCATGTTTGCCTCCTGCGGCCGCTGAGCCGGGGCAGCGTCATGCTGGCTAGCAGCGATCCGATGGCCGCGCCACGCATTGATCCCGCTTTCCTGGCCGAGCCCGATGATATGCAGCGCCTGGTGCGCGGATTCAAGCTGATGCGCGGCATTCTCAACCAGCCGGCGCTGGCGCAATTTGGCGGGCGGGAACTGCGGCGCTCGGCCGATGCACAAACCGACGCGGAGATTGAATCCTTCATCCGCAGCCAGGCCGATTCGATTTATCACCCGGTCGGCACCTGCCGCATGGGCAGCGGCGCCGGTGACGTGGTGGATGCGCAGTTGCGCGTACACGGCATGGAAAACTTGCGTGTGGTCGACGCGTCCATCATGCCGTCCATCGTCGGCGGAAATACCAACGCGCCGACCATCATGATCGCCGAGAAAGCGGCGGACATGATCAAGGCGGCCCGCAGCACTACCCCTGTTCCAGCACCACAACATTAACGAAAGATTGCAGCCATGGCCGAACCCGTTGACGACACCTTTTTCAAACGCGCGGATGGATTTATCGATTTCGCCAACCAGCAATGCCTGGAGCACGACCGTGTGCTGGTATGCGGCTCATTCATGTATGCATCAACGCGCTTCAGCGCATGGATCAGCGCGGGCGGATCGATGTCGAAGGAAGCGCTGCGTGCTGCACGATCGGAACGCATCGAATACTTCATGAGTCAGTACAAGCTGATGCTCGAAGAAAATATCGACGATTACATCAAGAACTTCGACGAATTCATGAAGCCCCCTACGACCTGACGCACTGATTTCCGGCTGAACATTCTTATGGACCATACGGTGCCACTGTCTTCCAAGATTCATCCCTTGCGTGACCTGGCCGAAATAACGTTCGACAACAGCTTCGTTCGCGAACTTCCCGCGGACCCGCTGCCCGACAACGTCCCGCGCCAGGTGCGCAATATCAGTTACACGCGCGTGCAGCCTACCGCCGTGCGTGAGCCTCAACTGCTGGCGTGGTCCGACGCCGTCGGCAACCTGCTGGGTATTTCAAAACCCGCGCCCGGCAGCGAAGCCGTTCAGGCGCTGGGCGGCTCGCATGTACTGGACGGCATGGCTCCTTACGCCGCACGCTATGGCGGCCACCAGTTTGGCAACTGGGCGGGACAGCTGGGCGACGGACGCGCGATGACGCTGGGTGAGGTAATCGGCCCCGATGGCCAGCGTCGCGAAATGCAGTTGAAGGGCGCAGGCCGCACGCCGTATTCGCGCACAGCGGATGGCAGGGCGGTGTTGCGTTCCTCCGTGCGCGAATACATGTGCAGCGAGGCGATGCACTACCTTGGCGTTCCCACCACGCGTGCGCTGTGCCTGGTCGGTACGGGCGAGGCCGTGGTGCGTGATATGTTTTATGACGGCAATCCGGAAGCGGAGCCGGGCGCCATTGTCTGCCGCGTCGCGCCGACTTTCATTCGCTTCGGCAATTTTGAAATCCTCGCCGCGCAGCAGGAACCGGAATTGCTGAAGCGACTGGCCAACTATGTGATCGGCACCCATTTTCCGGAATTGGGTTCGGTCAAAACACCCGGCGTGTATGCGAATTGGTTCGAGGAAATCTGCCGGCGCACCGCAGTGATGGTCGCGCACTGGACCCGCGTGGGATTCGTCCATGGCGTGATGAACACGGACAATATGTCGATCCTGGGCCTGACTATCGACTATGGTCCCTATGGCTGGCTGGAAGGCTTTGACCTCGAGTGGACGCCGAACACCACCGATGCACAGGGCCGCCGCTATGCCTATGGAAACCAGCCGCAGATTGCCTTCTGGAACCTGACGCGCCTGGCCAGTGCGCTGCATCCGCTGGTCGGGGACGAGGCCGCGCTACGTGCCGGCCTCGCGGTATTTGAAGAGACGTTCGACACGACAGCTCGGCAGATGCTGGCTGACAAGCTGGGATGGAAGGCAATCGACGTTGCCGCCGACCAGCCTTTGCTGGTCGAAATGCTGCAACTACTGCGGCACACTGAAATCGACATGACACTTTTTTTCCGCGGACTGGCTGATGTGCCGGTCGAGGCGGCCGCGACTGATGCGATGCGGGTGGCACCGCTTGCGATTGCCTTTTACGACGCTGAAATCCTGCAGTCGAATCCCGCTTTCGCTGAACGCTTCATGGCATGGCTGCGTGGTTACGGCAAACGGGTGCGCCACGATGCGCACGATAACGAAGCTCGCCGCCAGACCATGAACCAGGCCAATCCCAAATACGTCCTGCGCAATTACATGGCGCAGCTGGCCATTGATGCGATGGCTGCAGGGGATGCCAGTGTGCTCGAGCGGATGATGACGATGCTGCAGCGTCCTTTTGACGAGCAACCCGAGTTTGAAGAATTTGCGATGCGCCGTCCCGAATGGGCGCGCCACAAGGCAGGCTGCTCGGCGCTGTCCTGCAGTTCCTAGCGGCCGCGCGTCGCCGCCGGCCCGGTCACCAAAGTAAACGACTGTTCGGCGGCCGGAGCGGGCTTGCAGTTCTTGGCCCCCGTGCTGTGCGTGACCATGGCCAACGCCTGCCGGTCGATGATATTCAGTGTCAGCAAACGCGTGGAGCAGGGCTGCTTGTCTGGCTTGGTGACGATCTCGGCTTCCGACCAGGTATCGACGTCGAAGACGGTTTGAACAGATTCGAGGAACCCGCCTTCGGATACGGACACAACGGCGGATGATTCCACGCATTGCATCTTTGCCTTGTTGCACTCGATGGTGGTCGTGTGCAGGAACTCGGGCGTGCCCTGCTTGCCGACCCAGCTGCCACGCGCCTGGACCCGTCCGGTGGGTTCGGTGGCACTGCCGGCATTGAACCAGTACGAGGGCAGGATCACCGGCACCGCCTGCAGGGTTTTCAATTCGCGGTAGGTGCGGATGGCGAAGGCCAGCAACACCAGCACAATAATGATTTCCGCATAGCGGACTATTTTCCGCAGCTGCGGGCGGGATTGCAGGAAGTTATTGTCCATAGACCGGCACCATACCTCACTTCGAAAAAAACTGTTTGGACGGCGGGTTCACGGCACACCGGCACGCCCGGTGGGGATTCAGGCACAGCGCGGTGCAGTAAATAAAAAAGGGCGGAATCATCATCTGATCCCGCCCTTTTTGATCGCGTTAATTCCCGTGTCTGCGGCTAGAACTTCGCCTTGAACTGCACGCCGTAAGTACGCGGCTCATTGATGAAGCCGGTCAGGTTGTTGAAGTCGATACCGCCGGTGATGCGGATCTTGTTGGTAATGTTGCGTCCGAACGCGGCGACTTCATAGTTGCCGTTACCCCAGATATATCCCAGGCGCAAGCCACCTTCCGTGAGCGCCTTGCCGGTGAATTCCACCGACTCGTACAGGAAGAAATTGACCTTGCTGCGATAGACCCAGTCGGTGAACGCAAAAAATTCTCCGTCCTTGGTGGGAATGCTGTAGCGCAACGTGAAGTTGAATTGCTCCTTCGGCGCTTGTGGCAGCGGATTGCCGTCGATCAGCGCGAGGCCCGCTGCGGTGCGTGGATCGGTGACTTTACAGGCTGCACACACGGCAACGGCCAGCCCCGGATCCTTGATCTTGGTGTCGTTGTAGCTGCCGCCCAGTGTCGCCAGCAAATTCGGCGTAAGGTAGGCCTGCAGGTCCAGCTCGAATCCCTGGCCCTGTGTTTTCTTGGCGTTGAGCAGGATATTCGAATTGGCCGCGCCACCGACGGCAGTCAGCTGCTGGTCCTTGATCTCGTAACGGAACACACCAAAGCTCATGCGCGCCTTGCGATTGAGCAGGTCAGCCTTGAAACCGGCTTCGAAGGAGGTGCTGGTCTCGGGTTTGGCAACAGATTGGTTGTTGAATGCGCCCGCACCCTGCACGCTGGCCGCGCGGAAGCCGTTGGCTACGCGGGCATACAGCTTGGCGTCGCTGCTCAGCGAGAACGTGCCGCTGAGATCAAAATTCAGCTTGTTGTCGTTGGGCTTCGCGGTGAGTGGCCCGGCAGCGGCCAGTGCCGCCAGCGTGGGCAGTGTGCCAAATGTCCCGCTGTTGTAATCCTCAACCTTGAAGTCTTTCTTGTCCTTGGTGTAACGCAGGCCCGCGCGCAAATCCAGCACCGGGCTCACGTTGAAATCGACCGCGGTAAAAATGGCGATGGCATCATTCTTCTGCCGCACGCGCTCGTAGCCGTTCTGTACGTTCTTGGCCAGCGAGTCGTAGCTGAAGCTTTCGACCGTATAGTCTTCATTGAAGTAATACAGCCCGCCCTGCCATTTCATCGGCCCCTTGGCGTTCGATTCCAGCCGCAGTTCCTGCGTGAATTGTGAATGCTTGGGAATGCCGTCGGCCGTTTCCGAGGAGAACGGCAGGAAGCCGGGGCCGGAAGGGGGTGCGAACACGGCGCCGTAGCCGCCGTCGATATCGCCGCGGTTGTAGGTATCCAGCGATTCAAAACCAGTGATGGAATGCAGCGTGAAATCATTCAGCGCCCAGCGCAGGCGAATGCTGCCGCCGGCGGTCTTCAGGCGCGATTCGTTCTTGCCGTCGAAGGACACCAGTCCCGGGTCGAAGCCATCGACGAAGTCATTGGTGCCCGGCTTGATGATGTTGGCGCGGAACAGGCGCGCACTGCCTTTCAGGTCGCGTGCATGCACATTGAACAGCGCGCTGAATTTGGCGCTGGGCTCGTACAGGAATTGCAGGCGCGCGGCATTGTCGTTGTAGCCTTCAAAATCCTGTGAAGGGCCGGCCACGGTGTTGTGCACCCAGTCGTCGCGGTGCTGCGCCTGTACCGAAAAGCGCATCGCCCATTCCTTGTTCAGCGGCACGTTGACAGCGCCTTCGAGGGCCAGCGTCGAGAACTTGGCCGCAGACATGTTCACGTAGCCTTCCTGCGCCTGGCGCGGCTTCACCGAATCGAACTTCACCACGCCGGCCGGCGAGTTGCGGCCGAACAGCGTGCCCTGCGGCCCGCGCAGTACTTCGATCTGGTCCAGGTCGAACATGGGGAATCCCTTGAGAATGGGATTTTCCTGCACGACATCGTCGTACACGAGCGAGACGGGCTGCGATGCATTCAGACGGAAATCGGTATTGCCGTAGCCGCGAAGATAGAAACGCGGAAAGGCGCGGCCGAATGAAGATTCGATATTCAGGCTGGGAACACGTCCCGCCAGCGCGCGCACGTCCTGGCCGCTGGAATTGATGATGTCCAGGTTTTCGCCGCTAATCGTGCTGATGGAGATCGGCACATCGCGGATATTTTCTTCACGACGCTCGGCCGTAACAGTGATGGTTTCGAGCTTACCCTCTGCCTTGGCAGCCGGGCGGGCATCAGGCGTGGCGGCCGTTTGGGCAAAAGCGGACGGCATGGCGACAAGTGCCGCCATCGACAGCCCGTAAGCCAGCGAGCGAGGCGAACAGGCCGCCGCCAGTATTTTCTTTTTCATATCATTCCCTTGGAAAAAGGTGTTGCGTTCAGTGGTGGCCCCGAGGGCAGCGATCACTCTGTGGTGCTCGGTGGTGACTAGCTACCGGCGAATTTTATGCTTAGTAGTCCACTGTGGCGCGGCTTCCGGGGAAGGTGTCGCGTAAATGCAACAGACTGCGCCCGCGGTGGAAAACGCCCGTCGCAAAACTGTCAAATTTGAGTCTTCAACTTTTTGCCGGGTACGCGCTTGCGATCCTCGTGCATGGACGAAAGCACCATGAATGTGGTGGTCTTGCCGATATGCCCCAGGCTCACCAGCAGCGCCTGCAGATGCTCCGGCGAGGTGAGGCCAAGACGCATGATGGCGCAGTGACTGCCGGTGGTCGCATGCAGCGCCAGCACTTCATCGTGCTGCTCGGCCCATGCATCCAGGGCGGTGTGCGAATCGACGGTGACCTGGATGAACGCTTCAAAGCTGTAGCCGATCTTGCGCAGGTTGATACGTGCGCCATAGCCGCTGATAACGCCCTGCTCCTCAAGGCGCCGGATGCGTTCGGCCACCGCCGGCGACGTGAGGTGCACACGCCGCCCGATTTCGGTGAACGTCAGCCGCGCATTTTCCTGCAGCAGCGACAGGATCTTGTGATCGTGGGCATCGAGCTCGGACATTAAAGCGATTCCATCAAAAGAGTTTCATCACAGCGGGTGCACGCACCCATCCACCTTCGATTCCATATGGAGCACGCGGCGAGCGAAAGATAACATGTCCACTTTCAGCCCTACGGAGTACATAGTGGAAAGCATGCCTCGCATCGTCGAAATTCGCAGTTACAACCTGAAGCCCGGCACTCGTGAGGAGTTCAAGCGCATCCTGCGTACGGAAGCGCGTCCCATGCTTGCGCGGCACGGCACCGACGTGGTGGCTGCGGGACCATCGCTGGTGGAAGCAGATTCTTTTTTCATCATGCGCGCATACCGGGACGCTGCGGATCGGGACGCCAGCCAGGCGGCGTTCTACGGCAGCACAGCGTGGCGCGAGGGACCGCGCGAAGCGGTGCTGGCCTGCATCGAAAACTACGTGACGATTGTGATCGAGGCGGATGAGGCGACCATTGATGGCCTGCGCGACCAGGCCAGGGAGGTTGCAGCATGAAGCACGCTCGAAAACTATGGAAGTCGTCGACGTGCATGGCCGCGTTGTTGTTGGTACTGTTGACCGGTTGTGCCGCGCCTGTCCAGCCTGTAGCCAAGCCGGACGAGGTAACGTGCTGCGCCGTCGTCGAGCTGCGGCAGTACGCCACCGAGCCCGGCACACGCGACGTCCTTATCGATCTTTTTGAAAAAGAATTCATCGAAGGACAGGAAACGCTGGGTATCCGGCTGGTGGGCCAGTTCCGCGACGTGGGCAATCCCGAGCGCTTTGTGTGGCTGCGCGGATTCACCGATATGCCGGCGCGTGGCGAGGCGTTGGTTGCGTTCTACAGCGGCCCGGTATGGAAAGCGCATCGCGCTGCGGCCAATCCCACTATCGCCGATGCGGCGAACGTGCTGTTGCTGCGGCCGATCGCAGCGGACACCGCTTTCAAATTGAGCGCCCATACCCGCCATCCAATCGGCACCGTACAGGCGCCCGGGTCACGAATACTTGCGACGATCTACTACCTGAAATCCCCGGTCGATGCCGATTTCGTGCGTTTTTATGAGCAGCAGATCAAGCCGTTCATGACGCAGGCCGGCGCAACCCAGGTGGCCGCATTCCAGACGGAAACGGCCGCCAACAATTTCCCGAAGCTGCCGATCCGCAGCGGTGAGAACGTGCTGGTTGGGTTTGCGCGTTTTGCCAGCGAGAAAACCATGAACGAATTCGCCGCTCACCTTGAAAACTCGGCACGCTGGCGGCAGGAGGTGCTGCCGAAATTGCAGGGCTATCTCACCGCGCCGCCGGAGCAACTCCGGCTGCAACCCACACCCCGCTCTCTGCTGCATTGAGCGCCATGTAGGATTCGTCCCACCCGCCATGTCGCGTTTCGCCACTACCTGTGTACGATGCGTGCAACTATCCTCTGGCAATCACTCTCATTGCCAAGGAACACCGTGCCAGCAGCCGTTCGTACTCTATCGTTTTGGCCCCCTGGCCAGCGTGCAGCGCTTCCTGGCGCGGGTGCGCGCTATGCCACACGCGATGTGACACGCAGCTTCTCGCAGTTCGTCATTTGCGCTGTACTCGGCGTAGCGACGGGATGCGCAGCGCTTCCGCAGGTGACGGCAGAAACTGTTGCCGTCAACACGCAGCCGGCAAAGATGCAGGGCGCCAGCGGTCCGCTCTCCGGCAGCCAGAGCAAGGCAATCCTCACCAACCTCAGCAATCGCAGCGAAGACACCGGCATCTTCGAGCGCCACGTGAAACTTGAAGAAGCGATTACCGGCACGCCGTTGATGGTGAGCAACCGCACCACGCTGCTGCAGGATGGACCGGCAACCTATGCCGCCATGTTCAAGGCCATCGCCGCCGCACGCGATCACATCAACATGGAAACGTATATTTTCGAGGATGACGACATCGGCCGGAAATTTGCGGAGGTGTTGATCGACAAGCAGAAGCAGGGGGTGCAAGTCGCGCTGATTTACGACAGCGTCGGTTCATTGAACACGCCCAAGGAATTTTTCCAGCACCTCAAGGACAACGGCGTCCATACGCTCGAATTCAATCCGGTCAATCCGCTGGCGACCAAGAAGGGCTGGGAGATCAACCAGCGCGATCATCGCAAGCTGCTGATCGTGGATGGCCAAAGTGCGTTCCTGGGCGGCATCAATATCAGCAGCGTGTATTCGGCGGGTTCGTCCGGCCGCCGCACCAAGGATCCGGACCCGGCCAAGAACGGCAAGAACAATATTCCCTGGCGCGATACTCAGCTCATGCTGGAGGGCCCGGTGGTGGCCGAGTTCCAGAAGATGTTCCTCGATACGTGGCGCAAGCAGAAGGGCGATCCGCTTCCGGACCGGAAATTTTTTCCGCCACCCACGCCGAAGGGCAAGGAAGTGGTGCGCGCCATCGCCAGTTCTTCGGACGAGGGTGGTGGCCAGATGTACAACACACTGGTATCCGCCATCGGCAGCGCGGAAACATCGGTCTATTTCACCATCGCCTATTTCGCGCCCGACGAAACCATCATGAAGGCGTTGAAGGATGCCGCGACGCGCGGCGTGGACGTGAAAATCATCCTGCCGGGCAAGACCGACTCATCGCTGATTTATTTTGCGGGGCGCTCGTATTACGCGGAATTATTGAAGGCCGGCGTGAAGATTTATGAGCGCAAAACTGCGCTGCTGCATGCGAAGACCGCGCTGATCGATGGCGTCTGGGCAACAGTCGGCTCAACCAATCTCGACTGGCGCAGCTTCCTGCACAACGACGAAATCAATGCGGTTGTACTTAGCCCGGACTTTGGTGCGCAGATGAACGCGGTGTTTGAACGAGACCTCGCGGCGTCCAACGAGATTACCCCGGCGTCATGGAGCGATCGCTCGATGGTCATGCGTGTAAAGGAACAGGCCGCGCGCGTTTGGGCGTACTGGTTGTGAAGGAAAGCATCGGGCCGTTGAACAGAACGCACGGCATTAAGTGTCCGAAAAGGAGTACCTGAAAATGAGCGGACAGCGTGTATCCGTAACTACCTGCGTTCTCCTGATCGTAGCCGGCGTGGTGTTCTGGCTGGTGTCGAGCTTTGCCATCGCCGAGGCGGCGGTGCCGGCTGCGGGTGACGCCACCGCCGCATTGCGCAGCAAGCATGCGGCACTGGGCCGGCAACTCGCCAGCAATCCTTTCCAGCGCCCGGTCGTGCTCGAATCCACCCAGACCTCAACCAATGTAAAGGGTGACATCTACGCGGTCACCGCGAATGCATTTGCGAAGGTGAACAGCTCGCTGGGCGAGCCACGCGTGTGGTGCGAGATCCTGATCCTTCACCAGAACACAAAATACTGCCGCGTCAGCAGCGAGAAGGGCGCGCCAACGCTGCTGATGAATGTCGGCAAAAAATTCGACCAGCCGCTGGAAGATTCCTTCCGCCTGGCGTTCGCCTGGCAACTGGTGGAGCAGAAAGCCGATTACCTGCGTGCAGAACTGTCGGCCGAGAGCGGCCCGTTGAGCACGAAGAATTACCGCATCATGCTCGAGGCCATTCCGCTGGAAAACGGCTCAACGTTCATTCACCTGGCGTATGAATACAGCTTCGGCATGTCCGGGAAACTGGCGATGCAGGTATACCTGGGCACGCTGGGGCGCAACAAGGTGGGTTTTACCGTGACAGGCAAGAACGGTGATGGACAACCGGCGTACGTCGACGGCATGCGCGGCCTGGTGGAGCGCAACACCATGCGCTACTACCTCGCCATCGAATCGTTCCTGGGTGCGCTGGCGGTACCGGAGCGCGCACAATTTGAAAAACGCATCAACGACTGGTTCAACGCGTCGGAACGTTATCCGCGCCAATTGCATGAGCTGGAGCGCGACGAATACCTCGGCATGAAGCGCAAGGAATACCGGCGCCAGCAGGTGGGTGTCAAAACGGCCGAAGCCGCTGTTGGCTGATAATTCAGGGTTGTAAGTCCTTGCCCCGCCTGCCCCGCAGGGCAAAAATGACTGGAAAGCCGCACCAGTGCTTGAGTGCAGCGTGGAAATGCCTGCAATTTGGCCACTTCCGTTCGGCCCGAAGCGGAAATGCGCGCTCTTCAAATCCGGTGCAAGGTCGCGTTATAGTTGTGGTGCAGGAGTTGAAGCGAAGTTTTTATTTTCAACCACGACAGGAGCCGGTCATGAGCAAGAGCAAGGACCAGAAGAAGGAAGGCAAGAAAGAACCCGCCAAGACGCCAAAGGAAAAGAAGGAAGCGAAGCGCACCAAGAAAGAAGAACAGAAGCGGCAGTAAATCGCTTTGGCATGGGTACGAAGGCCGCGCTGACTGCCATGCAGACCGCGGCCTTTTTTATTTTTGGCTCGCGCCGCGCCCGTCGCGTGCAGTTCGGCGCCGGAAGCTCAAGAAATTATCTGTAAAGCTGGGCCGCATTGCCGCTTGCTGCAGCGTTGTATGCGGCTGCCAGCGCAATCGCCGAGCCGCAGGAGATCACCAGAATCAGGATGATCGCCGCACGCGGATTGCCGAACGCATCCCAGCAGGTGGCGATCAGCACCGGGCCGCTGGCGCGCGCCACCGCCATTGGCATGGCGAGGACGCCGTTCAGCACCGCGACGCGATCGCGGCTGATGAGGTCCGCCGTCGCAGTGCCTTTGACAATGGTCATCATGCCGTTGCCGCTGCCGAACAGGAATGCGTACAGGAATGCGAACCATGGGCTCAAGCCCAGCACCAGCAGGCTGATCACGGCGACCGGCACCAGCCACACCACGACGCGCGCGATCACCCCGGGCGGGAAGCGCGATCCCGCGACAAGCAGCAGGCTTCGTCCCGCGACCTGCATCACGCCGATGGACGAAGCGGCCAGTAATCCGATGGATGCTGCCACACCCGCTGCTGAAAACAGCGCGATGATGTGTGCCGCGAGCCCGGCCAGCACGATGGATTGCAGCGTGAATGAAATTGCCAGCAGGATGAAGGGACGCGAACGCAACAATGCGCCGGCCGGCTCGCGCTCTTCGTTGGAGACGCGGCGATCGGGCGAGTGTCGGGGGAGGTAAAGCAGGTGCACCAGCAGGCAACCCACCAGTTGTAACGCCGCCAGGCCAAGCAATGCACCCCGCCATCCAATGTTCGACAGCATCAATGACGTCAACGGCCAGAACACGGTGCTGGCCAGCCCGCCCAGCAACGTTACGAAAGTGATGCGCCGCCGGTAGTCGTCGGGGTAGGTGCGGATCAGGAACGCAAACACCGACTCGTACAGGGTGCAGGCCATGCCCGCGCCGATCAGCACCCACACCGCATAAAGCTGCCACGCGGTCTGGATAAAACTGTGCAGCAGCATGCCCACCATGGTGGCGAGTGTGCCTCCTACCAGCACCTCGAAATGGCGGCCACGGTCGATGAGGATGCCGACCAGTACACCGGCAAATCCCATCACCAGTAAACCGAGGCTATACGCGCCGGCAGCCGTACTTCGCGAAATGCCCAGCGAGGCCTGGATTGGTTCCATCAGCACGGCGTAGGCGTAATAGCAGCTACCCCAGGCCACCAGTTGCGAAAACGAAAGCGCCAGTAACAGCTTTTCGTCAGGCGTGAGCGTGCGCAATCGGACTATTTGCGGTCCTTCAACAGCGTGATGATTTCTTCCATGCGGCGATCAATGGACTGCAATGCGGCCAGCTGGTCAGCCGATCCGCTGCCGTTTGCGGCAGGCGCATCCGAATGGACGCGCATCGACTGCTGCTTCAGTGCATCGCGTGCTTCAAGGATGCGATTGCGGAAATCGTGCGCATCGATGATGCCCGTCAGGTGCATGTCGTTCGCCTGCCCGGCGCTGCTGCCGGCGGTTTCGAATTTCAGTGTGCTGAGGTGGAAGTGTCGCAGCACCGGTCCTTCGATGAAGGTCACGTCCTGGATATTTTCCAGCGGAATGGTTTTCTCCAGCTGCACCAGGATGCCCTTGCGATAGCGCAGCGTTTTCGGGCCCAGGTGACACTCGAGCTTGTCGAAATAATGCCGCGCCCACCACTGGCCCACGCCCAGGAACCAGAGCACGGCAAGCGGGATTCCGGCGATCGACATGATCAGCAGGAAACCGAATTTCATGACGAGATACGGCCGGATCAACGGATTGAAACGGGCTTGCGTCTCCGGTGACGCAGGTGTGCCGGCCTTCACAAGGGGCAAATTGGGATTCATGGTTTATTGTAGTCCGATAGACTGGGCGTCGGCCAGCGCAGGTGACGCGATACACTGGCGAAATGACCCGATCGCTGAGTTTTCAGTTTCTAACAATCGCACTTGCACTGGCGCTCTTTGTCGCCATCGGTCCAGCTTCCGCCGCTGAAATGAAGGTCGGCTCCAAGCGATTCACCGAGTCCTATATTCTTGCCGAGATCATCGCGCAGGCAGCAGGCAGCGCGAACGAGGCGGTGGTTTCGCACCAGCAGGGCTTGGGTAACACCGGCATCGTGCTCAATGCCCTGACCACCGGCAGCATCGATATCTATCCCGAATACACCGGCACCATCGCCCGCGAAATCCTCAAGTTGGATGACGTGCCGTCGATCGCAGAGCTCAACACCAGGCTCGCAGCCATGGGCCTCGCGGTCGCCGTACCGCTGGGTTTCAACAACACTTATGCGCTCGCCATGCGGGCCGATGTCGCCACCGCAAAAAATATCTCACGCCTGTCCGACCTGAAGGCACACCCCGCCTTGCGCTTGGGTCTTTCGCAGGAATTCATCGGACGTGCGGATGGATGGCCGGGACTGAAAAAAACGTATGCGTTGCCTTATGCCGAATTGCGCGGGCTGGACCATGGACTTGCGTACGAGGCCGTTTCGCAGGGACAGGTGGACGTGATCGATATCTATTCCACCGACGCCAAGATCGGCAAATATCGCATGACCGTGCTCAACGACGACGCACAGTATTTCCCGCGCTATGACGCGGTGCTGCTCTATCGGAAGGATCTCCCGACACGCTTGCCGAAGACGTGGGCCGCGCTGGAAAAACTGCAGGGACGCATCAACGAAGATGCGATGAGGATGATGAACGCAGCGGCGGAAATCGGGCTGAAGCCGTTTGATCGTGTCGGGGCAGAATTCCTGGCGAGCCAGAAGCCTGCGGGTAAAGCTTCGGCCCCGGCGGCTGCCCCAATCGAACCCGCCGGTTTCTGGCAAAAGTTGTTCGGCCGCGACCTGGGAAAACTCGCGATTGAACACCTGTCGCTGGTATTTTTTTCCTTGCTGGCGAGCGTCGCGGTCGGCGTGCCGCTGGGCATCCTTGCTGCGAGAAATCACTTCGCCGAGTCCGCCATCCTCGGTGTCACCGGCGTGCTGCAGACGATTCCGTCGCTGGCGCTGCTGGCGATCCTGATTCCCCTGACCGGACGCATCGGCATGGTGCCCGCATTCATTGCGCTGGCGATTTACGCGTTGTTGCCCATCGTGCGCAATACGCATAGCGGGCTCACGCAAATATCGCCGGGCATGAAGCAGGCCGCATTGTCGCTGGGCATGACGCCTGCCATGGTGCTGCGATATGTCGAATTGCCACTGGCGCGTCCCACCGTCTTTGCCGGCATCAAGACTTCGGCGGTGATCAATGTCGGCACGGCCACCATTGCGGCCTTTATCGGTGCGGGTGGCTTCGGCGAACGCATCGTCACGGGGCTGGCACTCAACGACAACGCCACATTGCTGGCAGGTGCAATTCCGGTGGCAATCCTGGCGTTGTCGATCGAAGGAATTTTTACATTTATCGAGCGCCGGATCGACCCGCGCCGCAACTGAAAACGAAGCACGTTTTAGCGTATGTTTTCATAGGTAAAACAACCTCGCGCATGCTGTAGGAACTTTCCTACAAAATTATCGGAACGCCGGGTTAGGGGCACGTTCTAACTCCCCGTAGGATTGTCCTACAAATTTATTGTAGAAGTCGCGCGCGCATCAAACGCGTGTCACATGTACGGCGCGCGTAACTGCACACAGCCCCTCGCACCACAGGCAGCCAATGCCAAAAAAGCACTATCACCGGGAGATGGAAGATGGAAGTCATTGAACGTCAGGCAATCAGCGACAAGGAAGTCAAGCAACTGCTGGCGGCACTGACCGCATTGAAAAAGGGCGATGGCTCGGTGCGATTGCCGCTGGAATGGACCGGACTGCCGGGCAAGCTCGCTGAAACATTCAACGAAGTGGTGGAGCTCAATGACGGCCTTGCACAGGAACTGACGCGGCTGCGCCAGGCGGTGGGCAAGCAGGGAAAACTGAAGGAGCGCGCCGCACTGGGCGAAGTCAAGGGATTCTGGAAGGACTCGATCGCGTGTGTGAACGCACTGATCGACGACCTGGTGCATCCGACCAGTGAAACAGCGCGCGTGATCGGCGCGGTGGCGCAGGGCGACCTGTCGCAAACCATGGCGCTGGAAGTTGATGACCGGCCGCTGGAAGGTGAATTCCTGCGCACCGCAAAAACGATCAACAAGATGGTGGACCAGCTCGGCTCGTTCGCCTCGGAAGTGACGCGCGTGGCGCGCGAAGTGGGTACGGAAGGCAAGCTGGGCGGGCAGGCGAAAGTAAAAGGCGTGGCCGGTACGTGGAAGGATTTGACGGATTCTGTGAACTCGATGGCCGGCAACCTGACCGGCCAGGTACGCAATATCGCCGACGTGACGACGGCTGTGGCCAAGGGCGATCTCTCGAAGAAAATCACCGTCGACGTCAAGGGTGAATTCCTTGAATTGAAGGACACCATCAACACGATGGTGGACCAGTTGCGTTCGTTTGCATCGGAAGTGACGCGGGTGGCGCGCGAAGTGGGTACGGAAGGAAAACTGGGTGGGCAGGCCGTGGTGGAAGGCGTGTCGGGTACATGGAAGGACCTGACCGACTCAGTGAACTCGATGGCGTCCAACTTGACGGCGCAGGTGCGAAACATCGCGGACGTGACCACGGCCGTGGCGCGGGGCGACCTCTCGCGCAAGATTACGGTAGACGTGAAGGGCGAGATTCTCGAACTGAAAAACACCGTGAACACGATGGTGGACCAGCTCTCGTCGTTCGCGGCCGAAGTGACGCGGGTGGCGCGTGAAGTGGGAACGGATGGGCGGCTGGGCGGACAAGCCGATGTGCGCGGTGTGGCGGGTACGTGGAAAGACTTGACCGACTCCGTGAATTTCATGG
>JBDTWS010000074.1:0-19258 GCA_040006575.1 Betaproteobacteria bacterium
ACGGAAATATCCTGGGATTTGGTGGCCTGCCCCGCACGCTTGGGCTCGCTGTCGAAAATCATCGGCAGGAACACGATGGCCAGCAGTCCGATGGTGATTGCACCGACCAGCCTGCGGCGTCCGCGGCGTTTCAGTTCAAGTTCTGTGGCGGTGATTTCAGGATTATGGGTGGCGGCCATGGCGGGAGGCGTAGGTCAAATCGACTGGGTCAGCTGCAGGATTTCAGCAACCGTATAAAACGAACCGAACACGAGGATTCTATCATTCTCACCCGCCTTCTCCCGTGCGGCCTCGTAGGCGCGGGTGATGCTCGCATGTCGCGAATAACGGCCTGCCTGCCCGTGCGCCTCTAGTTTTGCCGCTAGCATTTCCACGCCGGCACCGCGCTCGCCCGCCGTCGATTCCAGACCGGCGATGCACCAGAAATCGATGCGGGCCATGAGGATGTCGATCACCGAATCGATGTCCTTGTCCTTCAACATGCCGAACACCGCGATGGTGTTCTGGTGAAAGCCCATCGTGCCCATGGCATCGTTCAGTGCGCGCGCCGCATGCGGATTGTGCGCAACGTCCAGCACCACCACCGGCCGCCCCGGCAGCACGTGCATGCGGCCGGGCCATTCGACTTCCAGCAGGCCGCGCTTGACCTGGCCCTGCGACACCGGCAGGCGCTCCTGCAGGGCTTCCAGTGCAGCCAGCGCCGCGGACGCATTCTTCAGTTGATACGGACCGCGCAAAGCCGGGAACGGCAGCGAATGGCGCGCGCTGCTGCGTCCATAAAACTGCCACTGCCCGTCCATGCGCTCATAGCGATAGTCGCGATTGAGCATGCGCAGGTCCGCGCCGATTTCATTGGCGTAGTTGAGGAGCGATTGCGGCGGATCGACGTCGGCAAAGATGGCGGCACGTCCAGGGCGATAGATGTGGGCTTTTTCCACTGCGATTTTTTCGCGCGTGTCGCCGAGGTAGGACTGGTGATCCAGGTCCACGCTGACGACGATGCTCACATCGGCATCGACAATATTGATGGCATCGAGGCGCCCGCCCAGTCCCACTTCCAGGATCGCGACATCGACATTTTCCTGCTGGAATATCCACAGAGCGGAAAGTGTGGAGAACTCGAAATACGTAAGCGGAACGATAGGCTCGGCCAGGCGCGCCGCTTCAACTGCCGCGAACGACGCCGCCAGTTTCTCGTCTCCGGCATCGCGCTTGTCCAGCCGCACGCGTTCGTTGTAGCGAACCAGGTGCGGCGATGAATTGAAACCCGTACTAAAGCCGGCTGCGTGCAAGATGGACTCGAGCATGGCGCAAGTGGAGCCCTTGCCGTTGGTGCCGCCGACGACAATGTTGACGTGTGCCTGCGGTTTTCCCATGCGCTCCCACACCACGCGCACACGATCCAGGCCCATGGCAATTTCGGCCGTGTGCTGGCGGCCGATGTAATCCAGCCATTGCTCCAGCGTTTTCATTGGCCGATCATTTTACGAAATTTGAAAGTTAAACTCAGCCATGGCAGCCATTCTCCAGCCATTTTTGCCATGGAAGCCGCGCCGGTGCTTGAGTTTTTTCTTTTCTCGCTATGCAACCGGTGCAGGCTCTTTTTGCAGCAGCGTGACCAGCTGGGCGACGCGATCGCGCATCTGGCGGCGGTCGACGATGAGGTCGATGGCACCTTTTTCGAGCAGGAATTCAGCACGCTGGAATCCTTCGGGCAATGTTTCACGCACGGTCTGCTCGATCACGCGCGGACCGGCAAAGCCAATGAGTGCGCCGGGTTCGGCGATCACCACATCACCCAGGAATGCAAAGCTCGCGGACACGCCGCCCATGGTGGGATCGGTCAGCACCGAGATGAACGGCAAGCGTGCCTTGGATAGCATATGCAACGCCGCTGTGGTTTTCGCCATCTGCATCAGCGACAGCAGGCCTTCCTGCATGCGCGCGCCACCGGTGGCGGTGTAGCAGAGGAAAGGCAATTTTTCGTCCGAACAGGCTTCGACCGCGCGCGCGAATCGCTCGCCCACGACGGAGCCCATCGAGCCGCCCATGAAACTGAATTCGAATGCAGCCGCGATCAGCGGAACGTTTTTCACCGTGCCCTGCATCACCACCAGCGCGTCCGTTTCACCCGTCGATTTTTCCGCGTCTTCCAGGCGATCCACGTATTTCTTGCTGTCACGAAACTTGAGCGTATCGACCGGGGTGATTTCGCTGCCGATTTCGGCGCGACCTTCGGGATCAAAAAACAGGTCCAGCCTTACACGCGCCGAAATGCGATTGTGATAATTGCATTTGGGGCAGACATGCTGGTTATTTTCGAGGTCGGTGAAATACAGCGTCGCCTGGCACGAGGGGCATTTGCTCCACAGCCCCTCTGGCACGGCTTTTTTCTGCGTGCTGCCGGCCGCCTTGATCTTGGGGGGCAACAGTTTCCGGAACCAGCTCATTGATTCACCTGCGTGTCCATGGTTTCGCGAATGCCTTTGACCAGCACGCGGACTTTTTCAACAGCAGTCTCGGGTGTGGCGGCTTCCATTTCCTCAATGATACGCGAGCCGATCACCACTGCATCGGCGAAGCCGGCAATGCGCCGGGCCGTCGCCCCGTCGCGAATACCAAAGCCGACACCGACCGGCAATTTTGTCTGCGATTTTATTTTCCGGATCATCGATTCCACATCGCCGGTATCGATATTGCCCGCACCGGTCACGCCCTTCAACGAGACGTAATAAATGTAGCCGCGCGCGCTTTCGCAGACCAGCTTGACGCGCTCATCGGTTGAGGTGGGTGACAGCAGGTAGATGACATCAATGCCCGCCTTGTCCATGGTCTCCAGCAGTTGATGGCTCTCTTCGGGCGGATAGTCCACCACCAGCACGCCGTCGACACCGGCTTCACCGGCGCGCGTGGCGAAAACATCCAGGCCCATGCGTTCGAGGGGATTGGCGTAACCCATCAGCACGACCGGTGTGGCCTGGTTGGTCATGCGAAATTCCTTGACGTAACCGAGGACGTCATTCAAGCCCACGCCAAATTTGAGAACTCTTTCCGCTGCGCGCTGAATGACTGGGCCATCGGCCATGGGATCGGAAAACGGCACGCCCAGCTCAATGGCATCAACGCCTGCATGCACCAGTGCATGCATCAGCGGCACCGTCATGCCGGGATGCGAATCGCCGGCCATGATATAGGGAATCAGTGCTTTTCTTTTCTCGCCCGCGAGGCGCGAGAACGTTGCGGCAATCCTTGACATCAGTTGGCCTTGCCGGATATCTGCCCGCCGGAAAGCGTTTGGCCGGAGCGCTCCGCCACCGTGGCCATGTCCTTGTCGCCCCGACCGGAAAGGTTTACCAGCAGCACTTTGTCCTTGGCCATCGTGGGGGCGATCTTCATCGCATGTGCCACCGCATGACTGGATTCCAGCGCCGGGATGATTCCTTCGGTACGGCACAGCCGGTGAAATGCGGCGAGCGCCTCGTCGTCGTTCACGGCCACGTATTCTGCGCGGCCCGAATCTTTCAGCCACGCGTGCTCAGGCCCCACCCCCGGATAATCGAGCCCGGCCGACACCGAATGCGTATCGATGATCTGTCCATTCGCATCCTGGATGAGATAAGTGCGATTGCCGTGCAACACACCTGGACTGCCCGCGGAAAGCGAAGCCGCGTGACGGCCGGTCTCAATACCATCGCCACCGGCTTCAACACCGATGAGCCGCACCGTTTTGTCCGGAATGTAATCATAAAAAATCCCCATCGCATTCGATCCGCCGCCGACGCAGGCGATCACCGCGTCCGGCTGGCGGCCGATCATCTCGGGCATCTGTGTGAGGCATTCCTTGCCGACGACCGAATTGAAATCGCGCACCATCATGGGATACGGATGCGGGCCGGCCACGGTGCCGATGATGTAGAACGTGCCCTCGACATTCGTCACCCAATCGCGCATGGCTTCGTTCAAGGCATCCTTCAGCGTCTTCGAACCGCTCTCGACCGGAATGACTTTTGCGCCGAGCAGGTTCATGCGATAGACGTTCTGCGCCTGGCGCCGCACGTCTTCGCTACCCATATACACAACACACTCCAGCCCGTAACGCGCGGCGACGGTGGCGGTGGCCACGCCGTGCTGCCCGGCGCCGGTTTCGGCGATGACGCGCTTCTTGCCCATCCGCCGCGCCAGCAGGGCCTGGCCGACGGTGTTGTTGATCTTGTGCGCGCCGGTGTGATTCAGGTCTTCACGTTTCAGGTAAATCTGCGCGCCACCCAGTTCTTCAGAAAGCCTGCGCGCGTGATAAATCGGGCTGGGGCGACCGACGTAGTGCTTCAGTTCGTCCTGGAATTCGGCGACAAAGGCAGGATCGTCCTTGGCGCGTGCGTATTCGAGATTCAGTTCGCGCAAGGCGGCCTGCAGTGTCTCCGCGACAAATACGCCGCCATACGGACCGAAGTGTCCGCGCGCATCGGGCAAATCGTATTTCTCACTGGGCATCTGCATTTTTTACGGCCTCGATAAATTGCGTAATCCTGGAATGATCCTTGATGCCTTTGACTGCCGTCTCAATGCCGCTCGCCACGTCGATTGCCCATGGCCGCAGCTGTACGATTGCGCCCTCGACATTCTCCGGCGTCAATCCGCCCGAAAGTACAATGCGTTCACGCATGGAAACCGGAATCAACGTCCAGTCAAACAGGGTGCCGGTGCCGCCGAACGCTGCCGTGGACAATGTGTCCAGCAGCAATGCCTTTGCCGAATGAAACGCAGCCTCGCATTTTAGCAAATCGCCGGACGTCATCTCACCACCGACACGAATGGCCTTGAGATAAGGCAGCCCGAACTGTGCACAGAAATTTTCGTTTTCATCGCCATGAAATTGCAGAATCGAGGGCCGCACGGCGTCGACTACGGAAGCAATATTGCCTGCCGATTCATTGACGAATAGCGCAACGGTCGACACGAACGGCGGCAAGGCACGGCTGATTTCGCGTGCACCTTCAATGCCGATGGCGCGAGGGCTTCCCTGATAGAAGATCATGCCGATCGCATCCACACCTGCATTGGCCGCAAACAGCGCATCCGCCACGCGGGTAAAACCGCACATCTTGATCCGGGTCCGCATGTTCAGAAAGGCAATCTTGTACGCGTGGTGGGCAGGTTGAATTTTTTATCGTACTCGATATTGGCAAGATACAGCCCGTCGGCGGCGAACGTCGGTGCAGCCAGGGTGCGATCCCGGCCGTCGAAAATGCGCTGGAAATCCGCGACCGAATGGCGCCCGGAACCCACGTACACGAGGCCGCCGACAATATTGCGGATCATGTGATGCAGGAATGCATTGGCGCGAAATGAAAAAGTGAATAGCTGTCCGGATGCGGTAATGCCGGCTTCATGCAGGGTCTTCACGGGTGATTTCGCTTGGCACTCTGCCGCGCGGAAGGCCGAGAAATCGTGTTCGCCCAGCAGTAAATTCGCAGCTTCCTGCATGGGCGCAAGCGCCAGTGGCATATGAAACCATCCAGCCTGTCCCAGCATGATGGCGGCGTCCGCCGCATCATTGAGCAGCAGGTAACGATAACTACGTGATTGCGCGGCAAAGCGCGCATGAAACTCATCGCTGACCCGGCGTGACCACAGGATTCTTACCGAAGGCGGCAGGAACGCATTAACGCCGCGCATCCAGGACACATCGTCACGTTCGACATTGCAATCAAAATGAATGACCTGCAACGCGGCATGAACGCCGGTATCGGTCCGGCCTGCACAGGAAATACTGATCCTTGCCGGACCTGCCGCCAGGAATGAATTCAATGCTGATTCGACACGATCCTGCACGCCGCATCCGGACGCCTGCGATTGCCATCCGCAGAAGCCGCTGCCGTTGTATTCGATCCCCATTGCAATTCGCATGAATCAGTCTGCCAGTATCGGTTTGTTTTCGATAGCGGCCGTGTCGGTGGCGCTCAGTGCAACAATCGCAGGGGCCAGGGTGTAGCCATAACTTCGGCCATGACTTCCGATACGTACGCGCAAACCGGCTACCCAAAAATAAAGGGGCGCTCGGGTATGGCCCGTGCGCCCCAGGATGAACCATCGAAAATTCTACATTCCTGCGAGGATCTTCTTCGCTTCCGCTTGTTGTGCGGCCGAACCTTCGCGTGACACTTCCGTCAGGATTTCCTTGGCACCTTCGCTGTCGCCGATTTCGATATAGGCCTTGGCCAATTCGAGTTTCGTTGATACCGCGCTCGGTCCTTCGCCACCGCTGACACCATCTCCCGGCACGTCAAGATCAAGGCTCAGGTCCGCCAAGCTCGGCAAGCCTGATTTCTCCACGCTGGTCGTCGTGGTGGTGGCATGCGTCGCAATGGTTTTGGTGAAGTCGGTACCGCCAACAGGCTTGGTCGAATCGCTGTCCATGGAAAGATTGGACAGGTCAAAGTCGAAGCCGGATGGCTCAGCTGCGGCAGCCGCTGCTGATGGCGCTGGGCTGTCCAATGCCAGGTCAAAGTCGAGGCCGCCGCCTGCCGGTGCCGTAGCTGCCGAAGCCGCGCCGCCACTGTTCAGGTCCAGATCGAAGTCCATGCCGCCCGCGGGTTGGTCCGAGTTCGGGGACGTGACATCAAAGGCTGAAATCGGCGTCGGTGTGGTTGACCCGCTGCTGGTAAAGCCGAGGTCGAAGTCCACATCCGGCGGCGCTTTTTCGCCCGCTGCCGCTGCCGCCATCACCGATGCCCCGCCGGCCGCAAATGCGCCGGTGGTTTCGTAGGCCTGGCCACTGCCGCTGTACAAAGGATTTTGCGGATCGATAGACGAACCCATTGCTGCCACCTTGGCCCACATCGGATTGTCGCCGCCGATAGTTTCCTTCAGTTCGCGTGCAACGGTCTCGAACGACTGGACGCTCTTGCGGGCGTGATAAATCTCGAGCAGCTTGACGGTGATCTCGTGACGGCTCTTGTCGCGCGACATCGCTTCCTTGAGGATTTCCTCAGCTTGCGCATCGCGTCCGTAA
This sequence comes from Betaproteobacteria bacterium, assembly GCA_040006575.1. Lineage (GTDB taxonomy): Bacteria > Pseudomonadota > Gammaproteobacteria > Burkholderiales > Usitatibacteraceae > UKL13-2. The sequence goes on from JBDTWS010000074.1 coordinate 7,013, forward strand.
GCAATATAGACCTCGGCCTCGGCCACCGGATCGACTTCATCCGTATCGATGCTGCCTGGGCCGGTCTTGTCAAAGTCGGTCAGGAAAGAGCTGTTGCCGGTATCTACCAGGCCACCTCCGCGATTACCCGTCACCGTATTCGGCTTCAGGTCGCTCGGCATGATGGATGAAGCTTTGCTCATGCTGGTATTGCTGCTGCCCGGCTTTTTCTTGCGGCGGGACATGAAAGCGAACAATCCGACCATGCCCAGCACTGCAACTCCGCCAGCACCAATCGCCACCATATTTTCTTCGAGGAAGCTTTCTTGGGGCGGTGGGGGCGGCGCTGCTTTTACGGGCGTCTTCGGAGCAGGCTTGGGATCAGCCGGTTTCGCATCGACAACCTTTGGCGGCTCTACCTTCGTGTCTGCGGGTTTGGTATCGGCAGGCTTGGTGTCTGCGGGCTTGGTATCAGCAGGTTTGACGTCGGCCGTTTTTACATCCGGCGTCTTGACCGGCTCGGGTAACTTCACCGGCTCCGGAGTCTTGACTGGTGGCGGGGTCGGTGTTGGCGTGACCTGCGCAACCTTTGCCGGTTCTTGTGTGCCCTTGCCTGCCAGGCCCTTCATTTCCATCAGTTTGCGCATGTCGGAGATCTGCTTTTCCAGATCGGCCACACGCGAGTTGGCTTCTTTCAACGAGTTTTCGCGCGCTATTTTCTCTTCCTTGAGCGCGTTTACCTGATCCTGCAGGTTTACACCTGAGGCCCCAGGCGTACCGGCCTTGCCGGCAACGCCGTCGGTCTTGGCAATCTTCAACTGGTCTTTTGGTGCGACAGCCGGTGCCGGTGTATCGGGCTTGGCAACGGAAATCTTGCCGGTCGCCTGGTTGCTTGGCGCGGCCGCGGTGGGTGCCGAAGCAGAAACATTGCCTGCGACCTGTTCACGATAGGCCTGCCAGCTGGCAACCTGTACCTTGATTTCACTGCGCGCTTCTTTTTCGGCGATCTTCGATACTTCCGATGCCGAAGGTACTTTCAGGATCTGTCCGGTGCGCAGGCGGTTCATGTTGTTATCGATGAACGCAGCCTTGTTTTCACGATACAGCGCGACCAGCATCTGCTCGAGCGAAACCGTATCGGTTTTCATCTCTTGCGCAATCTTGTTCAGGGTGTCGCCACGCTTCACCGGGCCGTAGGTGTCGCTACCGGATTCGGTCTGAGATGAAGGTGTGCCGGAAGATGCAGGTGCCGGCGTAACTGCGGCCGTGCCTGCTGCCGGGGACGTTGAGGAGGGCTGCGCTGCGACAGGTGCAGTTGGCGGTGCGACTGGCACCAACACGGGCGCGTTGGGACGAACCGGCGTAACAGCGGCGACAACCGGCGGCGAAATGCGTGCCTCACTGAATCCCGGGGGATCGAGCAATAGCGGATATTCACGCAGCAAGCGGCCCGCAGGCCAGTTCATTTCAACCAGCACATCCAGGAAAGGCTCATTGATAGGAGCAGAGCTGGTGATCTTCAGTATTGCCCTGCCGTCAGAGCGGCGCTCAACGGCAAAACGCAGCTGCCGCAGCAGCGGTGAATACTCAATCTTGGCATCGTTGTACGAATCCGGGCTGGCGACACGCGCCGCAATGGACTCAAACTCCCCCGGCTGCAGGGATACGAGCTCAATTTCCGCTGTGAGCGGTTGACCTAGCGCGGAGCTTACGGAGAGTTTGCCCAAACCTGCAGCACTTGCCGACATTGTCGACAATGCCAGCAGTACTCCCCCCAATGCCACGGCTAATTTTGTTTTCGGTGGACGGTTCATGCGCAACCCCAACCCTTCGATTTTTCGAGGACAAAGTAAAATAACATCAACGAGTTATTGTTTCAACTTTATTCGCTTTCTAGCATTAGAAGCGAAAGTAAACGATTTTTCAACCCGCATCTGCGGGATATCCAAGGCCTGTCGTCAAATGGCGACATCAAGCCTTTGATATATATATTATTTTTCTAAAATTATTCTGAGCATGCGACGCAGGGGTTCGGCAGCGCCCCACAACAATTGGTCGCCAACCGTGAATGCGCTCAGATATTGCGGGCCCATTGCCAGCTTGCGCAGGCGTCCTACGGGTATGTTCATGCTGCCGGTTACCGCCGCCGGCGTCAGTTCCCTGATGCTGCGTTCACGTTCGTTGGGAATGACCCTGACCCATTGATTGTCAGCCGCAATGATAGCTTCGATATCGGCAAGCGGGACATCCTTCTTCAGTTTGATGGTCATTGCCTGGCTATGACAGCGCATCGCGCCGACGCGGATGCACAGGCTGTCGACAGGAATGGCCGGCGTACCGAATTGTTCGCCGCGCCCCAGTATCTTGTTGGTCTCCGCCATGCCCTTCCACTCTTCCAGTGACATACCCGGATTGCCCATGCCTGCCATGTCCTTGTCGATCCAGGGGATCAGGTTGCCACCCAGCGGTACGCCGAAATGCTGTGTTTCTTCTGCCGATAATGCGTGCTGTTTCGCCAGGATCTTGCGGTCAATTTCGAGGATGGCCGATTGCGGATCATCCAGCAGGTCGCGGACTTCGGCATGTAGCGTTCCGAACTGGGTCAGCAACTCCCGCATGTGCGTTGCGCCGCCACCGGATGCCGCCTGGTAGGTCATGCAGGTCATCCATTCGATGAGATCGGCCTTGAACAGTCCGCCCAAGCCCATCAGCATGCAGCTCACCGTGCAGTTTCCGCCAATGTAATTCCTGACGCCCTTCACCAGCGCATTCTTGATCACCGGCAGATTGACCGGATCGAGGACGATGACGGCATCGTCCTGCAAGCGCAGTGTCTTGGCGGCGTCGATCCAGTAGCCGCCCCAGCCGGAGGCCCGCAATTTCGGATAAATCTCGGCGGTGTAATCGCCGCCCTGGCAGGTGATGATCACATTCATCTGGGCCAACGCCACAATATCGTTTGCATCTTTTAGCGGTGCGCCGCCCGCCTCGGCCGGCGCCGTGCCGCCGACATTGGACGTGGTAAAAAATACCGGCTCGATCAGGGCAAAGTCATTTTCCGCACGCATGCGATCCATGAGCACCGAGCCCACCATGCCACGCCAACCCACCATTCCAACTCTTAGCTTTTCCATTTTCCGCCAGACAATCAAATAGTATTTCTACAGTGCCGCCACCACGGCATCACCCATTTCACGCGTGCCGCAAACCGCCTCACCCATGCGCGCGATGTCACCGGTGCGCAAGCCCGAGGCAAGCGCCGTGCGCACGGCAGTCTCGACGCGATCAGCCTCCTTCACCAGGCCAAAGGTATACCGCAACATCATCGCCAGTGACAGGATCTGGGCCAGCGGATTGGCGGCGCCCTTCCCCGCAATATCCGGCGCCGACCCGTGGATCGGCTCATACAAACCCTTGCCATTGGCATCCAGCGAAGCCGAAGGCAGCATGCCGATCGAACCCGTCAGCATCGAGGCTTCATCGGAAAGAATATCGCCAAACATGTTGCCGCACACCATCACGTCGAAGTACTTGGGGTTGCGAATGAGTTGCATGGCGGCGTTATCGACCAGCATGTGCGTCAGTTCTACATCGGGATACTCCGGCGCGATCTCGATGGCGATATCACGCCACAGCTGCATCGCTTCCAACACATTCATTTTATCGATGGAACAGAGGCGCTTGCCGCGCTGGCGCGCCGTCTTGAAACCGACGTGGATGATGCGGCGGATCTGCGCCTCGGTGTAATGCATGGTGTTGATGCCGACGCGATTTCCTGGAGCACCGTCCTTCCCTTTCTCACCCGTGACACTGCGGGGTTCACCGAAATAAATGTCGCCGGTCAGCTCGCGGATGATCATCAGGTCGAGGCCGGCAACGATTTCCGCTTTCAGTGACGACGCCTCAGCTAACTCGGGAAATACCGTCGCAGGGCGCAGGTTGGCGAAAAAATCGCATTCCTTGCGCAGTCCCAGGATCGCCTTTTCCGGTCGATGTTCGCGCGGGAGCGTGTCATATTTCGGTCCGCCCACGGAACCGAACAACACCGCGTCCGCCGACTGCGCCAGCTTCAATGTTGACTCTGGCAAGGGATGGCCAAATGAATCGAATGCCGCTCCCCCCACCAGCGCAGTTTCGGTTTCCACCTTCAGGCCATTGCGACGCAGAACCTCCAGCACCTTGAGTGCTTCGGCCATGATTTCGGGGCCGATACCATCACCGGCCAGGACAGCAATTTTCATAATAGGTCTCTAGCTGAACAACCACGGTTCGCGCTGTGCACGCGAGGCTTCGTAGGCGCGGATCTTGTCAGTGTGGCGCATGGTCAGGCCGATTTCATCCCAGCCGTTCAGCAGGGATTGTTTGCGGAAATCCTCGACCTGGAACTTGTAGGTCTCCGCCCCCGGCACTTCGACCACCTGGCGCTCAAGGTCAACGTTGATCTTCAGTCCAGGTGTGGCCGCGACGATATTGAACAGGTGATCGACTTCCATTTCCGTCAGCACGATCGGCAACAGCCCGTTCTTGTAGCAGTTGTTGTAGAAGATATCCGCGAATGACGGCGCGATGATGGCCTTGAAACCATATTGCTGCAGTGCCCATGGCGCATGTTCTCGTGACGAGCCGCAGCCAAAATTCTTGCGCGCCAGCAACACGGTAGCGCCCTGGTAGCGAGCTAGGTTCAGCACAAAATTGGGATTGAGCGGGCGGTTGCTGTTGTCGACACCCGGCTCGCCGTGATCCATGTAACGCCATTCGTCGAACAGGTTGGGACCGAAGCCTGAACGCTTGATCGATTTCAGGAACTGCTTGGGAATGATCGCATCGGTATCGACATTGGGGCGGTCAAGCGGCGCAACCAGCCCGGCGTGGTGACGGAACGGTTCCATGATCAGGACTTCACTTCGCTACTGATGAGTTTTACGTTGCGCATGCGTGCTCCGCTAAAGAATCTGCCGGACATCGGCAAATCGCCCGGCAATGGCCGCCGCCGCCGCCATCTCGGGACTGACGAGATGGGTACGTCCACCCGCACCCTGGCGGCCTTCAAAATTACGATTCGAGGTCGACGCGCAACGCTCACCCGGCTCAAGCCGGTCGTCGTTCATGCCGAGGCACATCGAACAGCCCGGCTCGCGCCACTCGAAACCTGCGGCCATGAATACGCGGTCCAGGCCTTCGGCTTCTGCCTGTCTTTTCACCAGCCCCGAACCCGGCACCACCATTGCCAGTTTCACATTGGCGGCAATATGGCGCCCCTTGATCACACCCGCTGCCGCCCGCAAATCCTCAATGCGTGAATTGGTGCAACTGCCGATGAAAACCTTGTCGATTTTTACCTCGATCATCGGCATGCCGGGATTCAGGCCCATGTATTGAAGTGCGCGTTCCATCGCTTCACGTTTAACCGGGTCGGTCTGGCGCGATGGATCGGGGACGTGGCCTTCAATACCGGTCACCATTTCGGGCGAGGTGCCCCAGGTCACCTGCGGCGAGATTCGCGCCGCATCAATTTCAACCGTGCGGTCAAAGGTGGCGCCCTCATCGCTCTTCAGCGTGCGCCAATACGCAGCCGCACGTTCGAACATGTCGCCATGCGGCGCGTGGGGACGGCCACGCAGGTAGGCGATGGTGGTCGCATCGACGGCAATCATGCCGGAGCGCGCGCCTGCCTCGATTGCCATGTTGCATATGGTCATGCGGCCTTCCATGGAAAGCGCACGAATGGCCGAACCGCCGAATTCGATGGCGTAACCGGTACCGCCGGCGGTGCCAATGTTGCCGATGATTGCCAGCGCAATGTCTTTCGCCGTCACGCCGCGGCCACACTGCCCTTCAATGCGGATCAGCAATGATTTCGATTTGCGCGTGACCAGGCATTGCGTCGCCATCACATGTTCGACTTCGCTGGTGCCGATGCCGAATGCCAGCGCCGCAAACGCGCCATGCGTGGAGGTGTGCGAATCGCCGCAGACCACGGTCATGCCCGGCAGCGTCGCGCCCTGCTCCGGCCCGATCACATGCACGATGCCCTGGCGCGGATCATTCATGCCGAAATAATCCTGCACGCCGAATTTCTCGATGTTCTTGTCCAGCGTCTCAACCTGCAGGCGCGAGATCGGATCGGCGATGCCTTCCGTGCGCGAGGTGGTGGGCACATTGTGGTCCGCGGTCGCGACAATGGATTTCATGCGCCACAATTTGCGGCCGTTGAGTTCCAGGCCCTCGAACGCCTGCGGGCTGGTCACCTCGTGCACCAGGTGCCGGTCGATATAGATCAGCGCCGTGCCGTCGGCCTCTTCATGCACCAGGTGTGAAGCCCATAATTTGTCGTACAGCGTCTGCGGCATTTTGATGACGGCCCGGGTTGAAAATCGAACTGTCGATTATACAAGCCGTGCTGATTTTGTGCGCCGCACCAACGCCCACGTCCCAGCATGCTTGCGCATTTGGGAAAACCTAGTCAGGCAATTTCACGTAGCGCAATGCTATCGCCCACCCCAGGATCACCACGGCCGACATCATGGTGAACATCCAGGCCGGCCCAATTGCATCCCACGCAAGGCCGGCGGCGACACCGCCTGCCGCCCCGCCAATGCCGAATGAAAAACTGGTGTACATCGCCTGACCGCGCGTACCGAATTGCGCCGGGAACAACCGATGCAGCATCCCCATCGCCGCCGCATGCCAGGTGCCGAAGGTAAACGCATGGAGGGTCTGGGCCAGCAATTGCAGCGCAAATGAACCCGGAATCCAGCCAATAAGCAGATACCTGATTGCCGTTACCGCATAGCTGAAGGAAAACAGCGTCTGCGGCGCGAAACGTGCATTCAGCCGTGGCAATGTCAGGAAAATGACGACTTCGGCCATGACACCTGCCGACCAGAGAGACCCCACCGCGGATTTGCTGTGGCCGCTCTCCACCATGTAGATCGAATAGAAAACAAAGATCGCTGCCTGTGAGGCCATCATCAGGAAACACGCCACGAACAAACCGATGACTTCCGGACGCCGCAGGATCGGCCAGATGGATTGCGGCAATGGCGACGTCGATACCGCAGGCCTATGCTCAGGTATTGCCATCGACGAGGCGAGCGCCATCGCCAGCATGGCCAACACCATCCACAGCAGCGCGCGCAGCGCAAGGTAATCGAGGGCAGTGCCGGCGAACATCACCGCCACAATGAAGCCGACCGAACCCCACAGGCGGATGCGCGCGTAGCGTCCCGAATCGCCTTCAACCGACGCAATGACGTTGGCCTCGAATAGCGGCAGTGCCGCCGACCAGAACGTGAACATGGCCACGAAAATCCAGAACATCGCACCGTACCCGTGCACGGCAAACAGCAGTGCGAACACCAGGCCCGCGAACAACAGCGTGATGCGGATGATTGCCGTGCGCCGATGCAGTCTATCTGCCAGCCAGCCCCAGAAAAACGGCGTCACGATACGCACAAACTGCTGCAGCGACATCAACACCGCGATCTCTGCCGCGGAGAATCCCAGCGATTGCAGGTACAGGGCGAAGTAAGTCCCGAAAACGCCGACGAACGCGAAATACCAGAAGTAGAAATTCGCCAGCCGGAATTCGGTGCTCGCGAACCAGGACAATCCAGCCGTTTTCACAAACGGCCACCATGGCCGCGCGCTGCGCGGAGCAACCCGTTGGTACTAGTAGGCGAGCTGCACGGAAAAATAGGTGCCCTTCTGGTCGCGCTTGTCGGCCACCTGCCCCAGCACGGCGTGCGCCAGTGTCAGCGAGACATTCTTGGTCGGGAACCAGGCCACGAACAGGTCGTAGAAATTGTCCTCGCGAAACACGTTGAGGTTATCGGGCTTGTAGCGATATTCGGCACCGACCGCCAGGTTGTCCCTGAGCAGGACCGCCAGCGAAGCCTCGGCCTGTAACTGGTAACCGTCATGCTTGTCGCCGCCGAATCCGAGGATGCCCAGCTGGTTGGCTTTGGTAGCCCGCACGGTGAGATTGGCCAGTACATTGCGGCCGGCGAGTCCGGCGAGATAAAGCTTGGTTGCCGAGACATAAAAATCGACGCCGCTGTCCTTGCGTGCGCCCAGCGCGGTCGGGATCGCCATGTCGCGATTTTTCTTGTACTGGATACCCGCCGAGAATTGCGGCATGAAACTGTCCTGGTCCACTACCAGGTCGCCGGCCAGTTTCAGCTTGATTCCCACCACGTCCTGGCGGATGGATTGTCCCGGCACCGTCGATCCCAGGCCGAAAAGCTGGCGCGACAACGACAGCTCCACACGATCATGGATGCCGACCGCGACACCGCTGCTCTTGAGATGAAAATCATCGATGGCGAGGTTGGTGTGATACGCCGTGATGGATAGCTGGTCGCGTGTCCCGTAGCCCGCAATCACGGCCCACGGAACAATGCCGCCGCCGGCAGAGCCCTCGATTTCGCTCACGCCCCCCGTGGCGATGAGATGGTCACCCGCGAACGCAGGCACAGCGAAAGCCAGCCCCAGTGCAGCAAGTAACGACCGGAATTTAGTGAAAGTCATGGGTGATCGGGCGAAGAAGCGGGATTCAGTAGATATTCGAATGAGCATTTATGCGCTTTAACCTTGTCATGGGATTTTGTTTGCCTCTGACCCTGCGCGAATCGGCCGGCAATGGATGCAAGTCTGCAAAATCTTGCGCCCGCCGTCAATCATCGACCCCGCAGCCGCAAGCGCAGGCCGCCGTGATAAGCTGTTTTTCCTCCCATTTCTCATCCAAATTTCCTCGCCATGCAGACGAAAAAAACACGCTTCGCCATGACATTCCTGCTGCCCTTCCTGTTCGCGCTGGGTCACATCGCTTTTGCGACGAACGCTGCGGCCGACACCCTTTACGATCGCCTCGGCGGCGAAAAAGTCATCGTCAAGTTCGTCGATGAAACCATTGATCTGACCGCGAACGATCCGAAGACCAGGCGCTCGTTCGACAAGATCAACCTGGTGAACCTGAAGAAAAAAATCGTCGAACATATTTGCGAGCTTTCGCAGGGCCCGTGCAAGTACAGCGGCGACCCGATGAAGCCGGTCCACAAGGGGCTCGACATCCAGGAGAGTGAATTTTACGGAATGGTGGAACACCTTCGCACCGCGCTGGGAAACGCCGGTGTGGACGAAGGCCCCAAGAATGAACTTCTGAAAATACTCGCGCCCATGAAACGCGACATTGTTACCAAATAGCGTCATTAAAAAAACTTCATTGCCACACAATCGGAGCAAAACCAGCCCATGACTTCCCGCCACTGCCCTGCCGCACTGCTTGCGCGCATGATCATCCTGTCGCTGGCGGGACTGTCATCCACGGCGTTCGCAGCCAAGGTCATGGTGCAGGTGTCGACACCTGGGGGCGGTGGCGTCGCCAACGCAGGGGTGTATGCGAAGGCCATTGGTGCTCCTCCCGCATCGGCCGCCATTCGCGAAATTTCCATCGAGCAGATCAATAAGGAATTTGTACCCCTGGTCAGCATCGCACAGACCGGCGCGCTGATGAATCTGCCCAACCGGGACGCCATTCGCCACCATGTCTACTCGTTCTCGCCGGCCAAGACCTTTGAAATCAAGCTTTACTCGGGCGTACCTTCCAAACCGGTGTTGCTCGACAAGCCGGGCGACGTCGTGCTCGGCTGCAATATTCACGACAACATGATCGCCTATGTGCTGGTGGTGGACACACCCTACTTTGCGAAAACCGACAGCAAGGGCCGTGCCGTCCTCGATGGATTGCCGGCAGGGGATTACGAACTGGCCATGTGGTATCCCGGCGGTGCAGCAGTGCCGGCGCCGCAAAAACTGAAGCTGGGCGCCGCCGACAACAGCGACGTGAAATTCAGCTTCACTTCGCGGCTCATCTCGCCGCGGCCCGGCGCTCCTGCGGTACCGGCAACGGGGAAATGATCCATCCGGCCTTGTATGACGGACCCCGGATTTGCATGACTTGTCCAAGTCGCATATGAACAACCCCGATCTCGCATGATCTTCCCCGGTCTACGCAGCAGCAAGCTTGAAAAACGTATCGTCGTTTTCTTTGTGGTCCTGCTGCTGTTCGTGCAGATGGCCGGTTTTTTCGCCATCCGCTATGCCATCGAGCAAAGCGCGCGCAGCAATCTTCGTGAAGAGTTGAGCGTCGGTGTGCGCGTGTTCAAGCGCCTGCTGGAACAGAACAGCCAGCAACTGGTGGAAGCCACCGCGGTGCTCACCTACGACTTCGGTTTTCGCGAAGCGGTGAGCAGCCAGGACAGCGGCACCATCCTCTCGGCACTGACCAATCATCGCGATCGCATCAAGGCGGCCGGCATGGCGCTGGTAAACCTGCAGAACGTGGTGGTCGCGGACACATTGCAGGCCGACGCCATGGGCAAGCAATTTGCCTTTCCCGAACTGATTGCCGGTGCAGCGGATCGCCGTCGTTCCTCGGCCATTCGCATGGTCGACGGCACGGTCTGCCAGATCGTCGTCGTGCCGGTGCTGGCGCCGCTGCCCATTTCGTGGGTGGCCATGTCGTTCGTGATTGACGATGCGGTGGCGAGTGACTTGAAGCGCATCACCTCGCTCGACGTCACTTTCATCGGCAAGACCGGCAATGCGCAGGCAGAAATCGTCGCCACCACCTTGTCGGCGTCCGCGCGTGAACAAATCGGCAGCCTCACCGAGAGCCTCTCCAACCAGCCCGAGATGGGCGGCACACGAATACTGGGCGACGAAGAATTCGAAGTGCTGACCACCACCATTGATCGCTACGACAACAAACGCATCTTTGCCCTCCTGCAACGCTCCATGCGCGATGGCCTGCATCCTTACGACAGCCTGCAGGTGGTGCTGCTTTTCCTGGCGGCGATCGGGCTGGGCATATCGCTGTTCGGCAGCGTGCGTATCGCGCGCCGCATCAGCCGGCCCGTGAGCGCGCTGGCCGCAGCCGCGCGCCAGGTAGCCGGCGGCAACTACGTCGGCGTCGCCCCCGAAGTTAAGCGGCAGGATGATGAAATCGGCGAGTTGGCCACCGCCTTCGACAACATGTCGCGCGGACTCGCCGAACGTGACCGCATCCGCGACCTGCTGGGCAAGGTGGCATCGCCCGAAGTGGCCGAACAGTTGCTGCGGCAGAACATCGAACTGGGTGGCGAGGAACGGCAGGTGACGGTGATGTTTACCGACATCCGCGATTTCACCGAGCTGTGCGAAACCATGTCGCCGCACAGCAGCCTGACATTGCTGAACCGTTATCTCGAACGCATCAGCGGCGTCATCGACCGCTACGAAGGCGTGATCGACAAATACACCGGCGACGGCGTGATGGCGCTGTTCGGTGCGCCGGTCGCGCGCGTCGACGATCCTGAGCGCGCCATGCTGGCCGCTCTGGAAATCAACCGCCAGGTGCTGGCGCTGGGCGAAGAACTGGCGCGGGAGAGATTGCCCAATCCGCTGGTCGGCATCGGCATCAATACCTCCAGGGTCATCGCCGGCAACATCGGCACCGCTTCACGCCTCAACTACACCGTGCTGGGCGATGGCGTGAATCTCGCGGCGCGTTTTGAGAGCCTCACCAAGCGTTATCGCGTGCCGATCGTGGTGGGCCGCGATACCTGCGAAAAAGTCCCCAGCCTCATCTATCGCGAACTGGACAAGGTGCGGGTCAAGGGAAAGAAAGTTGCCGTGCGCATTTTCGAACCGATGGGACGTGAGAGCGAACTTGACGCAGACACGCTGAAAACACTGGAGAGTTATCACAAAGCACTGGAAGCATTTCGCCACCGTCGCTGGCCGCAGGCGAAGGACACCTTTGTCGTGCTGGAAAAAATCAAAGGCTACCAGCGCATCTGCGAAATTTACCTGGCGTACATCGCGCAATTCGAAACCCTGCCGCCCGATCACACCTGGGACGGCTCCTTCGCACTGTACGAAAAATAGTCGTCAGGCTTCGCTGGGATCCGGATCGTCGGCGTGTGCGGCAACCGGTTTTGTTGTGCCTGCCGTACGAGCAACCGCAGGAATGCGCGGCGTAGCCACTTGTACATCACCGTTCTGCGCCCGATGAATGAGCGCGCAATCCATCAGCACCAGCGCAAGCAAAGCTTCGGCGATCGGCGTTGCACGAATGCCCACGCAAGGGTCATGACGGCCATGGGTATTGATCACGACCGGATTGCCGGCCTTGTCGATTGTCTGGCGGTCGAGGCGGATCGATGACGTCGGCTTGATGGCGATGGACACCGTCACATCCTGCCCGGTCGAGATGCCGCCCAGCAC
>JBDTWS010000075.1:0-19109 GCA_040006575.1 Betaproteobacteria bacterium
TGGCCGACTTCGAACTCGCGCTTGGGCAGCCCGGCCTGACTACCGACACAAGGAGAAATGTCAGCCTGATTGCAGCAGATGCCGCACTGGCGGCACGGGAGCCACAACGCGCGCTCGATCTATTACTGGGCTTGCGGGAAGTCACCAACGAAGAAGTGGCGCGCCGTGTTCGCATCGCGCGCTCTGACCTGGCTCACTCCAAATCCGCCGTCGCGGGCAACCCGGCCCCGGCAAACTATCCCCCGCCCACGCTCGATTGTGGCAAGGCAGCGGCACGGCAGCAATGTGCGGTGCTTGCCAGTGCATCACGCGATCCTTCATTTGAATTGGCCACAGCCGCATACAAGGCATTCGATGACAAAGACTATGCGCAGGCCGCCGGCAGCGCACGTCAGGCGGTGGCATTGTCGCCCGGCAATCGCGAATATCAACTGCTATTGATGAATGCCCTGTTGCGCATGGGCGAATATGCCGAAGCGGAGCGCGTCGTCGACATTGCGCTGGCCGCCGATGGCGAGGACGCCTCACTGCTCGCGCAGCGCGGCTTCATCCGCCGGCACCTCGGCAAGGAAGCGTTGGCGCGTAGCGATTTCGAGTCTGCATTGCGCCTGGGCCATCTTCCCGTCGCCACCGAAATCGCTCTCCTGGTCGACCTGGATCGCAAAGCGGAAGCGAGTCGGCGTTTCGAGCGTGCAGTGGCGGGGAACGAATTCGGCACCACGCCCGATGTGGACATCGCTTATCTCGCGGCGCGCGTGGGCAACGACGAATATGCGCTCGCCGCGTTCGACCGCGCCGATGCCGGCGGCAAGCTCCCCATTTCCGCCTATCAGGATGCGGCCTTCACGGCCATCCGCGCACTACGGGACCACGAAGCCATCGCCTACTTCAAGCGCGCGATCGACGGTGCCGACAACAAAGACGGTGCCAATAACACTGACGGCATAAAGCTGCGCATGGACCCGCAACTGCGATTCAACACCCGCCGTGCGATAGCCGAGGTCTCGCGCACCTGGGGCGTCATCGCCTCGCTCACCTATCGCGGCGCGGTCTCCGGACTTGGGCCAACGCCAGGAACCCGTACCGGCACTGACAGCTTGCAGGCGGGTATCGAAGCATATTGGCGGCCCTGGGGCTACCAGAACGGTCGATACACCGAACTGTTCGCGCGTTCATTCGAAACGTTGTACAGCAAGAGTGACGGCGCCACCGGCGGCGGCACATTGCAGAGTGCGTTGGGCATTCGCCACAAGCCGTTGTCGGAGACCAATCTCGTCGTCTCGCTCAGCCGGGTTTTCACGCCATCCGGACGCAGCAACGATTGGCTGGCCCAGCTTGGCTACTCCGGTGGTAACGGCGGCGATTTGCGTGTGGACGTGCCATCGTGGTGGACCACCCGTGTTTCCGCCGAGGCCGGCCGGTACCTGACGGCGCGACAAAACTATGCGCTGGCCAATGTCGAGACGGGCAGGAGCCTGCGACCCGATGGCGAAAGCATGTGGGTGCTGTTCCCGCATCTGTCGATGGCCGCCGATTACGATTCATCGGCGATTGCACACAGCTCCTTCGGCATCGGCCCCGGCATCGGCGCACGCTACTGGTTTCGCGACGATACCTACAACGCAGCGCGTTCCTGGCTCGACATGACGCTTCAATATCGCTTCCGCGTCGGTGGTGCGGAACGCGCGGATGGCATGTTCCTGACCACTACGCTTTCGTATTGAGCGCATTTGAGCGAATTCATGCTGCGCGAAAACAACCATGCACAAAACGGCGCGACCACCTTGCCGCAGATGCTCATCGCCGTCGCGGCACTCACGCTGACACTTGGCAGCTGCGCGTTGCGTCCCTCCGTGATACCGCCGTTGGCCGGCACGGTATGGCAGATCGACAACAAGACACTGGAACCGCGCGGCAACTGGCAGCGCATGGGGGGCAGCGAACTGCTGGTGCAGTGGATCTCGGTCGATGGCACCGCGTATGTGAATGGCACGCCGCTCCCCACGGCGTCGCAATTACCGGCGTGGGACAGAATCGCCGCCGAGCCGTGGGCGCGCGAGGTGATTCTCGGCCTGGCCGGACGCTTCGATGAAAAGGCGGCGCGCACCGACATTGTCAATCTCGCCGCGCAATCCGCCGCACTTGCCGAATTGCCGACACCGTTAAATGTGGTGGGCTGGTATTTTCCGGTCGAAATCGACCCCACCTGGTCCGAAGCGCCGACGCTGGCCCCGCTATTGGCCAAGCTTCCGCGTCCGCTCTGGATCAGCGTCTATGACAGCGCCAATATCGGTCCCGATGCGCTGGTGCGGGGCCTGATGAAATGGCTGCCGCCCGACGTCGGTGTGTTTTTCCAGGATGGCGTGGGGGTGCATGCGCGCGATGCGCGCACCGCGCGGCACTATGCGGATGTGCTGGCTTCCCGGCTTGGCAAGGACCGGGTGCGAATTATCGCCGAGGCGTTCCGGCCGCAGGTCGGCGGCGGCCTGCGCGGCGCCACCATCGGGGAGTTGGGTCCGCAACTGGCGTACTACGAGGGTTATCGCATCTATCTGTTCGACGGCCCGCACTACGTGCCCGATGCGCTGGTCGCGCAGATCACGGCCGGCCAGGCGTTACCACCCCCGACCGCCGCGGCCAGGTAACGGTTCCACTCAACCCCGGGTGTATTGAAGGTATGAACCACCTTGGGGGACAAAGCAGGATATGCGGCTACCACGCGCTACCGTGCTCTGTGCGATAGCAGACAGAGAGCGCCACAGCAACGGAGGAAACTTAACGCCGATTGAACGCGATGCGAACTCGTCGATTTTGCCAAAACCTCGAAGCGAGAAGATCCGTAATATGAATTTCGCCCAACTTTACCCTGCCCATGCCGTGGCGCGCCTTGGGCTCAAGAAACTTGCGCACATTGCATTTGGGGTGGCCGCGCTGGTCATCGTGGTGCTGGGCTGGCTGCTTTATGACGCCACGGTCCAGTCGCGCGAGTCGACGCGCCGGGTCACGCACACACTCCAGGAGATGCGCGCCATCGACGAGTTCGGCGACGCGCTGGGCCTGGCCGAGTCGGCGCAACGCGGATTCCTCTACTCCGGCCGGGATGCGTTCCTGCCCGATCGCGACAAGGCGCTGGTGAAGGTCACCAAGGCCACTGCGGAGATCAAGCGCCTCACACTCGACAACCCCGACCAGCAACGCCGCATGGCTCACCTCGAACAACTGATCGCTGAACGCATTGCGATGATGCAGGAGGAGGTCAAGCAGCGCCAGGGGAAGGCCAGGGACATCCCCGGCGCACGCGCGGCAACGAAAGTCGGGCGGCAGGTGAGCGCGCGAATCGACGACCTGACCGGGGAGATGGAACAGGAAGAGTTGCGCTTGCTCGGACTGCGTCGCGCGGAGGAACAGCAGCGGCACGCGACGGCGTTCGTCGTGCTGATCGCCGCGGTATTGATCAGTTTGCTGTTCCTGTTGCCAGGCTATCTTGGCTTCGTGCGCCAGGCCGGCGCGCGTGACCGTATCGAGCGCACCCTGGCCGACATGGCAGGAAGCCTCCCCTGCGCTATCTACCAGTGCCGCTCAGGGCCGGACCAGGTGGGCAAGCAGCGTTTCGAATTTGTCAGCGGATCGGTCGCACACCTGTTCGGCGTGACGCGCGAATTGCTGTTGAGCAACCCCGATGCATTCCGCGAATGTATTTTCGCGGAGGATCGGCCGGCACTGCTCGCGGCAATCGAATCAGCGGCGCGCACGCTGGAACCCCTCAGCCACCCCTTCCGTGTCCTCTCGGCCGAAGGCGAAACCCGGTGGATCTGCGATACCGCCGCAGTCCGCAAGGACCCCGACGGCAGCTTGCTCTGGAACGGCTATTGGGCCGACATCACCAAGCAGAAACTGCTGGAGGTTGAATTGCAGGAAGTCGGGCTGGTCGCCGAGGCCGCCAATCGCGCCAAGAGCGTTTTCCTGGCCACCATGAGCCACGAGATCCGTACGCCCATGAACGGCGTGCTGGGACTGCTCGAGTTGCTCAGCTTGACGGAACTCAACGCCGCGCAGCGCGCCACCCTCAAGGTGGTACGCGAGTCGGGCAAGTCATTGCAGCGCATCATTGACGACATCCTCGATTTTTCCAAAATCGAGGCGGGAAAGCTGGAAGTACGTCCCGAGGCCGCATCGATCCGATCGGCGCTGAAGGCCGTGTGCGATATTTATTCCGGTATCGCCAGCAGCAAGAACGTCTTGCTCACCTGCAACGTCGACCCGCGCATTCGCCCCGCGCTGATGGTTGATCCGATGCGGTTGCGCCAGATATTCAACAACCTGGTCAGCAACGCGCTCAAATTCACGGACAAGGGACAGGTCGAAATCGAAGCCGTGCTGGTCGTGCAAACCGAAATCGCCGACCGTGTGCGTTTCTCCGTCAAGGATTCGGGAATCGGCATTTCGACCGCAGACCAGGAAACCCTGTTCCAGCCGTTTACACAGGCCGCGAGCGATGCCTCGCCGCGCGCAGGCGGCACCGGACTGGGTCTCACCATCTGCCAGCGCCTGGCACAGATGATGGGCGGTTCCATCGAAATGGCCAGTGCGCCGGGTGCCGGAACGACCGTGAGTTTCGAGTTGGCGCTGGCGCGCGCCGACCCCGCATCGATCGTAACGGAAGAACCCGTCAGCGATCACGAATGGCTGGCTACCACGGCAAAACTGCGTCGCGCCGCGCCCATCGTCGCGGTGGCAGAAGCCGAAGGGACACTGGTGCTCATCGTGGATGATCACCCCACCAATCGCTCGCTCATCGAGCGGCAGGTGAATATGCTGGGCTACGCGGCCGAGAGCGCCGGCGACGGCATCGCCGCGCTGGCAATGTGGCAGGCCGGCCGCTTCGGCCTGCTGATCACCGATTGCAACATGCCGGGAATGAACGGCTACGACCTCGCGCGCAACATCCGCGCGATCGAGTCGGGGCACGCCGGTGGCAAACGCATTCCCATCATCGCTTGTACGGCCAACGCGCTCGACAGTGAGGCGGAGCTGTGCTTTGCCGCCGGCATGGACGACTATCTTGCCAAGCCGGTGGAATTGAAGGGCCTGTTGAACAAGCTGGACCAGTGGCTGCCGATACCACGGCCCGTGACACCGGTCGATTGTTCAGTGCTCGCCGCAATCTCCGGCGGCGATAAAGCCAAGGAACGCGCTTTCCTGGCGGACTTCCGCCGAGTCAACGATGCCGACGCGGTCCGGCTCGGTGTCGCTGCCGCAAAGTGCGAACTCCTGGACTTCACCAGTACTGTCCACCGTATCAATGGCGCCAGCAGGATGGTCGGCGCTGTTGCACTTGCCGCCGTATGCCTGCGACTGGAGGGCGCAGGCCGGGCGGGCGACTGGAAAGCGGTGGAGTCGAATATGGTTGCCTTCCGGCGGGAGCTGGAAAAGCTCAATGTTTTTTGCGAAGAGTCCGAGTGCGAATTGCCGATCTAAATTTCCTCGCCGTCGAGGACCACCAGCAGCAGTGCGGCATCCTCCTCGATATCCTGGCGAGCCTCGGCGCGAAAAGAGTGGCCGTGGCCACAGACGGTCTCGCAGCGCTGAATATCGTCACCGCACCCGACGCGCGCGTAGACATCATCATCAGCGACCTCAACATGCCCGGCATGGACGGAATGGAATTCATGCGCCACCTGGGACAGGCGGGGCTGCCCGTTTCGATCATCCTGGCCAGCGTGCTGGAGCGCTCGTTGCTTTCCTCGGTCGAGACCATGACCCGCGCATATGGCGTCAACATACTTGGCGTAATCGAAAAGCCCGTCACCAAGGCAAAGCTGGGCACGCTGATCAAGTTGCATGCAACGCAGGCCGCGCAAACAAGCGCAGGCAATCCTGCGGCGGGTTCGCATACTGCGGCGCCTTCATTCACCGCAGAAGAACTGGTGGCAGGCCTCAACAACGATGAATTTGAGCCCTGGTTCCAGCCCAAGGTGGATTTGACGACCGGGCGCGTTAAAGGAGCTGAAGCGCTGGCGCGATGGCGCCATCCCAATCTTGGGATCATCGCACCCGAGGCGTTCGTCCGGCAAATGGAAAGCTGCGGCCTGGTCGACAAGCTCACCTGGGTCATGCTCAGGAAAGCCGCAGCACTGTGCAGCCAGTGGCGCGCGTCGAGTGCACTGGATGTAAGTGTGGCGGTCAACCTGTCGATTCTGTCGTTGGCAGATACGCAATTTGCGGCGCGCGTTACCGAGCTGGTGTGCGGCGAAAAACTGGATCCGCAGCATATGGTGCTCGAACTGACCGAATCCGCGGCGGCGACCGACATCGGCCAGGCATTGGAGAATCTCGCGCGCCTGCGCATGAAGGGCTTCGGCCTGTCGATCGACGACTACGGCACCGGCTATTCGTCGATGCAGCAGCTCACGCGCATATCCTTCACTGAACTCAAAATCGACCATTCCTTTGTTGCCAATGCCGCGAGGCAGCCATCGGCAAAGGTGATCCTCAAATCCAGCCTCGACATGGCGTGGAAACTGAAAATTACGTCTGTTGCCGAAGGGGTCGAGACGCCGCAGGATTGGGACTTGCTGTCCCGGCTCGGATGCCAACTCGCACAAGGCTACCTGATCGCGAAACCCATGGAAGCCGGCGCCCTTTTGCAATGGACGGGAGACGCCCACGCGGGCTAGGCCTTATCGTCGCGTGCGAGCGAGCAAATGAACCGCTATTCATTTGCAACCGAAAGTTGAGTGGCCATCGGTGTATCGCTGTATCGAGGGGAGTCGGGCTTGGCCATCACAATCGGCAGGTCCCCTGTTCGAATCAGCGATTGGCCACCCAACATTCGGGACAGCTCGGGCTGTCCCAGTTTATTTTCAGCCGACAGGGGCTGGCGAGCGCCGTCCCAAGGCAATCTCCCTGCGGGCGGCCTGATACGTAATTTCCATTCGAAAAAACATCGCGTCTTGACATGCGCCAGGGTTCGCAAGCGTAGGCGTTTACCTACCCTTTCTTCAGCACGCGGACGCTTTGTTCGCACACCGCCGCCGTTTATCGTGAGGTCGTTTCAGGCAGACATCAATGGATGTCCACCAGCCCATCAACAAAACGACGGAAGGAAACATCATGATCACCATCGCAATCGTTCTCGCAGTCCTGTGGGTCCTCGGCATGATCACCTCGGTTACCGCAGGCGGCCTGCTGCATTTGCTGCTTGTTGCCGCCATCATTATGGTCGTGGTGAACCTGATCAGCGGTCGCAACGCAGTCTAGCCAGTTCTTTTAATGCTTCTGTCTAAAGGCCGAAGGGATTGGACCCTGCACTGGGCCTCCCTCTCGACTAAGGCAGAGTCGCGATTTCTTGCTGCGGACAGGTTGATGTTGCCCAGAGCGCCTGTTCATACATACGGGAGCCACTATGCCGAAGACACTTGATGAGTGGAAGGTGTTGCCGCACGGCAAGCTTTCGCAAATTGACGACAACATCCTGACCGTTGTCGGTGAGTTGCACATGCCACTGGTCGACATTCCGCGGCGCATGACGGTTGTCCGGCTGCGGGATTCGCGGCTCGTGATTTTCAGCGCCATTTCCCTTGAAGAATACGAAATGGCCGCGTTGCAGCTGTATGGTGAACCCAGTTTTCTCATCGTTCCCAACGATCATCATCGACTCGATGCAAAGGTTTGGAAACAACGGTACCCGGCCATCCAGGTGGTGGCGCCCGCAGGTTCGCGTAAAGCCGTCGAAGAAGAGGTACCGGTCGACAACACTGCGCCTGCGTTCAACGATCCCGACGTGGTGTTCATTACCGTTCCCGGTACCCGGGAGCACGAGGCGGCGATGAAGATTCGCACGCAGAACGGGACTACGCTGGTGCTGAACGACCTGATCGGCAATGTGAAACATGCGTCAGGCTTCGGCGGATGGCTGTTGCGCATGATGGGATTTGCCGGAGATGAGCCTCACATTCCACAACCTGCGAAGCTGATGATGATCAAGGACAAGGAAGCCTTGCGTACTCAGTTAATGCAATGGGCGACTATAGAGGACCTGAGACGCATCGTCGTTTCGCACGGTGAAATCATCACTGCCCGGCCGCAAGACGTATTGCGGGAATTGGCTGAAACCCTGGGCTAGAGCCCAGAATCCGTCTGGTTGTTTCACGTACCGCGATTCACCAAACCTGTTCCGCCACCCGCAAGAAATTCTCTCCAAGGAGTTTCTCAATACGCCGGCTCGAATGCCCGCGCTTGGCCAGCAGGTCGGCGAGCTTGCGGAATTTTTCCGCGCCGGTGAGATCGGGCAGGAACGTGACGATATCGTCGCGTTCTCCCGTGGCGGCGATGCCGGCGGCGCGGCGCTTTGCCACCTCATCGCGAAAGCGTCCCATGAAGGCGGGCATATCGTCGACCTTGGTCACGTTGCCGTCGGTGCCGATGCCGACATGGTCCTCGCCGCAAATCTTGATGGCGTGTTCGATGTGCGCGATCAGGTCTGCGGCCATGGGCTGTCGGTTGATGGCGAGGAAAGGCATGAAGTAGATGCCGACGAATCCGCCGCGATCGGCCAGCAGTTTCAATTCCTTGTCGGTCTTGTTGCGCGGCAGGTCGGCCAGCGCGCGGCAGCCGGTGTGCGAAATGAGGACGGGCTTTTTTGACGCGGTGATGGCATCGCGGCAGATTGCTTCGCCGCTGTGGGCCAAATCGACCAGTACGCGATGGCGGTTGAGTGCATCCACAACCTCGCGGCCGAAAGTGCTCAGGCCCCTGTTCTCGGCCACCATCGCGCCGTCGCCGAGGGCGTTGCGGACGTTGTACGTCAGCTGGATCACGCGCACGCCGAGGTCGGCGAATATTTCCACGCGACTGGCATCATTGCCCATCATCGCGGCGTTCTGGAATCCGTAGATCACGCCTATCTTGCTTTGCGATCGCGCAGAGCGGATATCGTTGACGCTGAGTACCTTCGTCAACGAGGCCGAGTGCCGGCGCAGCAGCGTGTCCCAGTGGGCGATATCGCGGATGCTGTGCTCGAAGGGTTCTACTTTTCCTGCCACGAAGCCGATGGTGAGATTGACCGCGCAGAGCCCCGATGCTTTTGCGTCAGCGAGTGAACGTGCGTCCACGCCGCGCGTGGGGCCTTCGGTTTCTGCCTCGGTGAGGTTTGCGTTCTGGAAACCACCGAGGGCGTCGATGACCAGGGGCCTTGTCATTTTCGGCAGAGGCGCGGTGGCCGCCTCGGCTTCGCTGGAGATGAGCGGCATCAGGGAAGCGCTAATGCTGATGGCACCGGCGTGCTTGATAAACGTGCGGCGGGGTGAAGGCAAGTCCGCCTTGGTTTCGTCAGCGGCCTGGTCTTTGGGATTGGATTCAATGGACATGAATTTTCGCTATCGAAAAGTGTGTGCGGGTGAGTTCTTCAAATGAGTTGTTCGCGCATCGACGCCATCACAAATCCGATGGCTCAACGATCGTCCTGTGCTGGTACGCGCTGCGCAGGAATCGCGTACCGCGTTTCACCGTCATGAAGACCGAGCGCAGCTTTGTGATATCGGTGGTCGGGTCCTCTTTCAGCAGTACGAAGTTGGCAAATTTGCCTGGCTCGATGGTGCCGAATTCTTTTTCCTTGCCGACGGCGGCTGCGGCATTGCGCGTGGCGGCGATGATGGCCTCATGCGGCGTCATGCTGGCGTAGCGGACCAGCGCTTCCATTTCCGCATACAGCGCGGGGAAAGGATCGTCCGGGACGGCGCCGCTGTCGGTACCGGCGATGATTTTCACACCCGCCTTGTGCATGGCGCGGGTGATGTCGCCAACCAGTTCGATCGGGCATTGTTTCGGCACGACGGGTGAACCGTCTGTCGATGGCGGCAATTTGTAGACGCTGAGCGTGGCGTCCATGATGGTTCCCGATGCCACCAGTGCGGCAACGTATTTGCGGATGCCGGGATCATCGGCGGTCATGCCCGCGTACGAGGGATGCGGGCTGCGCTTGTATTGCGTCTTGCCCGGTTCGCGAATATGGCGCGCGATCATGCAGGCATGCGATACGGTGGTCGCACCCAGCGAGTCATACGGCGTGGCCGGAAAAACCTGCTGGTGCGTCCACACCGGAAAACCCTGGCGTTTCGATTCGGCAATCAGGCCTTTCACAATTGGCCCCGGCAAGTCGGCGTAAATCTTCAGGCCGGTGGCGCCGGTGCCGCGCGCCTGCGCCACCACCCGGGCAAGATCACTCTTGTCCGTTACCGCGTACAGCCACGGCACCATGCCGGGTGTCATGCCTAGTGAGGAGGAAACTGTTCTCGGGTCCTCAAAGAAACCGGGGCCTGCCACCAGCGACGCATAGAAAATATCCGGCGAGGCAATTTCATTCACCAGTGCAGCGCGCGAAAGATCGGCCAGCGCACGCGCATCCCCGGCCATGTCGCGCACGCCGGTGAGGCCACCATAAATTGCGCGCTTCAATTCAGCTTCGGCGTACGCGCGATCAGGCAAGGTGGCGTAGTGCACATGCGAATCGACCAGGCCGGGAATGGCGAACATGCCGCGCGCGTCGATGACTTCAGCATTCTTGGTAATCGCCGCATCGACTTGCGATGTGGGGAGCACGGCGGAAATTTTCTCGCCATCGACGACGATGCTCATGTCGCTGCGCGCAGGTTGGTTGTCCGCGTTGGCAGCACCGCTGATCAACATCACCCCGAGATAGATCACCTTGCCCGTGGGCCGACCTGCAAGCTTCGCCAGCCTTTGCGCGGGCGAAAGGCTGCCCAGCGTTTTTGCCTCTGAGGACTTCGCGCCAACAGCCTTCACCACCGCAATGCATTCCACCTCGACCCTTGCACCCAGTGCCAAGCCATTCGCGCCGAACGCGCTTCTCGCGGGATAGGGCGCTTTGAAAAATTTTTGGTAAACCTCATTGAACGCAGACCACTCGGACATGTCGGCCAGCATCACGGTGCACTTCACGATATCCGCCATCGAGTGGCCGTGCGCCTCCAGCGTGGTCTTGATGTTCTGCATGGTCTGTCGCGCTTCTTCGCGCGTCCCACCTGGAATCAGTTTCAGGCTGCCGGGCACGACGCCGATCTGGCCAGAGAGATACAGGGTGTTGCCGACTTTCACGGCTTCCGAGAAGGGCAGGTTGGCAGGAAGCACTTTGCCGGAATTCAGGTAGGCGGGCGCATCGTCAGCGGCGGCATGCGCGAACACGGGATGAGCCACCATCAGCAGCGCGGAAAGGACAAGCAGGGCTTTTTTCATGATCGCTTTTTGTTTGATTTTCCGAAACCTGGAAGGGAGCATGATCGTGATGCAGGCGGCGCTGTGTTCTGGAGATTTATTGCCGTGACATTGAGTGCACATTGGGTGCCGCAGCAAGATTCGTATGCTACACGTTTGGTCGGAAGCCCTGGCTGTGCGCGACGCGTTCGCGCAGGCAGACCGGGGAATCATCACGGTGTAAACTCGAGCACACGCGCGGCGCCGGCCGCATGAATCCTGGGTGAGCAAACGTGAGGCAACCATAACGTTGAAGACACTTGCGAAAACTGTGGTCGTATTGCTGGGCTACATGGCCGCCTGGTGGATCGCGGACCAGGTAGTGGGAATCCATGTCGCGAAGACCGCGGCCGACAGCAAGGGTGCGGATGGCATGTACGCCTTCGCTGACAGTATCCTGTTCCTCGGCGTATTCGGATTGATCGCGCTGGTGCCGACAGGCGCTGCACTATATTTCCTGTGGCAAGGCAAATCGCCGTGGACCGGCGTATCCAATATTGCGCTGGCGATTGCGCTCACGGCACCTGTTGCTGCATTGGTGATGATCGTGACGTTGTGGAGTGATTCGACAACGGTTTTCGTGCCCCCGGATTTCTTGACGAGTTTTGCTATTTTGCGGCTGATGGTGAGCCCTTTGCTACTACTCGTCTTTCTCGGTTGCAGCGCCTTCGTCCCAGCTTCACCACCACGCAAAAAGTTTTTCATGGCGAGCGGCCTTGAGGCAGTGTCATTTATTCTCGTCGTCTCCTGCCTGCTCCTGGTGCGGCACTGAGCACGTGCGCCAGTTGCATTTACGTCCTCCAGACTTTTGCGGTCACCGCTTCGCTTCCGACTGCTCCGGCGCGGATTCTTCCTGCCGGGCTTTTGTCACCAACGGTGGCGGAACCGGAATCGGGAATCCCAGAAATATCATCACCAGAAAGACGGGCAGCAACAAATAAAAAAGTGGGCGCCGCCAATTGAGTGCACTGGGTTTCCATTTCATCATCGCTCACAGGTGAGGCCGCAATAGCCTGTTGCAAGGTGTGCAAGGTGTCCGAAGGGTGTGCTGCGTGAACTCCGCCAGGTTCGCTGGAAATAAATTTAGAGAAATTTCTCATTCAAACTCAAGTACCGGCGCGCCTTGCAGGCATAAAATGGCCGGAACACCGCGCCAGTGCTTGATTTGCAGGTGAAAATATTCACGGTTAAGACATTGCAAGCCTGGCGGAAACGCATTTGATGCGCTGATTCCGCAATTTGCTGTGGGCCAAATCGTGCGACTTATAATCGACGTGTCACGCTGCATTTGAGAGCGACAGCAATGTCCATCGCTTGCTCAATAATAAAACTGGAAACCACAATGACGAATTCTTTCATCGACATCCGCCATGCAGATTACGACGCACACCAATCCCGCGGCCTGTTTTTTTCCTTCGCAATTTTTGGCGCGTCGGTCGCTGCGATCCTCGTAACAAATCCTGCTGCCGCGTCCGATGTGCCCGTCTATGCGTCGGGCCCGATCACTGAGGAAATGCTGTTCGCTGATGATCCCAAGGATTGGTCGCGACCGAAGGCCGTGGTAGCGCCTGACTTTCCGCTGGCCCAACTTGAGGCGAAAGCGACCGGCTACGTTGACGTGAAAGTGAAGGTCGACAAAACCGGCGGCGTTACCAGCGCGCGCATCGTCAAGTCGAATCCTGAAAATAAGGCATTCGAGGGTGCGGTCAACGAGACAGTGAAAATGTGGCGCTTTCACCAGCGCCTCAATCGCGAATGCGAACCTGAGGACGCCACGACCAATGTGCGTGTCTGGTTTGAATTGCGCGATGGCAAGGGCGTGGTCAGTATTTCCGGCATCGCCTCCGATGCGGCCGCTCCCGCTCCTGCCGGCGCAGGTGGCAAATCATTGCGCGCGTCGCTTACTAACCGTCAATCCGTATTCAGCCAGATTCGCTATCCCGTATCGATGCGATCGGCCCGGATACAGGCAAACGTACTGGCGGTGATGAAGGTCAATTCAGTGAGCGGTGATGTGACCGACGTCAAGGTGACCTGGATTGAGACGTTTCCCCATACGACGACCGCGAACCGGCACTTCACCGACGAAATTTCCAAGAGGCTCATCCTGGGCAAGTTCGCGCCACGGCTGGAAGCGAAGTCGCCGACCTACAACGTGTGCGTCCCGGTGCAGTTCAGGTTCTCGTAGCGGATTCCTTATCGTTGCGCGGGCAACGCCTTCTGACAGTCAAGGATTGCGACGATCGAAGGATGTGCTGATGATCGGCAGTATCATTCAGCACGTAGGCAAATCGTTGTAACCCAAGGAGTTCCCATGAACCTGAACCTGAGCATCGGACCGCTGGTCTCGCTAATCGCCGGAATCCTCATCCTGGTCATGCCCAAGCTGTTGAACTACATCGTCGCGTTTTACCTGATCGTCATCGGCCTGCTCGGGCTGTTCGGCGCCGGTGCCATTCGCTTGCATTGATGCTCTCCCGCCATGGCCTGCAGTGTGGGCTGCCAGTATTTCGGGAACCACCAGCACGCCATGGCAGACAAAACAGATACGCGCGACACAACGGTGGGCGCACGAACCTGATGCGCAAAGGAATGGCATGAACGCGAATACCGGAGCATTGCATCACCTCGGCCAGCGACTCTGGCTGGACAACATTACGCGGGAGCTGCTGGCCAACGGCACGCTGGCGCGCTATATCGCAGAGCTGTCGATAACCGGGCTGACGTCCAACCCCACCATTTTCGAACGAGCCATCGGCGGAAGCACGCTGTATGACGAGTCGATACGCGAGTTTGCGAAACGCGGGCTCTCCACTGAAGAAATTTTTTTCCAGATTGCGCTGCAGGATCTCAGGCAGGCCGCTGATGTGTTCAGGCCCATGCATGACGCAACCAATGGCGTTGAAGGCTGGGTATCGCTGGAAGTCTCACCGCTGCTTGCGCGTGATACCGCCAACACCATCGCCGCCGCATCGCGTCTGCACGCCGAAGCGGCACGCCCCAATTTGTTCATCAAGATTCCGGGCACACCGGAAGGCCTGCCGGCAATAGAAGAAACCATTTTCAACGGCGTACCGGTGAATGTGACGTTGCTGTTTTCGAGCGACCGCTATCGCGCCGCTGCTGGAGCTTACATGCGAGGCATCGAGCGGCGTATTGCGGCCGGCCTCAATCCGCGTGTGTTGTCGGTGGCTTCGGTTTTTGTCAGCCGCTGGGATGCGCTGGTGCACGACAAGGTGCCCGCGCCGCTGCAGAATCGCCTGGGCCTGGCCACGGCAATGCAGGCTTATGTTGCCTATCGCGAAATACTTTCGACGGACCGCTGGCAGGCATTGGCAAAAGCCGGCGCCATGCCGCAACGCCTGCTGTGGGCCAGCACAGGCACCAAGGATCCCAATGTGTCCGATACGTTGTATGTATCCGCACTCGCCGCACCGGACACCATCAACACGCTTCCGGAGAAAACCCTGCTCGCGTTCGCGGATCACGGCGTGGCGGGTAACGTGATGTCGGTGGAGGGCGCACACGCGGAGCACGAGCTCGCCGAGTTCGCGCGCGCAGGTGTGGACGTGTCCGCGATCGCCGCGCAATTACAGCGCGAAGGCGTCACGTCATTTGAAGCATCGTGGAATACGCTGATGGGGAAGATCAAGGAAAAGAGTGCAACGCCATCGCCGGCGCAATGATTGCGCAGTCGAACCCCACCCGCGTCAGCATCGACACCTATCGCCAACGAATCGCGCAAAAGCCATAAGCCAAACGCCGACGGAACGCTGGCCGACAGCGACCATATTCGCTCCTGATTGCGGGGTGTCATGGTGGATGAGTGTTAAAATGACGGCTCGTGAGGTTGATGATGTCGTCCACGGTTCATCTGCGGCGAAAAATGAATACCAACCTCGAAAGGGCCGGCGTTGCCGGCCCTTCTTCGTTTAAACCTGCCCGGGTTATTCCCCGCCACCAGGAGACACAGCATGTCCGATAGCCGCAGTCCCGCCCCCAAGAAGGTCTTCATCAAGACCTTCGGTTGCCAGATGAACGAGTACGACTCGGACAAGATGGCCGATGTGCTCCATGCCTTTGAAGGTTACGAGAAGACCACCGAGCCCGAGGGCGCCGATGTGATCCTGTACAACTCGTGCTCGGTGCGCGAGAAGGCCTCCGAAAAATTATTCAGCGACCTGGGCCGCATCCGCGAATTGAAAGCGGCCAATCCCAATTTGCTGATCGGTGTAGGTGGTTGTGTGGCGTCGCAGGAAGGTGATGCCATCGTCAAGCGCGCGCCGTATGTTGATCTCGTCTTCGGTCCGCAAACATTGCATCGCCTGCCGGCCATGATCACGACGCGCCGCCAGACCGGCGAGTCACAGGTCGATATCTCGTTTCCCGAAGTCGAAAAGTTTGATCACATGCCACCTGCCCGCGTCGAGGGTGTGACGGCATTTGTGTCGATCATGGAAGGCTGCTCAAAATACTGCAGCTTCTGCGTGGTGCCCTACACACGCGGTGAAGAAATTTCGCGCTCGTTCGAAAGCGTCATGGCCGACATCCGCGAGCTGGCCGGCAAGGGTGTGAAGGAAGTGACGCTGCTGGGGCAGAACGTGAATGCCTACGTAGGCGAGATGAACGATGTGGCTGATGGTGCCGGGGGAAAAGTCGAAGCTGATTTCGCGCTGCTGTTGTCGGCGGTTCACGCCATTCCGCAAATCGAGCGAATCCGCTACACGACCTCGCACCCGCTGGAATTCACGCAGCGGCTGATCGACGCGTATGGAAAATTACCGAAGCTGGTGTCGCAATTGCACCTGCCGGTCCAGTCGGGGTCTGACCGCGTACTGGCCGGCATGAAGCGCAACTACACCGTGATGGAATACAAATCCATCATCCGCCGGTTGCGCGCCGTGCGCCCCGATATCTCCATTTCCAGCGATTTCATTGTCGGCTTTCCGGGTGAAACCGAAGAGGATTTCGAGCGCACGCTGAAGCTGATCGAGGATATTCGTTTCGACGGCAGTTTCTCGTTTATCTATTCGCGCCGCCCGGGTACGCCCGCCGCCAGCCTGCATGACGATACGCCGTACGACGTCAAGCTGAAACGGTTGCAGCGCATGCAGAAAATCCTCGATGCACAATTGCACGCCATCGCTGAAAGCATGGTCGGCACCACGCAGCGCGTGCTGGTGGAAGGTGCGTCGCGCAAGGATGCCAACGAATTGATGGGCCGCACCGACAATAACCGCGTGGTGAATTTTGCGGTGGATGGAAAAAATGCACAGCGGCTCGTCGGGCAGTTTGTGGATGTGACAATTTCCGCGGTGAGCCACTACACGCTGCGAGGTGAAATTGTCACTGCCGAAACCATCGCGGCCTGACACGATGAAAACACCTTCACTGGAATTCGCGTTTACGCCTGTCGACAATCACCGCCTGGCCTCACTGTGCGGCGCATTCGACGCCAACATTCACCAGATTGAAGCGGCGCTGGATGTGTCGATTGCGCGCCGCGGCGAAAAATTTTCCATCTCGGGGCCGCGCGAAAAAATCGAGCTGGCGGCAAAAGTGCTCAACCGTTTTTACGCCAAGGCGCACAACGACCTGTCGGTGGAAGAAATCCAGCTCGGCATCGTCGAGATGAGTCATGCGCGGGGACAGGCGGGCGAAGGCAAATCCAAATCCCTGCCTGCGCCGGTCGACGAGGAAATTGCGCTGCACACCCGCCGGGCCGATTTGCGCGCACGCACCGATCACCAGGCGCAATACATCAAGCAGATACAGACCCACGATATTTCTTTCGGTGTAGGCCCGGCCGGCACCGGCAAAACCTATCTCGCGGTCGCCTGCGCGGTGGATGCATTCGAGCGCGACCTGGTGAAGCGCATTGTGCTCACGCGGCCCGCCGTGGAAGCCGGTGAGAAACTGGGGTTCCTGCCGGGCGACCTGTCGCAAAAAGTTGACCCCTACCTGCGTCCGCTGTACGACGCGCTGTACGAATTGCTGGGCTTCGACAAGGTCAACCGCATGTTCGAGCGCCAGCAGATCGAAGTCGCACCACTGGCCTTCATGCGTGGGCGCACCTTGAATCACTCGTTCATCATCCTCGACGAAGCGCAAAACACGACACCTGAGCAAATGAAAATGTTCCTCACGCGAATCGGCTTCGGCACCAAGGCGGTCATCACCGGCGACGTCACGCAGGTGGACCTGAAGCACGGCACCACCAGCGGGCTCATCGACGCACGCAATGTGCTGCACGGGATTCGCGGCATCGGTTTCACGATTTTCCAGGCCAACGATGTCGTGCGCCATCCGCTGGTGCAGTCCATCGTCACGGCGTACGAAGCACATCACCGCAGCGTGCGCTGATGGCGGCCACCAATTCTTCGCAAGCACGTGCGAGCCTGAAGCGCCAGTGCAACCGGCTGGTCTCGGGGCATCCCGCGCCGTTGCCGCAAAACGAAATGCTGGCCATCGCCGACTGGATGTCGGCCAACGAATACGACATCGACAATTACGGCAGCGGCAAGCTGATCGCCGATTTCGAAGCCAAGGTGGCAACACTTTTGGGCAAGCCTGCTGCCGTGTTCATGCCGAGCGGCAAAATGGCGTCGCTGATCGCGCTCAGGATCTGGGCCGACCGCGCGCACAACGTCGATATCGGCATGCATCGCACCGCGCACCTGGAGTTGCACGAGGAGCACGCCTACAAAGAACTGCATGGGCTGCGCGCACACTTCCTGGGGAAGCCCGATGAAACCATCACGGCAAAGGACCTGAAGCGTTACGACAAGCCGCTTTCGGCCGTCGTGATCGAGCTGCCGATGCGCGAAATCGGCGGCAGGTTGCCGGCCTGGGATGACCTCGTCGAACAGCGAAACATCGCCTCCGGACGATCCACCAAAATGCATCTCGACGGCGCGCGTTTGTGGGAGGCGCTGGCATTTTACAAGGACAAGAGTTACGCCGACATTACTGCCTTGTTTGATTCAGTCTATGTGTCGTTCTACAAGGGCATAGGCGGGCTGTCCGGCGCGATGCTGCTGGGCGACGAGAAATTCATCGCTGACGCGCGCGTCTGGCTGACGCGCCACGGCGGCACCATTTACCAGCAGTACCCTCTTGTTGCCAGCGCCGCGATGCGTTTCGACTCGCGCCTCGCCCGGATGCAGGCCTATTACCGGCGCGCACTGGCGCTCGCGGAAGTCCTCGGCACGTTGCCCGGTGTCACCGTGACGCCGGCCGTGCCCCAGGCCAATCTCATGCACCTGCGGTTTTCCGTGCCCGTGGAGAAATGGGAATACGCGCGTGACCACTTGGCGGCCAGCGAACGCATCTGGCTGGGCGCCGCACGGACCGTCGCGGACAAGAACATCACCGAGATTGAGATCTACGTCGGTGAAGGGCTCATGAACCTGAGCGACAACGAAACCATTACCGCGTACCAGAAACTTCTTCAACTGGCCGGGTCTGCTGGCGCATGACGGTGCGCCGCACTATCGACATCCAGCGCGCCAGCCGCGTAGCGGGCATCCCGACGGATCGCCAGTTCCGGAAATGGCTGAATGCAACCCTGGATGTGCCCGTGGAGATTGGCCTGCGCATTGTCAACATGGTTGAGGCGCACAAGCTGAACAACGCCTATCGCCGCAAGGATTACGCCACGAATGTACTGACCTTCGTCTATCACGAACCCGGCGCCACCACGCTGCAGGGGGACATCGTGCTGTGCGCGCAGGTGGTGGCCCGCGAGGCGCGGGAGCAGCAAAAATCGCTGATGGCGCATTACGCGCATCTGACGGTGCATGGCGCATTGCATCTGGCGGGCTGGGATCATGAGAAGA
>JBDTWS010000076.1:0-19090 GCA_040006575.1 Betaproteobacteria bacterium
AACGCAAGAACTTCGCGACGCCCTCGACGCGCTCGGACTTCAATCCTGCATTCACCACGACGATGTTTTGATCGACCAGCACCACTTCGGCGGTGATCATCTCCCCAATGCGCATTTCCTGACGTGTCAGGCTTTCCTCGAACAACGCGGCGAAGCTATCGACCGGGTGAGGAATTTTTGCTGCTTTGGGGGCTTTGGCTGTTTGGGTTGAGACGGACATTTAACTGCACCTTCGGTTAAGTCAGGTTCCAGGCGGAAAGTGACGGTGGATAAACGCCGGTTTCTTTGGAAAAACCGGCACCTTTGCTACGGACAAATGACGATGAAGTAACGATGAAATGACGAAGTTCAGGGGATTTTTCAAGCAGACCTGACCGGGTGAAGGCAGAAAAACCTTCATTCGATCAAACACCTACTGTCTATCCAGGTACAAACGGAGGATTTCTTCGACCGCTTCGTCGGCAGAAATATCCGTGGTATCAATGAGATAGGCGTCAGGATAGTGCTTGAGCGGCGCAATCGGGCGATTCATATCCCTGTCGTCCCGAATGCGCAATTCCTTTACTACGTCCGCCATTATGGCAGACATTCCTTTTTGTTTCAACTGCTTAGTGCGCCTTTCCGCGCGGGCTTCCACGCCTGCGGTAAGGAAAAACTTGATCGTTGCATCCGGAAATACCACGGAGCCCATGTCGCGTCCGTCGCACACCAGGCCGGGCGCGGTGCGGAAGTCGCGCTGGCGTTCCAGCAGGGCAGTGCGCACAAGGGGGAAAGCCGCAACCCTGGACGCATTCTGGCCCGCGCCTTCGGTCCGGATGGCGTCAGTGACATCCTCACCAGCCAGGGTCACACGATCGTCGATGAACCGGACATCCAGCGTGGCGGCGATTGCGGCCACCGCAGGTTCGTCGGCCAGGTCGACGCCCGTACGCGATGCGGCCAGCGCAGTCAATCTGTAGAGCGAACCACTATCGAGGTAATGAAAATCCAATCGGTTTGCGACTCTTTGCGCTACCGTTCCCTTGCCCGAGGCGGTGGGGCCATCAACCGCAATGACGGGTATTGATGTGTCGTTACTCATCGCACAGCCTGTGTCAGGCCAGAAAGCACATTGAAATAATCCGGAAAAGTTTTTGCCACGCAAGCAGGCTCATTGATCGTGATGGGCACACCGCCCAGCGACACCAAGGAAAAACACATGGCCATGCGATGGTCGTCATAGGTATCGATAACCGCATTGACGATGAGCTCCGCCGGCGGCGTGATCCTGATGAAGTCGGCGCCCTCTTCGACGGTCGCGCCCACTTTTCTTAATTCGATGGCCATGGCCGCCAGTCGATCAGTTTCCTTCACGCGCCAGCTGGCGACGTTGCGAATAGCGGTCGTGCCGTCTGCGAACAAGGCACAAATGGCGATCGTCATGGCAGCGTCGGGAATGTGATTCAGGTCGACGTCGATTGCCTTGAGCTTCCCGCCGGCAGGCGCGCGGGCTTCAATCCAGTCCTCACCCATTTCCACGATGGCGCCCATCGATGCGAGCGTTTCCGCAAAGCGCACATCACCCTGGATGCTCGATTTGCCCACCCCGGTGACACGCACCGGCCCACCGGCAATCGCACCCGCCGCGAGAAAATAGGACGCCGATGATGCATCGCCCTCGACATGAATTTCGCGAGGACTTTGATAACGGCTCTGCGCGTCGATGCCAAAGGCACGCCACCCCTCACGCTTCACGTTAATACCAAATCGCGCCAGTAAATTCAGCGTGATATCGACGTAAGGTTTTGAGATCAATTCGCCATCTATCTCGATGCGCACATCGCGCCCAAGCAAGGGCAGCGTCATCAGCATCGCCGAGAGAAACTGGCTCGAAACATCGCCGCGAACGCGCGTCACCGAAGTCGCTTTCGGCACACAAGGCGAAATTTTCAGCGGCGGGAAACCGGGGTTGCCCGTGTATTGAATTTGCGCACCCAGCGCGGCGAGTCCATCGACCAGGTCACCAATCGGCCGCTCATGCATGCGCGCCACGCCGCTCAATGTGTAGCGCCCATCCATCAGCGCCAGCGCAGCTGTCAGCGGACGGAATGCAGTACCTGCGTTGCCGAGAAACAGGTCGGCTGACTTGACCGGAAAGGTGCCACCGCATCCGGTGACACGGAAATCATTTCTACCGATGGATTCAACCTGCACGCCCAGCTTTTTCAATGCAGCCAGCATGACGTCGGTGTCGTCGGATTTGAGCAGGCCGCGAACGATCGTCTCGCCATCGCAAAGGGCAGCCAGCAACAAGGTGCGATTGGAAATGCTTTTCGAGCCGGGCAAGGCCACCACACCGCTCACATGCGTACGCGCGTTGAGCGAAATGGAAGGCATCGGCACAGCGGACGAGTGGCTCATGCAGACTCATCCCGGAAATGATCGAGTTCACCGGCCAGCCAGTTATCGCGGGCCTCGCGAGCGCGAGACATGAGCGCGAAGAGCGCGGCACCATCTGATTTCGCCAGTGCATGGCGCAGCAATGCGGCGTGCTCCAGGTAGCGATCCATTTCCGCAACCAGCGCATCGCGATTGTTGATCGCAATGTCGCGCCACATCTCGGGTGAGGAACTGGCGATGCGCGTGAAATCGCGAAACCCGGACGCCGCAAAAGAGAACAGGCTCTTGGCGTTGGGGCGTTGCGCAAGATCGTCCACCAGCGCGAATGCCAGCAGGTGCGGCAGGTGGCTGACCGCCGCGAAGATGGCGTCGTGTGCATCGGGCGTCATCTCAACGACGTTTGCACCGCAGGCGCACCACAGCGAGCGTATGCGCTCGACGCTTTCCGCCGAGTTTTCGGACAGCGGTGCCAGCACCACATTCTTGCCTTCAAACAACGTCGCTGTCGCCGCCGCAAAACCGGCATGCTCGCGCCCAGCAATGGGATGGCCCGGCACAAACTGCGAAATCTTTTCGCCCAGGCTCGCGCGCGCTGCGGCGATCACGCTTTGCTTGGTGCTGCCCACATCGGTGAGCACTGCATCCGCGCGCAAATGCGGCGCGATCAGTTCGAACACTGCGGCCGATTGAGCCACGGGCACACACACCATCACAATGTCCGCCGTTGCAATGGCGGCGAGTTGTGTTGCGCTCACGTCGACAGCGGATGCGCCCAGCGCCAGCGTCAACTGCACTTCATCGCGGTCGATTCCGGTGATGCGTGCGCCTGACCACGCGGCTCGCAATGACAATGCTACCGAACCGCCGATCAGGCCCATCCCAATGATTGCGATATTCATTTCGAAGAACAAAGTCGAGCACTGGCGCGCTTCTCAGGCCATTTATGGCTGGAGAAGTGCACCAGCGCTGGTGTTTCAATCCTGAAATTCAATTAAGCGACCTTCCGGGTGACCTGGTCCAGCGCAGACAGGAATCGCTCGTTCTGCGCGCGCGTGCCGATCGTTACGCGCAGCCAGTCGGGCAATCCGTAGCCGGCGATAGGACGCACGATCACGCCCTGTTTCAACAGCGCCTGGAAGACACCGCCGGCGCCGGTAATCTTGAACGTGATGAAATTCCCGTACGGGGGAATGACCTCGATGCCACGACTCTTCAATTCACCCGACAGGAATGCAATCCCCTCCGCGTTGACCTTCCGGCTCCTGGCGATGAATTCGTCATCTTCCAGCGCAGCGGTGGCTGCGACCATGGCAAGATGATTGACGTTGAACGGCTGCCGCACGCGATTCATCAACACAATGATTTCCGCCGATGCGAAGCCGAAGCCAACGCGCAAACCGGCAAGCCCGTACGCCTTCGAGAGCGTGCGCGAAATGATCAGGTTGGGAAACTCGGCCAGCCAGGGCACGCTGTTGTATGCCTGGTTTTCGTCGAGGTATTCGGTATAAGCCTCGTCGAGCACCACCAGCACATTGCCCGGCACACGCTTCAGGAAAGCGTGCAGTGCGGCCGAGTCAACGAACGTACCGGTCGGATTGTTAGGGTTCGCGAGGAAAATCATGCGTGTGTCACTGCGAATCGCGGCCAACATTGCGTCGAGATCGTTGCCGAAGTCCTTCGCCGTCACTTCAATCCCGGTAGCGCCAACCGTTTGCGTAGCCAGCGGGTAAACAGCGAATGCATGCTGGGAATAGATTGCCGAAGTGGCTGCCGTCAGGAACGAGCGCGCAGCCAGTTCGAGGATGTCGTTGGAACCATTCCCGAGAATGATTTGCTCAGGTTGCACGCCATATTTTCGGCAGATCACTTCCTTCAGCGCAAAGCCCCCACCGTCCGGATAAAGCGCCAGGTCGCCCAGCGCTTTCCTGACCGCTTCAAGCGCTTTTGGCGACGCACCCAGCGGATTTTCATTGGACGCGAGCTTGATGATGTCTTCTTCGGCCAGGCCCAGTTCACGCGCCACGTCGGAGATGGGTTTGCCGGGCTGGTAAGGCGCGATGCTGCGGATGTATTCGGGGGCGAGGTCTGAAATTTTCATGAGGGAAATTATTATGTGTCCGATTGCGGTAAGCACCAGCAGGCTGCCCGCTGGAAAGGAAATTCACGGCGCCTGTACACGCGCGACGTGAAACGCGACAGGTTTCTAGATCACCGCGACGGGATAGGAACCCAGTACTTTCACGTAGCCGGCAATTTTGCGAAGCTCGGCCAGTGCATCGGCCACATTCGCGTCGCTCTGGTGGCCGTCGATATCGACGAAGAACAGGTATTCCCACACCGCCACTTTCGACGGTCGCGATTCGAAACGGCTCATCGACACGCCGCGCTGCGCAAACGGTGTCAGCATTTCGTACACCGCACCGGCGCGATTTGCTGCTGATAACACCAGCGACGTCTTGTCTTTGCCGGTCGATTTCGGCTCGTAATTCCCGAGCACCAGGAAACGCGTGGTGTTGTTGGGCTCATCCTCTATATTGGAGGAAAGAATCGTCAGCTTGTAATGCTCTGCGGCCATCTCGCCCGCAACCGCAGCTGAAAACGGCTCCAGCGCAGCGCGACGCGCGGCCTCTGCATTCGATGACACTGCGACCCGCTCCGCATGCGGCAAATTCGCGTTGAGCCACTCATGGCACTGTGCCAGCGATTGGCCGTGCGAGAACACGCGCTGGATCGCGTTGAACTGAGCAATGTCGGACGCCATCAGGTGGTGATGAATACGGATCAGCACTTCACCGCAGGTCTTCAGCGGCGTTTGCGGCATCAGGTCCAGTGACCGGCCGACGGCGCCTTCGGTGGAATTCTCAACCGGCACCACACCGAAATCAGCCGCGCCGGATTCAACGCTGCGGTACACGTCGTCGATGCTGGCGCAAGGCTGGGTTTCACCACCCTCCCCAAAATGCTTGACGGCTGCGCGCTCGCTGAAAGTGCCTTTCGGCCCGAGGTAGGCCACAGTCACCGGCCGTTCGAGCGCCAGGCAGGCTGACATGATTTCGCGAAACAGCCGCGCGACGACTTCGCCTGGTAGCGGGCCCTCGTTTAATTCCTGGATACGGCGAAGGACTTCGGCCTCGCGCTCCGGCCGGTATGCCTGGCCGACTTTCAGCGATCCTACTTTTCGTGCCAGCGCTGCGCGTGCGTTCAGATTGCCGAGGATTTCCTGGTCAAGGGCATCAATTTCTACGCGAAGCTTGGAGAGATCGTCGGACATCGGGGACCGGTGCTGGAGACTGGTGCAGCCCGGGGAAACCAGGCGGAAAATTTTTGTTTTATCGCTATTAGTAATTTAACCGAAAACGCTTTCGGCAAGACGATCGCCGGGCAATTAAAACCTGCGGCTATCTCTCATCAACCGTTGCGTACGGCGAATTCCCGCATGAAATTCACCAGCGCTTCAACACCGGCAAGTGGCATGGCGTTGTACAGCGAGGCGCGCATGCCGCCAACTGCCTTGTGTCCCTTGAGACTCGCCAATCCCGCCTTCGCGGATTGCTCGACAAAGGCAGCGTTAAGCTTTTCGTCACGCAGGAAAAACGGCACATTCATGCGTGAGCGATCGGCCTTCGCCACATCATTGCGGTAGTAACCATTCGAGTCATCGATGCTCGTATAGAGCAGGTTCGCCTTGGCGATATTCTGCTTTTCAATGCCGGCGAGTCCGCCCTGCTTCTTCAGCCATTTGAACGTGAGCCCCGCCAGGTAAACGGCGAATGTGGGTGGCGTATTCAGCATCCAATCGCTGGCCGCCTGCTGCGTGTAATCAAACACCGAAGGCGTCAGCGGATGTGCACCGCCCAGCAAATCTTCACGAACAATGACGAAGGTCAGCCCGGACGGGCCGATGTTTTTTTGCGCGCCACCATACAGGCAGCCGAACTTCGATACATCCATCGGCCGCGACATGATGTGCGATGAGGTATCAGCCACCAGCGGCACATCGTCATCGATTTCAGGCGTCCAGAAATACTCCACACCATGAATGGTTTCGTTGGTGCAGATATGCCGGAAAGCCGCGTCCTTGTTGGGTTTCCACGTGTTCAGCGCAGGAACGCAGGTGTATTTCCTGTCCGCCGACGAGGCGATGACGGAGACGTCGCAATATTTTGAGGCTTCCTTGATGGCGCCGGCCGACCAGTGGCCCGTATCGACGTAGTCCGCACGCGATTTGCCGCGCAACAGGTTCATCGGCACCAGTGAAAACTCACCTTTGCCACCACCCTGCAGGAACAGTACTTTGTAATTCGATGGTATCGCCAGCAGCTCACGGAAATCGCCCTCCACTTCGGCAGCGACTTCCATAAACACCTTGCCGCGATGGCTCATTTCCATCACCGACATGCCGGTGCCGCGGAAGTCCATCATCTCCGCCTGCGCCTGCAGCAATACCTCTTCGGGTATCGCCGCCGGGCCTGCTGAAAAATTGAAAACGCGCGACATTATTTTGTGGTCGCAGCGCCTTGCGGTTGCTTGCCCTTGCCGGCCTTCGCGACGAATTCGGCCGCTTTTTTCTCCATCATGGCCTTCATGCGCGGCTGCATCACGGCGACGATTTTCGGCATGGTTTCCGACATGATCTGCGGCGTCAGCGCCAGCACCTTCTTGCCGGCGGGACTCACATAAAAAGCAGTGATGGCTTTGATTTCAATGGTCGAAAAATGCCTGGCGTAGTTTTCGGCAACGATGTCTTCCATTCCCTGCATGATGGTCGGGTCGGCAAACATTTCCGTCATCTGCCGCGCGGACTCTTCCCTCGACGCAGCAGCGATGGCGCGAGCTTCCGCCGTTTGCTCGGGCGTGAGCTTGCCGCCGGACGACAAGCCTTCCACCATCTGGTCCAGCATCTGCGGCATGCCCTGGCTCATCATCGCCGACATCTGCGACATCATGAATTTGAAATTCAGCGCCTCGAGCAAATCCTTGATGGCCGCCTTCTGCTCAGGTGCGACCGCCTGCGCAAATGCGCTTGAGGTCACCAGCGCCAGCGTGGCCGCGATCAGCTTCAGGGATTTCATACTTCGTCCTCCTCGTCGGATTCCACAATCTTCTGCAAGCCGGAAAGCTTCTGCTTGTCATCGAGATTAATCAGCGTCACGCCCTGCGTGGAACGACCCATCTCGCGGATCTGTTTGACCTTGGTGCGGATCAGGACGCCACCGGTGGTGATCATCATGATTTCGTCTTCCGGACGCACCAGCACAGCAGCCACGACCTTGCCGTTGCGCGTGGAAGTCTGGATAGCAATCATTCCTTGGGTACCGCGGCCATGGCGCGTGTACTCGGTGATGGCGGTGCGCTTGCCGTAGCCGTGCTCGGTGGCGGTCAGGACCGAATCCTGCTCGTTTTCGGCGACCAGCATGGAGATGACCTTGCCGCCCTTCGACAGGTTCATGCCACGGACACCACGCGTATCGCGGCCCATCGAGCGAACATCGCTCTCCTCGAAGCGTACCGCCTTGCCTTCGTTGGAGAACAGCATCACATCATGCTTGCCGTCGGTCAGCGCCACACCGATGAGGTTGTCGCCCTCGTCCAGCGCAATGGCGATAATTCCGGCCTTGCGCGGATTGCCGAAATCGGACAACGCGGTTTTCTTGACCACGCCCTCGCTGGTGGCGAAGAACACGAACTTGTCTTCGACGAATTCCTGCACCGGCAATACGGCACTGATCTTTTCGTTGGGCTGCATCTGCAGCAGGTTCACGATCGGCTTGCCGCGCGATGCACGCGAGCCCTGCGGAATTTCGTAAACCTTGACCCAGTACACGCGGCCTTTGTTCGAGAAACACAGCACGTAGTCATGCGTCTTGGCGATGAACAGCGTATCGATGAAGTCATCTTCCTTCATCGACGTCGCCTGCTTGCCACGGCCACCACGCTTCTGCGCGCGATAGTCCGCCACCGGCTGGTACTTGATGTAGCCGGCGTGCGACATCGTCACGACGACTTCTTCATTGGCGATCAAATCCTCGATCGACATTTCCTGGCCGTTGGTGACGATTTCGGAACGGCGCTTGTCGCCATATTGTTCTTTCACAACACGCAGCTCTTCGGAAATCATGCCGGTCACGCGTTCCGGTTTGGAGAGGATGTCCAGCAGGTCGGTAATGGTCTCCATGATCTCCTTGTACTCGGAGACGATCTTGTCCTGTTCCAGGCCGGTGAGTCGCGCCAAACGCAATTCCAGGATGGCCTGCGCCTGTGCATCGGAGAGACGATAGCCATTTTTCTGCAGGCCGAAATCCTTGTGCAGCCCTTCCGGACGATACTGGTCGGCCATGGCGCGCGACAGCATTTCCTCGACCAGCTTGGAACGCCACACCGTGTTCATCAGGCCTTCCTTGGCCACGGCAGGAGACTCGGATTTCTTGATCAGCTCGATGATCTCGTCGACGTTCGACAGCGCAACAGCCAGGCCTTCCAGCACATGGCCGCGGTCGCGTGCTTTGCGCAACTCAAAGGCGGTACGGCGCGTGACAACTTCGCGGCGATGGCGCAGGAAAACTTCAATGAACTGCTTCAGATTCAGCAGGCGCGGCTGGTTGTCGACCAGTGCGACCATATTCATGCCGAACGATTCCTGCATCTGCGTCATCTTGTACAGATTGTTCAGCACAATCTCGGGGACTTCGCCGCGCTTCAGTTCGATCACCGCGCGCATGCCGGATTTGTCCGACTCGTCACGCAGGTCGGAGACACCTTCCAGCTTCTTGTCGCGCACCAGTTCGCCGATGCGGATCAGCAGGTTGGCCTTGTTCACCTGGTACGGCAGTTCATCGATGATGATCGACTGGCGGCCGCCCTTTTCGAGATCCTCGAAATGACAGCGCGCGCGCATGATGCAACGGCCGCGCCCGGTGCGATAGCCATCGCGCACGCCATCGAGGCCGTAGATGATGCCGGCGGTCGGGAAATCCGGCGCCTTCACAATCTGGATCAGGTCTTCGATATCGACCTTGGGATTGGCCAGCACCGTCTGGCACGCGTCGATCACATCGGAAAGATTGTGCGGCGGGATGTTGGTCGCCATACCCACGGCGATGCCGGTGGCGCCGTTGACCAGCAGGTTCGGGAAACGCGCAGGCAAAACCAGCGGTTCCTGCTCCTTGCCGTCGTAGTTCGGCCCGAAGTCGACGGTATCGCTGTCGATATCCGCCATCAGCTCCGATGAAATTTTTTCCATGCGGCACTCGGTGTAGCGCATGGCGGCGGCGTTATCGCCGTCTACCGAACCGAAGTTACCCTGGCCGTCGATGAGCGTGTAACGCAGCGAAAAATCCTGCGCCATGCGCACCAGCGTGTCGTAAATGGCCGTGTCACCGTGCGGATGGTACTTACCCATCACATCGCCGACGATGCGCGCGCATTTCACATAAGGTCGGTTGTGAACGTTGTTCACTTCCTGCATCGCGAACAGGACACGACGATGCACCGGCTTCAGTCCATCGCGCGCATCGGGTAGTGCGCGGCTCACGATTACGCTCATCGCGTAGTCTAGAAAGCTCTTGCGCATCTCCTCTTCAAGGCTGACGGGAAGGGTCTCTTTTGCGAATTGCGGCGTTTGCGGTTCAGTCACGGCTTAACTCTTCTCTCAATGTTTCTAATTACTTGATTTATAATGGTTTTATTTGCTGAACAACATTTAATTTTAGCATAATGTCGGTTCGGAAAACATTTTTTCGGTGAAAACCACAAGCCCTCCGGCGACCACAAGGCATGCAGATACAATAGGTAGTGTTTCTGTTGGTTTACTCGGCATGATTCGCGTTGGGGGGTCAATCGACGATTTCTCTCACGCCAAGTCGTGTTGTTTATTTGCAACTTTAGTTGAGCTGATGTTGTAGAACTGCCGTCCCAAGGTTGTGTGTGTCAAAACGATTCGTGTATGATTTCGCCAGTAATTCATAATGATTCGCCCCCAAATCCGCTTCTGCTTTTACCTTTAACGACAATAATTCCTTTAATCCTCTTGGGAGTACGAAATGAAGAGTTCCCTGTCCGCCAAATTGCTTATCGGCGCCTCGATTCTTGCTACAAACGTCGCCTTTGCAAATGACCTTCCCGTCGTCACTGACGCGTCAGGCAACCCTGTTCGCGACGCCTCCGGCGCCTGCGTACTCTCCAGCGGTATCAAGCACCCGGATTGCATCACCAAGAAAGCCGAGCCGGCCAAGCCTGCCGCACCTTCGGCGCCGGCAGCACCAGCATCACCTGCTGCCCCTGCTGCACCGGCCGCACCCGCAGCGCCAGCCGCTCCTTCATCGGTCAAGCAAGCCATCACCATCCAGGCCGAAGCGCTGTTCGACTTCGACAAATCGGTCCTGAAGCCGGAAGGCAAGAAATCGATCGATGACGCCGTTGCCAAGATGACGAGCATCGACGTTCAAATCGTGATCGCCACCGGCCATACCGACTCCATCGGAACCGATGCCTACAACCAGAAGCTCTCCGAGCGCCGTGCCACTTCCGTCAAGGAATACATGGTCTCCAAGGGTGTGCCGGCAGCGAAAATCACCACGCTGGGCAAGGGTGAAACGCAACCGGTCGCCACCAACAAGACCAAGGAAGGCCGTGCCAAGAACCGTCGCGTCGACATCGAGTTCAAAGGCGTGTCGAACAAGTAAGTTCATCATCGTTTAGCAAAAGCCCCGCTTCGTGCGGGGCTTTTTGTTTGTGCCGCATTTGTTGTCTATGCCGCATTTGTTGTCTATGCCGCATTTGTTGTCTATGCCGCATTTGTTGTCTATGCCGCATTTGTTGTTTATGCCGCATTTGTTGTTTATGCCGCATTTGTTGTTTCTGCCGCATTTAATGTTTCTGCCGCACTTAATTTATATGCCGCATATGTTCTTCATGCCGCATTTTTTCAATGCCCGAACGGCTTTACCATTACCCCATGACGACTCAAATTCTCACGCCACGCTGGCTGATCCCCGTTGAACCCAAGGCAACCACCCTCGAAGGGCATTCCGTCGTTATCGACAACGGCCGTGTCGCTGCCGTATTGGCAACGGCACTGGCGCGCGCGCAGTTTCCTCACGCAGTCGAACATGCGCTTCCCGATCATGTATTGATCCCCGGCCTGATCAACCTGCATACGCATGCTGCGATGACATTGATGCGAGGCCTGGCGGACGACACGCCGCTGATGACCTGGTTAAACGATCACATCTGGCCGGCTGAGGCGAACCACTTGTCGGAGGAATACGTTTTCGACGGCACCGAGCTCGCCGCAGCAGAGATGATCCGCTCGGGCACCACCTGTTTTGCGGACATGTATTTCTATCACGACGTTGCCGCGCGGGCGGCACGCAAGGCCGGCATGCGCGCGGCGCTGGGCGGCGCGATCATCGAGTTTCCCACGCCCTATGCGGCCAACGCAGACGCCTATATCGCGAAATGCCTCGCGCCGCGCGACGAATTTTCCAACGATTCGCGACTGAAGCTGATGTTGGCGCCGCACGCGCCCTACACCGTCAGCGACAAAACTTTCGCGCATATCCTGACCATCGCGCAGGAAGCCGACTACCCGGTGATGATGCACATCCACGAAACCGCCGAAGAGCTGGCGCAGGGCCAACGCGAG
The DNA here is from genome assembly GCA_040006575.1 of Betaproteobacteria bacterium. Classification (GTDB taxonomy): domain Bacteria; phylum Pseudomonadota; class Gammaproteobacteria; order Burkholderiales; family Usitatibacteraceae; genus UKL13-2. The sequence goes on from JBDTWS010000076.1 coordinate 12,023, forward strand.
CACGGTCATCGGCCGGTCGAGCGCCTCGAACGACTTGGGATGCTGGGGCCTAACCTGATCGCGGTGCATTGCGTGCATCTCTCGCCACAGGAAATCGAATTGTTCGCACGGCGCGGCGTGCATGTCGCGCACTGCCCGGCTTCCAATCTCAAGCTGGGCAGCGGCATCGCGCCGGTGAAGGCGATGCTCGAAGCGGGTGTAAATGTAGGCATCGGCACGGATGGTTCGGCCAGCAACAACAGCCTCAACATGCTGGCGGAAACGCGCCTTGCCGCATTGTTGCAAAAAGGCGTGTCCGGGGATGCCGCGGCCTTGCCCGTACACCAGGCGTTGCAGATGGCCACATTGAATGCGGCCACCGCGCTGGGTTGGGAAAATGAAATCGGCTCGATTGTCGCGGGGAAAGCGGCGGACCTGGTCGCGGTCGACTTGTCATCGGTCGAAACGCAGCCGGTTTATGATCCCGCATCGCATCTGTTCCACGCCGCCGGCCGTGAGCATGTATCACACGTCTGGGTAGGCGGGGAACTGTTGCTGGATAATCGTCATCTCACCCGCCTGGACCTGGACGAACTGAAGGGCAAGGCCAGCCTCTGGCAGCAACGATTCGCGGAGCATTGAACGCATCATGACGACCCAAGCCGCTAGCCACGAAAAACCTGTATCGGCGCAAAACGTCGATCCTGCCGAACTCGCCAAGTTTGGCGAACTGGCTTCGCGCTGGTGGGATCCCAACAGCGAATTCAAGCCGCTGCACGACATCAACCCGCTGCGCCTCAACTACATCGACAGGCTGGTGAATCTTGCCGGCAAGCACGTGATCGATATCGGCTGCGGTGGTGGCATCCTCGCGGAAAGCATGGCGGCGAAAGGCGCGATAGTTACGGGTATCGACCTTTCTGAAAAACCGCTGAAAGTGGCGAAGCTGCATTTGCTCGAATCGACGCAAAGTGTCGATTACCGCCTCATCTCGGCCGAAGATATCGCCGTTGAGCAGCCCGGCGCATACGACTGTGTTACATGCATGGAAATGCTGGAGCACGTGCCCGATCCCGCGTCCACTGTGCGCGCTTGCGCGGCGCTGGCAAAACCCGGGGGCTGGCTGTTTTTTTCAACGATCAACCGCAATCCCAAGTCCTTCCTGTTCGCCATCGTTGGCGCGGAATACGTGCTGAACATGTTGCCGAAGGGCACCCATGAATACCGCCGCTTTCTCACGCCCGCCGAACTGGCTTCGAAGATTCGTGACGCGGACCTGACCGTCACCGAATTCGCCGGGATGACCTACAATCCCTTCACCAAACACTATGCGCTGGGCAGCGACGTTTCTGTCAACTACATCGTCGCGTGCCGCAAGCCGGATTGAAATGAACTCAAGTCGCCGGAAATTTCTTTCGCTTGCCTCGGCTTCACCGCTGATCGGCATGCCATGGGCGCGTGCCGCGAGTACGGATGCGAACGCAGAATCGCGCCTGCTGGTGCTGGTGTACCTGAAGGGCGGCAATGACACGTACAACACGTTTGTGCCGCACACCGATCCCCGCTACGCGCGCATGCGCCCGACCATCGCGCTGAAACGCGACCAGCTTATCCAGGTCACCGAAAATCACGGTTTCAATCCTGCGCTCGCCGCGATGATGCCGTTGTGGGAAGCACGCGAAATCGCGCTGATCCAGGGTATCGGCCAGCAAGACGTCACCAACCAGCATTTTCGCGATCTCGAAACGCAATTCACCGGCGCCAGTCCCGACCAGTTTTATCGTGACGGCTGGGCTTCGCGCGCACTGAATGCAAATCCGCAGGCGCCTCGCCTGCCGAAGTCCGTACTCGACGCCGTCGCGTTCGGTGACCTGGACATTCGTGTCGGCGATCCGATGGGACCCTTTCGCGGCAACAAGACGCGCGTGATCAACATGCAGCATCCGTCGCAGTGGCTGGCGCTGCACAAAGTCATCGGCACGCAGTACGTCACCAATGATCCGGCCAAGGACCTCCCGCCCTCATTCGTACAGCCTGGGGTGGTGTCGCTCAAGACGGCTTTTCCAGCCAACGAATTTGCCGAGGCACTCAAGGCCACGGTGCAACTTGCCGCGGCAGGATTGGCGCCGCCTGTTGTGCATATCACCATCAACGCGTCCGACGGCGACCAGCACAACGCATTCGACACGCACTGGAACCAGCTCAAGTTTCACGGCGCGGCATTGGAACGGCTCGCCAGCGGGCTTGCCGCGTTCCGCAACGGCATGCGCGAGATCGGCCAATGGGACCGCACCCTGGTCGTGACCTACGATGAGTTTGGTCGCTCACCGAAGGAAAACCAGGACAAGGGCACGCATCATGGCTGGTCGTCCGCGCAATTCGTGCTGGGTGGCAAGGTGAAAGGTGGTCTTCACGGCACTCCGGTGCCGATGATTGACGTGTTCGCCATCGACGGGCCGCCACCCGTCATCGACTATCGCTCGCTGTACACCACGCTCATCGAGAACTGGTGGGGCGGCTCCGCCCGGGGCGTGTTCGATCGCGATTTCAAATCGCTCGATATCCTGCGCGCGTGAGCGTGCATTTTTCCAGGGCACGTTTGCGTGCGCCTTATCAGCGCGTATTTGCGCGCTACAAACACGCATGACTTTCGCAATTTCGCATGACTGACAAACCCGCAGCCGTGCGCGCGGTCCTGTTCGACCTGGACGGCACGTTTGCCGACACCGCACCCGACATGGCAAACGCGCTCAATCTCGTTCGCCATGAACGCGGCCTCGATCCCGTGCCGCTGGCCGCATTGCGCCCGCACGTTTCCAACGGCGCGCGCGGCATGGTGGCAGGTGGGTTCAACCTCAAGCCGGAAGACGCGGAGTACGCGAAATTGCGCGAGGCCGTGCTCGATAAATACCAAGCCAAGCTGTGTGTCGAAAGCCGCTGGTTCGACGGCACGGAAGAACTTGTCGACGCGCTGGAACAGCGAAATATCGCGTGGGGAATTGTCACCAACAAGGCTACATACCTCGCCGCACCGCTACTCGATGCGCTGGCGGTGACGAAGCGCGCCGCATGCATCGTATGCGGCGACACCTGTGCGTACGCGAAGCCGCACCCTGCCCCATTGCTGCACGCAGCCCAACTGATGGGCATCGATCCTTCGCATTGCCTCTACATCGGTGATGATGAGCGCGACATCATCGCAGCGAACGCTGCAGGCATGCGCGGCGTGGTCGCCATGTATGGCTACCTTGGCGTGCTGGAGCCGCCGGAAAGCTGGCCCGCATTCGCCTGGATTAATTCACCCGGCGAAATTCTCGGGCTGCTCTGACGCGCACAGAGCGCACAGCGATCGCGACGCCAATGCGCCGCCCAGCAACCACCCTGCGCATATGTGACTGCCAAAGGCCGTGAAGTGGTCGCCCGTCGTCATGTACCGAAGACACGTCGTGCCAAATCAATACAGAACGCAACAGTTTTCTGCGTAGCATCGTCATTTGCGGCGTAAACAATAATCGCCGCAGCCCCTTGCACAGCACAGCTTTGGCGATATTTGGCGACACACTGTTACACGGCTGCACTTTTGCTCACGTATCCTCGATAATTGGTAAATCTTATCGGAGACAGCCATGCTGCAAGGATACGCAATGCCTTCCACATCATCTTCCACATCATCTTCCAACCCGTCACAACCCCGGCGCGAATTCGATCCCGACAATATGCAAACTTCCAGTGGGCAACCCTACCGTGTGCTCATCATTGAAGATGATGTCGAGCTGGCCCGCCTGACTGCGGAATATCTCGAAAAACGCAATATCGAAGTTGCCGTGGAGCACCGCGGCGACGAGGCCATCGCGCGTGTTGCCAGCGAACAGCCACACCTGATCGTGCTAGATGTCATGCTGCCGGGCATGGATGGTTTCGACATCTGCCGCGCGCTGCGTGTGCAAGGCTCCGACGTGCCGATCATCATGCTGACCGCGCGCGACGAAGATATCGACCAGGTGCTGGGCCTTGAAATGGGTGCCGACGATTACCTGGCCAAACCGGTGCAACCGCGCGTTCTGCTGGCGCACATCAAGGCCATACTGCGCCGCTCCAGCACGCAGGAAAAAGCCACCAGCGATGGCGACGCGCTGCAGTTCGGCCAACTGCGCATCAGCAGGATTTCGCGTGAAGTAAAAATCGGCACAACCAGTGTCGACCTCACCACCGCCGAATTCGATTTGCTGTGGCTGCTGGCAGCCAATGCAGGCCGCGTGCTGCCACGCAATGAAATCCTCAAGTCACTGCGCGGACTCGATTACGATGGCATTGATCGTTCGATTGATTCACGCGTCTCACGCCTGCGCCGCAAACTGGGCGACGAAGCGGTTGCCTCCGCACACATCAAGACAGTGCGGCCCCACGGCTACCTGTTCAGTCCGTCGGCCTGGTAAGAATTCAGGAAGCGGAGTCTGATCGTGGGCAAGCTGTTCCTGAAACTGTGGGTCTTCATCCTGCTCACCTCGCTGACGTCGTTCCTGATCCAGCGGCAGGTGTTCGAGAAGACGACCCGCGATACCATCGCCACGACCGGCCAGGAGCGGGTTCGCCGCACGTTTGTGTTCCTGGAAGAAATGCTGCGTCCTTACCCGCAAGCCGAATGGCCCGCGCGTGTAGATATCCTGCAAAAGCGCATCGGCACACCCGCGCATCTTGAGAAGCTGGAAAACCTGCGCCAGAGCGGCGAGCTTCCCAGTGGCGCCATCGAACAACTTGCCAGCGGCAGCATCCATTTTCATCCGCTGCCGGACGATGGCGGGCTGATCATGTATCGCACCCTGTTCGATACCGATCTCGTCGCCGTGCTGGTCGCCCCCGCACCGCCGATGCCGCTGGTGTTCGGTGTGTTCCGGCCCATTGTGTTCACCTGGATGGTCGAATCTTCGCTGTATGCAATCGCGCTGATCCTGTGGCTGCGCCTGTTCTGGCGCGACATGAAAAAACTGGAAGGCGCCGCTGAACAAGTTGGCGCGGGCAATTTTGCGATAGACATGCAGATCCGCGCCGGTTCTGCACTGCGGCCCATCGCCGATTCGTTCGATCGCATGACGCAGCGTATCGGCCGCCTCGTCGATTCGCATCGCGACCTCACTAACGCCGTATCGCACGAACTCAAGACGCCGCTGGCACGCCTGCGCTTCGCCATCTCGTTGTCGGAAGATGCGCAAACCAGCGGCGAACGCGAACAACTCCTGAAAAAAATGCATCAGGATGTCGATGAACTCGACGCGCTCGTGCAGGAAATGCTGCTGTACTCACGACTCGAACGCAACGCCGCCGCACCCGACATGACGCTGCAGCCGGTGCCCGTGGAAAGCTGGTTGCCCAATGCGGTGGAAGACGAAATCGAAGCGGCACAGGCCAGCGACATCAGCATCCCCGTTGCCGTCGATTCGAATGTCGTGGATGCCGCATGCGAACCGAAATTCATGGCGCGCGCAGTGCAGAACCTGGTGCGCAATGCATTGCGGTTTGCCAAATCGCGCGTGGAAGTTCACGTCGATTCGCACAACAACCGCTACTTCATTCATGTGGACGACGATGGCCCGGGTATTGCCGAAGCCGATCACGCGCGCCTGTTCGTGCCGTTCGCGCGCCTTGAGGAAAGCCGCAGCCGGCTGGCCAACGGCGGTGGAACCGGGCTGGGCCTCGCCATCGTCCAGCGAATTGCCGAATGGCATGGCGGCAAGGCCGTGATCTCGCGTTCGGAAATGGGCGGCGCACGCATCACCATCGAATGGCCGCAGGAACGCGCGATCACCCCGGCTGCGGCTTGATTTCCGCGCCGGCACCCCCATATCCAAGTAGAATCACACCACATATCGAATTCGGGGCCGACCTGGTTTCGACGTGGGCTACAAAGCAGAACCGTGCATACCGAGGGGTGGTCACCTCGTAAATACAACCGCAAACCAATAGTCGCAAACGACGAAAACTACGCTCTAGCTGCTTAAACCCAGCTGGACTCTGCACCGGTGGGCCTCAACGCCGGGTGTAGCAATACACAGCAGAGTCATTAACGAGGATCGCTTCATGTCGGGTCACTTGGCACGAAGTTAAATTAAGGTGGCTCGCTCCTCACAAGCCTGCCCGTTGGCGTGTGAGAGGTCAGAATCAAATACCGGGATCTAAGTATGTAGAGCGGCCTGTAGAGGGCTTGCGGACGCGGGTTCGATTCCCGCCGGCTCCACCAAATCAACATCCGAAGTAGTTCAGCAGCATCCAAAAGGCCGCGACTCTCATAGAGAAGCGGCCTTTTTTTGTTCGATACCGTCCAAACAAGAACATTCATGCCGGGGTAACCGGAGGTAACTTTAGGGATACTCGCACCCAAACCCACATCGGTTACCCCCAAATGGCTCTCACAGACACCGGCATCAAGGCGCTGAAAGCAGGCCCAAAACCACAGAAGCATTTCGACGCGTCCGGCTTGTTTCTTCTGGTCACCCCAAACGTGGGTAAGTGGTGGCGGTTTAAGTACCGGTTTGGGACGAATTCTCATCGCTTGAAGTAACAAGAAAGAGCATAGAAACAGGCGACCAAAAGGCAATGTTGGCACTGCTTGCCGTCATGGCAGGCGCTCTACGGTCGCTTGCAATACTGCCGCAGGACGCCAGAACAGCGCTAGCTGCCTGGATGGAAAGCGTGCGGATTCACCTGGAACAGTCGAACAATTTCTTGCCGACTAAAGTTGGCAGGAAAAGGAAGGTCGCTGTATCGCCAGGTATGTTTTTCACGACCCCGTTCAGACTGCTATTCAGGTCGAATCCTTTCGCCCGATTGAGGGATACAAACTTGAAGAAGCGAAAGCCATACTCGATACGCTGGCGCGTGACGATCTGCTGCGGGGTGCGAACGCCGCGCCATCACTCGATATCAGTTTTGCGCGACAGAGACAAACTTTACCGGCGGTATTGCAAACTGGGAAGGCGCGGTTCCCTTCTGCAGAAATTCGGCTATCGCATTGTTTAGTCCAGGCGCACGAAAACTGGAAACATGGCCACCGTTTTCGATAATGGCGGTGTGGCTGCTACGAAATTGAGAGGC
>JBDTWS010000077.1:0-18470 GCA_040006575.1 Betaproteobacteria bacterium
AATAGGGCCATCGTTCAGCGCGGCCGCGAAAATTTACGGCGCCGGCGCCGTGCCAGAAAATCTGGTCGCCGAGGCAGACATTGATGCGATGCACCGCATGTCCCTGCCGGCGCAGGATCTTCGCCGTACGGGCAAAGAGGTAATTGGTGGGGCCTTGCAGGAAAAGGAAATGGCGCATGTCTATTACGTGCGAGAGTCGGCCCACGTTTTTGTTGCATGCGTTTGTGTTCTCGACAATTTCCACAAGTCGCGCAGGCGGACAAGCTTGATGCCCTGCCTGTGCGAGGCGCCGATCTGTTGTCTCGTCGGCCAGGAATCATAAGTTCCACCGGGAGCTTGCGGCGTTCCGGCGGACCTTTGTGAAATTTCCCTCAATGCGCCGACGAGGAGCTGTGCGCCAAGTTCATAGAGCTTCGAGGTGGCGGCAAACACACTTTCAACCGAACGTACCGGACGGGTTTCGCGGCGCAGGATGTGTCCGGCATCAAGTTCATCGACGATGCGGTGCACGGTAACGCCTGTCGCATCATGACCGCGCAGGCGGGTAAAGAAAACGGGATCAACACCTCGAAACAGGGGCAGCGGTGAGGGATGAATGTTGACTGCGCCAAGCGATGGAATTGACGCCAGTTTCGTTTCGATGCGCTGGTTGAAAAATGCGGACACCAGCAGATCCGGCGCAAGTTGAGCTGAAAATTCCAGGCCTTCCGTGCCGTTGGCGTTCCGCGTTGTAAGCCTTGCCAGACGCGCGCGTCGCGACTGCGCCGCGACCGACGAGCCACCCAGCAGCCAGTCGGCCAGCGAAGTCGAACACCAGAGATAGAGGGCGTAGCGAATGCCACTAAGGCGAACGTGCTCACTTGCGCCCCGCCAGAAGCCGTAGGAAGCGCGCACGGCGCGCGACGAAATGATGACGCCAACGACCTTGGCATCGGGCGCATGAAGCAGGTGCTTAAGCACGATCGCGCCGTGCGCGCCGCCGCTGGTGCAGAAAATAATGCGCAGTGGTGACTGGGTCATTGAATCACGTTGAAGTCATGTTTTTTTTACAAGTCCAGCAATGGCGCGCCTCGCAGGCGATTTTTGCCATGGGATCCGCGCCAGATAACGACTTTGCCATGATTATGCGGGTGCCGGGGGATGTTCAAGCGCCAACCGGAACGATTCCGCAAAACGCATCAGCGGCGCGCCATCAATGATGTCATGGTCGGCGCCCAGATTGAGGTGAATGAAGGCGCGCTCGCCCGGCATGTCGTTTATCCACATCGGCCTTTTCTCGATAGTGCCAATCGACAAGGTAAGCGTCATCGGCGTAATCGGCTGCACGACCATGGCGCCGCCGGCAAACATGCCCATCGAGGTGACGCCCACCGTGCCGGCCAGCTGCTTGAATTTGTAAGGGTCCCGCCGGATGAAAAACCATACCAGCGAACGAAGAAATCGCGGCGACAGGAAGAAGGATTTTTCCAGCGCGGACATGGGCCCGGTTTGCCCGAGGGGCGCTATTTTCGCGGCTTGCAGTTCGCCATGGATTTGCGCGGCGCTCTTGCGGTTCGCAGCGCGCACGATGCAGGGGACCGGCACGAGAGTGCCGTCCAGGTCGCGCTCGACTGTAAAACTCAAGTCGATATCGTCAAACAACACCAGCTTCGACCCGCCCTGCCGGTAAGCATTGAAACCGGGATGTTCCTGCAGCGCCTGCACCAGCGCTGCGGCAACAGCGCTGGTCACCGACATGGCGACACCTTCGCCGGGCGGTGTACTTCCGAGCGTCGAAAGCAGCGCGGTAATGTCTGCTTGCATCACCAGGTTGATGATGTTCTTGCGCCGGCCCTCCGTCATGACGTCTAGTACAAAATTGCGTATCGGCGGAAATTCAGTTTCACGCGCTGCGCTGCGAGGGGTGCTCCACTGGGCGCGCAATTGTGCCAGCGCGGAGGTCGGTGGCTGGTGCGCCGGGACAGGAGGGCCGCTCATTCCGGCGCGCTCGTCATCGCGGGTCCGCCATGGGTTTAGAGACGATCAAGTTCCTCGGCAAGCGCCGCCACCGTGGTTGCAATCTGCTCATCCGTGTGATGGTGAGACATGAAAAATCGCAGGCGCGCTGATTTCTCCGGCACAGCGGGATAGAGAATGGGCTGGACGTTGATGTCGCGCTGGAACAGGGCTTCAGACAGTCGCACGGCGCGCAGGGAACTACCGGTGATGGCAGGAATGACTGCCAGTCCGGAACTGAGGCCGGTGTCCACACCGGCCGCCTTTGCAAGACGCAGGAAAAGCGCGCCACGTGATTGAAGGTCGTGCACCCGTGCCGGCTCGCTGCGCAGGCACTGCAATGCGGCCAGTGATGCGGCCGCAACGGGCGGCGGCATTCCCACGCTGTAGAGAAAACCGGGCACCATGAATTTGAGGTGCTCCACCAGCGCGGTTTCACCGGCGATGTATCCGCCACAACCTGCCAGTGTCTTGCTCAGCGTGCCCATCCAGATATCGACGTCCGCACCCGCGAGACCGAAGTGCTCGCGGATTCCAAGGCCGTTCGCCCCCATCACGCCGAACGAGTGCGCTTCATCCACCATCAGGAAAGCACGGTGGCGGCGTTTCAGCTCGACGAATTTCGGCAGGTTGGGGAAGTCGCCATCCATGCTGTAAATGCCTTCCAGCACGATCAGGACACGCTGGAACTGGCGGCGCTGCTCGCGCAGGATGCCGTCGAGGGCGTCCCAGTCGTTGTGCGGAAACGCCAGTCGCTTGGCGCCCGAAAGTTGAATACCCTGCAGGGTGGAGTTGTGGATGAGTGCGTCATGCAGCACCAGATCCTTGGGGCCGAACAGGTAGCCGATCGTGGTCACGTTGGTGGCGTGGCCGCTGACAAAAGTCACCGCGTCATCCACGCCATAGACGTCGGCCAGTTCGCGTTCAAATTCGCGGTGCAATGGACGCTCACCCGACACAATGCGGCTGGCGGACACGGAGGTGCCATACCGGTCGATCGCAGCCTTGGCGGCAGCCGTCACCACCGGGTGGCCTGACAGGCCCAGGTAGTTGTAACTGCCGTAATTGACATACGACCTGCCGCCGATTTGCGTGGTCGCGCCGACCAGTCCCTCGTGCTGCTTGAAGAATGGATTGCGTACGCCGAGCCTGGCGGCGCCGTCGTTCACAATGCGCAATTGCTGGTAGCCCGGATGCAGATCGAAGCGATAAAATGCTTCAGGAATGTCACGCGAACCCATCAATGCGACCGATTCCTGATTCGCTGAACGGGGCTCGCCTGCCTGCCGCAGTCGCCGTTCCAGTGTTTGCTGGATCAGTTTGTCCTTGAGTTGGGCGCTGAGCCCCATCACGCCTTTGCGCGCCATCAGTGAATGATCCTTCCGGACTTGAGCACCTGGCCTGATTCCATATCTTTCGCAAACTGCTCAATCGCCTTCGAGTCCACACCGGCGGCATGTTGCCCTACCACCTGCTGCACTTGTGCCGTCCGTTCAGCAGCAGGACTGGATTCTTCCGCAGTGTCCGCGCTCTTCAATCGCGCAATGATGGAGTCCGCCAGTTTGGCGATGGTCGGACTTTCGCTAAGCGCCATTACCGGAAGGCGAATGCCGAAGCGCGATTCGATGGCCAGCGCGAGCTCGACGCCCATCAACGAGTCCAGGCCCATGTCGTAGACCGAACGTGTGTCGTCGATTTTCTCAATCGGCAGCCGCAGGATTTCGCCGATCTCGGCCTTGAGCAGGTCTTTCACGGTGGCCACAAGCTCCTCGGGCGAGAGTTCTTCCAGCAAGCGGCGGATATCTTCGGCGTGATCGCTCGCCGATTCGCTTTCCGCGCCTTGCGCTTCCATTTCGCTGAACTTCGGTGTGCGTGCAGTCGGCAGGAAACGGGCAAGCGCTTTCCAGTCGAGATCAAGTACACCCATATCGGAACGATTCGAAGTCATCAACTCTTCCAGCACGGCGAGCGCATCCCTCGCGAGGATTGCATTGCCCCCCATGCGGCCCTGCAAGGCGTCGCGGATTTCCACATTCCTGGCAAGGAAACCTGCATCCTCGATGGCGCCCCATCGTACGCAAAGTGCCGGCAAGCCTGCTGAGCGGCGCGCTTCCGCGAGCGCTTCGAGATAAGTGTTGGCCGCCACGTAATTTCCCTGGCCGGGATTGCCGAACAGCGTCGTCGCCGATGAATAGAGCACGAAAAAATCCAGCTGCATTGCGCGCGTGAGTTCATCAAGATGCTGCGCGCCGAGAATCTTGGGCGCAAACACCCTTTGCATTTGGGCGGCATCGGTATTGCGGACCAGGGCGTCCTCGATCACGACGGCGGCGTGAACCAGCCCGCGCAATGGCGGCATCGATGCAGCCATTTTCGCAAAGAGGGACTTCATCGCACCAGCATCCGTAACGTCCACCGCCGAAGCCATGACTTTCACGCCGCGCGCCTTGAATTCGATGATCGCAGCCTGTGCTTCAGGTTCTACCGCGCCGCGCCGGCTGATGAGCACGAGGTTTTTCGCGCCTTTTTCGACCAGCCATTGTGCGGTCCTCAGTCCGAAACCTGCCAACCCACCGGTAACAAGATAGGTGCCGTCAGGTTTCAATTGAAGCTGGGATGGCGCTACCTTCGGCGCGTGCACCGAATTAATTCCGTTCTGGTAAGTGACAACGATCTTGCCGATCTGCCGTGCTTGCTGCATGTACCGGAATGCTTCCACGACATCGTCGGCCTCGAACAACTGATAGGGCAAAGGATGCAGGATGCCAGACTCGAAAAGCGCCATGACTTCGCCGAACAGGGCTTGCGTAAGCGCCGGTTGGTCCTGCATGAGTTGGTCGGCATCGATCCCGAAGTACGAAATGTTGTTGCGGAAAGGACGCAAACCTATCTTGGTATTCTCATAAAAATCCCGCTTGCCAAGCTCAAGGAAGCGGCCGAACGGTTTGAGAATGCGCAGGTTGCGGTTGATTGCTTCACCCGCCAGCGAATTGAGGACAACATCGACACCCTCACCATTGGTGACGGCCAGGATCTCGTCGGCAAAGGCCAGTGAACGCGAGTCAAAAATGTGGTCGACGCCGAGGAGGCGCAGGAAATCGCGCTTGTCTTCGGAACCTGCAGTAGCAAATATCTCAGCACCGAAAAATTTTGCCAGCTGGATCGCCGCAACACCAACGCCACCGGCAGCACCGTGAATCAGGATGCGTTCACCTTCGCGCAATCGCGCGAGATGATTGATGGCGTAGTACGCAGTGAAGAATGTGCCGGGAATGGTGGCAGCCGCCTCGAACGAAATACCCGGCGGAATTCGTGAAACCGCGATTGCCTTGGTGAGCACGTGATTACTGAAACTTGATGGGCCGAAGGCAACGACACGGTCACCCAGACCGAAACCTTCGACTTCCGCGCCCACCGCAATGACGACACCAGAACACTCCAGCCCCAGTGTCGGGCCGGCAAAGCCGTTTTCAACTGCCTCGTCGGACAGCAGGCCCAGCGCGTACATGACGTCGCGGAAATTCAACCCCGTTGCCGCAACTTCAATCTCGATTTCATCGGCACGCGGAAACTCGCGGGGGTAGGCTTCCCAACGCAGATTGCGCAACTGTCCCGGAAACTGGAAACCCAGTCGCAGCGTGGTAGAAAGGGGCGCGCTCTTGCTGCGCGAGAGATTTCGTGGCTGGCTGCGCAACCGTGGCACAAAGCGCCCACCGGACTGTGTGAGTACGACTTCCTGCTCATCGTCTGCCGCTTTCAGTTCGGTAGCCAGCGCCGCAATTTGCGCGTCGGATGCGGAACCGGTGCCAGAGCGCTCCAGGTCAACTGCGCGAATGATCACGGGCGAAGGCTCATTCATCATGGTTCTGGCAAAACCGAGCAATGCCGCTTCTTCCGTATCGGCGAGCGTCATTTTCCTGGCGGGCAACAGGCTGGTCGCGGCACCACGGGTTACCAGCCAGCACGTCGTCTCCATGTGTGTTTTTTCACAGGCCTTCAGCAGGGACGCGGCAAACATGCACCGAGCGACTTGCTGTTGCACAATGCCGCCTTCTGAGTGAGCCGACCCTGGAAGGTACACGATCCCTTCGAGCTGACCGTGTTCCAGCCGCACCACTTCAAGGGCAGCCGCAATCGATGAAACATCGGTACCTTGCGAAACGGACGGAGTGGTAATCGCTCTCCCACCAGTCGCTTCAATGGCGCGAGTAAGCTTGTGAATCTCATCCGCCCCGGTACCGTCTTCGGACAGCACAAGCCACACTGGCGACCGGGCTGGCGCAGACGACAACAGCACGTCACGCATCGGGGAGATTGCCAGGATGACATGCGAACCCGATGCAATTTCCGGGACCAGGGAAATGACGCTTTCGTTGGCAAAACCCAATTCCCCGATGCGGCGAGACCAGTGTTGGGTAGTCCGTTCGAAAGGCGCCGTATTGGCCACGGCGGATCCGCTCCACCATCCGGGAGTCGTACCAAAAACCAGATCGAGCCAGCGTGACGACGGCACGGTCAGCATCATCAGCGTGCCGCCGGGTGCCAGCATTCGCGACGCATATTCCAGCGCAAGTTGCGCGTCTTCATCGCGCTCGAAATCGTTGGTCAAAATGGCGAACTGGAATGAACCGGCCGCCTGGCCCGACATCGCTTCATCCTGGGCATCGGACTCTGAACCGAACAGGCAAATATGCGTGCCGGGAAACTGTTCGCTGCGGATCTCCCAATCCTGCCGGGTCTTGCGGCTGGTGGTCGCGATCAGGTAATCGCAATTATCAGAATCCACAATTGCAGATAGCGCACCTGCAAACACCGGCGCACCGCGACCCACTTCCAGGATACGCATCCGCTGGCCTTCCGGCAGGCGAGTGAGTGCACGTGAAATGCAGGATTGCAACGCAACCGTGGCTGCGCGGCTGGCCATTCCCAGCGCCTGGGCGTACATGTGGCCGACTGTACATTCCTGTGGGAGCAACTTTTCAGCTGTGGTTCGCCCGCACAACAAGTCGGGGAGACTCATTCCCACCCGTCCAACGGCATGGAAGATGGCGAAGTGCCCGGGATGGTCCGCAAGCAACGCATTCCAAATGTCGTGTGGCGTCGGTGCCTCCTCGGCATGGCGGAAAAGCCAGCCGGACTCCTGGCGAACCAGTGTCTCGTCTTCTTCCATCATCCCGGTGAGCCGCCTGAGTAGCGCTTCCGTTTGTGGTGACTCACGCGAAAGCTGCGTTACCCGCGCATCGGTAAGCTGGCTGGCGTCATCAGCCACGCGCTTGATTGCTTCGCGCGCAAAGGCGCCGCACAGTACGTCCAGGAGCGGTTCGACCTCCAATGCGTACGGCTGCATCATGCCGCTCTTCGCAAGTTGACGCGACGATGCACCAAGGGCTTCGCGCAGATGCGCCGCGAAGTCGGGTAGCGGTGCCGGCGTTTCAAGCGGATTGGGCCGGGGAACACCTTCATATTTCAACAAACGAAGCCGATCGCCGCCGTCAGCCTGGAGGCGAATGCTCCTGAATCGTACGTCCCTCAGCCACGCAACGACCTGGCCGTGTTCATCGAACAGGGAAAAATGCGCAGACAGTGAGTGCGGGGAAAATCGACTGAGATCTGCCCGCGCAAGCACTGGCCGACCCTTGCCTGGCTGGAAAATAAGTCGGCCAATTTTCACCGGAACGTACGCCGTCCCGCTTTGCAGTTCCATGCGACCACGAACGGCATGAATAATCAGCTGGAAAGCGCAGTCGAGCAACGCGGGGTGCAAGTAACTGCGCGGCATTTCACTTTCAATCGCTACCGGCGTCGTCAGATGCGCCCAAACAGAATCTTTTTCAATCCAGCCTCCGCCTACAGCCTGGAATGCAGGGCCGTAATGCAATCCAACCGCCAGTGTGAGGTGGCGATGCAGGCCGGCATCAAAATCATAAGGACGTGAAGGGGGCTCTGCGACCTCGCCGGCGAATAGCACTGTCTGCGGCTCGCGTGGGATTCGCCCGGTCGCATGCACCGTCCAGGCTTCTTCGGTGAAGTGCCCGCGCGCCTGCACCGTAAATGCACCATCCGAAGGATCAATGTCGACTCGCAACAGTTTTGCGTGATCTGTATCCAGCAGCAGCGGTGCGCGGATCTCGAGCTCTTCGAGTTCGACCATGCCATCGGGAGTTGCGCTTCCCCCTTGTGCAGTCTTTTCCTTTTGCCATTGGCGAGCCGCGGCGAGTCCCAATTCAGCAAATGCAGTGCCGGGCAGGACCGTGGCCTCCCCCACGCGGTGATCCGCCAGAACCGGATTGAGCAAAAGATCCACCGGATTTTCCCAGGCGAGTTCTTGTTGCTGGAGTCGATATCCCAATAGCGGATGTACCTTTTCGCGGCTGAGGATATTCGCCGACTCCGGCGTCACCGCTTGCCAGTACCGTTCCTTTTGCCACGGATAGTTTGGCAGGGGCACAAACGATGCCGGTTCGGGAAAGATGTGCGTCATGTCGACGGGCACGCCGGCGAGCAAGGCTTGGGACACTGCCTTCAGCACACGATGCGCGGTATCGTCGTCGCGCACGCCGGTGGACAGTACGCGCCCGGGCGCGTTAGCGTCCTGGCTGTTTTCGCGAAGGTACGTACGCAGGACGGGATGTGGCCCGATCTCGACAAGCACTCTCGTGCCCAACTGGCGCAGCGTTGCAATGGCGCGTGAGAATTGCACCGGATTTCGAATGTTCTGCCACCAATAATAGGCCCCAAGCAGCGCGCCTTGAAGGACATCGCCGGTTACGGTCGACACGAAAGGCAGCGTGTGCGCCGACGGTACGAGCGTGGAGAACGCACGATAGATGCCGGACTCAATCGTATCCATTGCAGAACTGTGAAACGCATAGTCCAGATCCAGCCGTTTGAAGACGATTTTCCTGGACACAAATTCTGCTTCAACTTTCGCGAGCTCGTCAGGCTTGCCCGCAAGTGTTACGCCACGGTCACTATTGACGCCGGCAATTGCCACGGCATTTTCCAGTTGCAGCTGCTGCAACAGCGCCGACATTTCCTGTTCGCCGACACCGGTGGCCGTCATCTGCCCGAGCCCCCGGGTTTTGCCCTGTTGACAGCTGCGATGAAAAATTACCTGCACTGACTGTTCAAGCGACAAGGCGCCGCAGGCCCACGCCGCAGCAACCTCACCCACACTATGTCCAGTCACCGCAGTCGGCGTCATGCCCTGCGCACGCAACATCGCAGTTATGCCAACCTGGTATGCAAATAATGCCGGTTGCGCGATTTCAGTCCGCACATACCTGCCCGTACCATTTTTACCCGCGAGTTCGTCCTCCAGCGAGAAATCACCGTATTTCTTGAACAAGGCATCAACTTCCCGAACCGCGGTTTTGAAAACGGTCGATTCCTCCAGCAAACGCTTGCCCATTCCTTCCCATTGCGAACCGTTGCCGGAATATACAAACGCCACATTTACAGGCGCATCGAGGGCGACCGCTGCCTCAATGGGCAACTCGGGTTCAGTTCCTTCCGCAAAATGTTCCAGCGCTTGCGCAAAAGCCCGGTGGGTGGAAGCATTTATCAACACGCGGTGTTCGTGCCAGTCCCGATTGAAAAACGTGTTCCAGGCAATGTCGTAAAGGCTGGTGTCCTGATGCTCTCGCAAAAACACGGCAAGATCGGCCGCTGCAGCGCTAAGCGCCGCGGGCGTTTTTCCAGACACAACGATCGGAAGCGAAGTTTCAGCACGCGACTTTTGCCTGCGTCCCCTTAAGGGGGTGACCGTCGCTGGAACGCTTTCCAGGATCACATGCGCATTTGCGCCACCGAACCCGAAAGAGTTGACGCCAATGATCAGGCGTCCGGAGGGTTTCAATGCCGTTGTCTTGCGCGCAACCTCGATGTTCCATTCATCGAAAGGAATATGCGGGTTCAGTGCATTGATGTTGATGGTGGCGGGTACGGTTCTGTGCTGGACGCAATGCGCGGCCTTTACAAGACCGGCAACACCTGACGCCGCCTCCAGATGTCCAAGATTGCTTTTGACCGAGCCTATCAACAACGGCCGATCGCGCGGCCGCAATTTTCCCAGCGCCTTGGCAAGCGCGCGCGTTTCTATCGGGTCGCCGACCGCTGTGCCGGTACCGTGCGCTTCGATGTAATCGATTTCGCCCACATCCACTTCCGCGCTTGCGTACGCATGGGTCAACAGGTCAGCTTGGGCCTGGCTGCTTGGTACCGTTAATCCTGATTTCTTGCCGTCACTATTGACCGCTGTTCCAGCGACCACCGCGACGATATTATTTCCGTCGGCGATGGCTTCATCATAATCTTTGAGGATGAAGATGCCGCCGCCCTCGGATCGTACATAACCGTCGCCTGCAGCATCAAATACATTGCACCTGCCGCGACGTGAAAGCATTGACGCCTTCGAAAACGCGATGAAACCGTAAGGATGCAAATGCAGGCTGACGCCGCCCGTGATGGCGAGCGAACTTTCCCCTGACCGAATTGACTGGCATGCCTGGTGAAACGCCACAAGGGAAGACGAGCACGCAGTGTCGAGCGCCATGCTCGGACCGCGCAAATCGTAAACATAGGAAATGCGATTTGCGGCGATGCTGGCAGTGTTCCCGGTTGCCACTTTCGACTCGATGGCACCCAGGTCGTCGGCAAACCGGTAGGCGTAATCCGCGCTGGAAATACCGATAAAAACGCCAGAAGAAGTACCTTTCAGTGACGAGGCCTTGATGCCGCCGTTCTCCAGCGCTTCCCAGCTCATTTCAAGCAAAAGCCGCTGCTGCGGATCCATTTGCGTGGCCTCACGCGGCGATATGCCGAAGAAAGCCGCATCAAAGGTGGAGATGTCGCCGATGGAGCCCGCTGCGAATGTGTAACTCGATCCCGCATGATTTTTTCCGGGATGGGAAAACGCATCCTGGGACCAGCGTGACGGTTCAACAGTGGTGACGAGATCACGTCCATCCAGCAGATCCGGCCAATACTTCGCCGCACTGGTGCCGGGAAATCTGAATGACATGCCGACGATGGCGATTTTTGTTTTTGCCAAGTTGATTTCCATTGCTCGCGTACCCGCCGAACCGCGAGCTAAAATTTATCCATCAAATACAATTGATTAATTGTACTTTAATGCGTTGAACGCGAATTATGCGGATTATGTATTGCGGGCGCGCGACTTGGAGACGAAGTTGCGACTGTCGCTAACGGCCAGCACTGTGAGCTAGAAATTGTGGGGCAGTTGCGACGTAGGATATGTCGGACAGTCGCTTTAAATCGTTCATGTGCGCACATGTGTCCCGCGATGTTGCGCGCAGGCCAAAGACTGACCAAACGAGTGGCGTTGGTTGCTTCAAAAATAAGCGGAAATGCGGGGAATGTAGCCGATTGGCACGCCCGACAGGACTCGAACCTGTTACCCCCGGCTTAGAAGGCCGGTGCTCTATCCAGATGAGCTACGGGCGCGTTCCTGGCATACTCGAGCTAAAAGCAGTGACCGTCAACCGACAAGGGATCAGGCGAAAACAACTTTGGTCGGGGTGATAGGATTCGAACCTACGACATCCTGGTCCCAAACCAGGCGCGCTACCGGGCTGCGCTACACCCCGACTGGCGTTTACGCGAGTCCCGAATTATACGCGTGACTCGCCTGCGGGTAAACTTGAATCGACAGAACAATAGAAAAAGGACGGTGTTAACCGCCCTTTTTCGTGCTGCCGTTATTACGCTTACCTATGACTGCGGAGCATCCTCAGCTGCCGGGGCCGCCTCTGCCCGTGGAGCACGCGGCGGCGCCTCGGTGAGCGCCTTCATGCTCAACCGGACGCGGCCCTTGTCGTCGGCTTCCAAAACCTTGACCTTGACGATCTGGCCTTCCTTCAGGTGATCGGCCACCGCATTTACACGCTCGTGGGCGATTTGAGAGATATGCAGCAATCCATCCTTGCCGGGTAACAACTGAACAATTGCGCCGAAATCCAGAAGACGCAACACCGGTCCTTCGTACGTCTTGCCAATTTCCACATCCATTACGATATCTTCGATTCGCTTCTTGGCAGCAGCACCCGCCTCAGCGGAAACGCAGGCAATGCTGATGTTGCCGTTGTCGTCGATATCGATCTGTGTACCAGTTTCCTTGGTGATGGCCTGGATGACACTGCCGCCCTTGCCGATGACTTCGCGAATCTTGTCCGGGTTGATCTTGATCTTGATGATCTGTGGAGCGTATTGCGACAGTGCGCCGCGCGGTGCGGGAACTGCCTGCTTCATCAGCCCGAGGATGTGCATGCGGCCATCCTTCGCCTGCTTCAGCGCGACGTCCATGATTTCCTTGGTGATGCCGGTAATCTTGATGTCCATTTGCAGCGCGGTAATACCTTTTTCCGTGCCGGCAACCTTGAAGTCCATATCGCCAAGATGATCTTCATCGCCCAGGATGTCGGTCAACACGGCGAAGCGATTGCCTTCCTTGATCAGGCCCATGGCAACGCCTGCGACGTGCGCCTTGATCGGGACGCCGGCATCCATCAACGCCAGGCAGCCGCCGCAAACCGAGGCCATCGACGACGAACCGTTCGATTCGGTGATTTCCGAAACGACGCGCATGGAATAGCCGAATTCCGCTTCGCTGGGCAGCACCGCTACCAGCGCGCGCTTCGCCAGGCGGCCATGGCCAATTTCGCGGCGCTTGGGTGAGCCAACCCGTCCGGTTTCGCCGGTCGAGTACGGTGGGAAGTTGTAATGGAACATGTAGCGATCGTGATACTCGCCTTGCAGCGCATCAATGATCTGCGATTCTTTGAGCGTGCCAAGCGTTGCAACTACGATGGCTTGCGTTTCACCCCGGGTGAAGAGCACTGAACCATGCGTGCGCGGCAGTACGGAGGGACGAATCGAAATCGGGCGAACGGTGCGGGTATCGCGACCGTCAATGCGCGGTTCACCATTCAGGATCTGGCCACGAACGGTCTTGGCTTCAATATTGAACAGGAGCGAACCGACGGTATTTTTGTCAGGCGCGCCTTCTTCATCTGTACAGACTGCCGTTACTACGCGGCTCTTGATTTCCGCGAGCTTTTCCGAGCGAGTCGATTTCGACTTGATGCGGAAAGCCTCGTTGATGTCGTTGGCGGCCATTTCATTGATCCGGTTGACCAGCAACTCAGGATGCGATGGCGCTGTCCACGTCCAGGGATCCTTACCGGCTTCGTCGGCCAATTCCAGGATGGCATTGATCGCAGCCTGCTGCGCGTCGTGACCAAATACGATGGCGCCGAGCATGACGTCTTCTGCAAGTTCACTTGCTTCGGATTCGACCATGAGCACGGCGGTTTCCGTACCGGCAACGACCAGATTGAGTTGCGATTCACCTTCAAGCTCGGTTTTTGTCGGGTTCAGCACATATTGGCCATTCACGTAACCAACTCGCGCTGCGCCGATTGGGCCGTCGAATGGCAGACCCGCCAGCGTCACAGCCGCTGATGCACCAATCATCGCCGGAATATCGGAGTCAATTTCCGGATCTGACGACAACACGGTCGCAATGATCTGCACTTCGTTGTAGAAACCATCGGGGAACAACGGGCGCAATGGGCGATCGATCAGGCGGCACGTGAGGATTTCCTTTTCCGAAGGGCGGCCTTCACGTTTGAAGAATCCGCCAGGGATCTTGCCGGCCGCAAATGTTTTTTCCTGATAGTCCACGGTTAATGGGAAAAAATCCTGGCCCTGTTTGACTTCTGTACGCGCCACACACGTGACAAGCACAACCGTTTCATCCATGGAGACCAGTACTGCACCGTCGGCCTGACGCGCGATCTCACCGGTCTCGAGCGTTACTGTGTGCCGTCCGTACTGAAATGTTTTTTTAATAGCTTTCATTTGGGAATTCCCTCTTTAGTCTCAATAACTGCTTCGTTCAAAACTGTTGCCTTGGCGCATTTGCGCCCGCTCTTCATAACTGCAAAAAGAAAAAGCCCCGCTGAAGTTGGATTCAGTGGGGCTTTCAGATATTTCCGGTACTTACTTACGCAGGCCGAGTTTGTCGATCAGCGAGCGATAGGTTTCAAGCTTGGTGCGCTTCAGGTAGTCCAGCAGGCTGCGACGCTTGCTAACCATGCGCAGAAGACCACGTCGACCGTGATGATCTTTCACGTGGATCTTGAAGTGGGCGGTCAATTCGTTGATGCGCGACGTCAGCAGCGCTACTTGCACTTCAGGGGAACCAGAGTCGCCCTTGGCGCGCTGGTACTGTTCCATGACGCTTGCGGTCGTTGCTGTTCTTGCGGATGTAGTCATTTTGTTGCTCCTGTCGGATCACGTATCTTGTCGCAGATACTTGCGGTTCACACTCAAAAAGAGCATCGAACGAAGACCGCTATTATAGCGTTACCCTCAGTAAATACGCAAGAAAATCATGGGTTTCGGCATTTCCGGCGCAGCCTTTTTGCCCATTCACTCGGGGGTCATCAGGCGGGAAGCGATTAAGCTTGCCGTGCTGTCTTCCCGCACGGTGAGATTCGCAATCCCAATGAATACGCCCGCTTCGTCGTACACGCGATATTCGGCAGAAACGCCGCCGGAAAATGGAACGACGGGATTTTGTCCGTTCTGCAGGGATTTTGCGTCGAGAGGGGACAATGCGATACGGGGAAGGGCAAGTGCGAGCGAATCCGGTGCCAGCAACTGCATTTCACGATCGTTCATCGCCAGCGCTTCGAGCGCTTCCAGGGTTATTGATTGGCCAACATCAAAGCCGCCAGTCGACGTGCGCCTCAGCGCCGTCAAGTGCGCACCGCAACCCAACATTTCGCCAATGTCCTCGCCCAGTACGCGAATGTAGGTTCCCTTGCTGACAACCGTGTCGACAACGAGCTCATCGACATTCAATGTGACGACAGTCAGGTTATGAATATGTACGCCGCGCGGCGCGCGTTCGATTTCCAGGCCCTGCCGGGCCAGCTTGTAGAGTGGAATCCCGTCTCGCTTCAACGCCGAGTGCATTGGGGGAATCTGCTCCTGGGCACCAAGCAAGGATGCCAACACTTCACCGACGCGCACCGCGTCCACTTTGACTGGCCGCGTTTCAACAATCTCACCTTCGGTGTCACCGGTGCTGGATTTCTGCCCCAGCTTAAGCGTGGCGCGGTAGCCCTTGTTTGCTTCGAGCATGAACCTTGAAAATTTGGCGGCCTCGCCGAAGCAGATGGGGAGCAAGCCGGTCGCGAATGGGTCCAATGTGCCGGTGTGCCCCGCTTTTTCAGCATTGAGAAGGCGCTTCGACCAACCCACCACCGTGCCGGACGAGACGCCTTCGTGCTTATCCACCAACAGCACGCCGGTGACAGCGCGCCGGGTTCCCGTCACGGCTCTTCGGGATGTTTTGCGTCGTCCGCGACGGCGTCATCAATCAACCGCGAAAGGCGCACGCCCCGCTCGATCGATGTATCGATTTCAAAATGCAATTGCGGAACGGTCCGGATCGTCAGGCGGCCGGCGAGTTGAGACCTGAGGAATCCTGCGGCACTTTGCAAACCATGCTGGCAGGACTCCACCTGCGCCTCGGTACCCATCGAGGTAAAAAATACCTTGGCGTGCGCGTTGTCGCGGGTAAGTTCCACATCGGTCAATGTGACCATGGTTACCCGCGGATCGCGCATGTCCAGCCGAATCAATTCAGACAACTCGCGCTGGATAGCGTCGGCAATTTTACGATTGCGCTTTTCTTGTGCCATGCGACCCGCTTTTATGCGAGGCTGCGAGCAACTTCCACGGTCTCAAAGACTTCGATTTGATCGCCCTCTTTGATATCGTCGAAGTTCTTCAGCGAAAGCCCGCATTCAAATCCTGCCTTGACTTCCTTGACGTCGTCCTTGAATCGCTTCAGTGAGTCGAGCTCGCCCGTGTGAACAACCACGCTGTCGCGCAACAACCTGATGCTTGAACCACGTTTGATCACGCCATCGAGCACGAAACAGCCGGCCACTGCGCCGATCTTTGAAATCTTGAAAACAGTGCGGATTTCGACCAGGCCGAGAATGCTCTCCTTGATTTCCGGAGAAAGCATTCCGCTCAGTGCGAGCTTCACATCATCGACTGCTTCATAAATGATGTTGTAGTAGCGAACCTGAACCCCGGACGTATCGACCAGCTTGCGCGCGGCCACATCAGCGCGAGTATTGAAGCCAATTACGATGGCCTTTGAAGCCAGCGCCAGGTTGATGTCGGATTCGGTAATGGCGCCCACTGCAGCGTGTACCACGTTAACCCGGACTTCATCTGTCGACATCTTCGCAAGCGCATGTGCCAGGCCTTCATAGGAACCCTGGACGTCCGCCTTGATGATGATGGCCAGCGATTTCGTTGCGCCTTCACCCATCTGCTCAAACGCATTTTCAAGTTTCGCTGCATGCTGCCTGGCGAGCTTCACATCGCGGAATTTGCCCTGCCGGAACAACGCAATTTCGCGCGCCTTGCGCTCGTCGTTGAGCACCATCATGTCTTCGCCGGCACCCGGCACATCGGTCAGGCCCTGCACCTCAACGGGAATCGACGGGCCTGCTTCGGCGACGGGCTTGCCGTTTTCATCCAGCATCGCGCGAACGCGACCGAATACTGCGCCTGCCAGCAGCATGTCGCCTTTTTTCAGCGTACCGGATTGCACCAGGATCGTTGCGACGGGGCCACGTCCCTTGTCGAGGCGAGCTTCAATGACAACACCTTTGGCCGGCGCATTTTTCATGGCCTTCAATTCCAGCACTTCCGCTTGCAGCAGGATGGCTTCCAGCAGGCTGTCGATGCCAAGTCCCGTCTTGGCGGAAACCTGCACAAACATGACGTCGCCGCCATACTCTTCAGGAAGAACATTCTCAGCAACCAGTTCCTGCTTCACGCGGTCGGGATTGGCTTCCGGTTTATCCATCTTGTTCATCGCGACAATGATCGGCACATTTGCCGCCTTCGCGTGAGCGATGGCTTCCTTGGTCTGCGGCATCACGCCATCATCAGCCGCAACAACCAGGATCACCAGGTCGGTAATTTGCGAACCGCGAGCACGCATGGCCGTAAACGCTTCGTGGCCCGGCGTGTCAAGGAAAGTAATCACACCCCTCGGCGTTGTTACGTGATACGCACCAATGTGCTGCGTGATGCCACCAGCTTCACCAGACGCGACACGGGTGCGGCGAATGGTGTCCAGCAAGGATGTCTTGCCATGGTCAACGTGTCCCATGATGGTCACTACTGGCGGGCGCGTTTCGAGGTCCGCTTCGGTGTGGACAATGCCTTCTGTCAGGTACGCCTCGGGATCATCTGCCTTGGCCGCTTTGGCAACGTGCCCGAGTTCCTCGACGAGAATCATCGCGGTTTCCTGGTCGATTACCTGGTTGATTGTCACCATCGAGCCCATTTTCATCATCGTCTTGATGACTTCGGCAGCCTTGATGGCCATCTTCTGGGCGAGTTCGCCCACGGTGATGGTTTCGGGAACGAGCACTTCACGAACGATAGGCTCGGTCGGCGCCTGGAAATTGGTGGAAGAGTCGTCGTCATCGTGACGATCCTTGCCCCGGCGTCCGCGCCAGCCATCGCGTCCACCGCTGGCATCGCCGCGTGTCTTGATGGTACGGCGCTTTGCCATTTCGTCCTTCCAGGACGTAACGGGCTTGACCGGCTTCTTGACGGCTTTCTTGTCTGACTTGTCGTCCTTTTCGCCCGGCTTGAGAACGGGTTTATGCAGCGTTCCTTCGCTGACGACAGGGTCTTTCTTCAACACAACGCGTTCACCGATACGCGGACGGTTTTCCTGTGGCGCTTCCGCGGCGGCAGGTGCGGCCGCAGCTACCGGTTCAGCCTTGCCATCAGCGGCGTCGGCCGCTTCATCGCCCTTAGCCTTGCGTCGAACGACGGTCTTCTTGGCCCCAGCGTCTGCTTCAGTAACGGGTGGGGTTTCAGCAACTTCTGCTTCCGCTTCTTCGCCGGCTCGCTTGGTCTTCCGCTTCGGCGGCGCCTTGGCTTTTTCTTCGGCCTGCTTTGCCAGCAAAGCGGATTGGCGCTCTTCTTCGGCGGCCCGTTTCGCGACTTCAAGCTCGTTGAGAATGGGCTGCGGCGCTTCCACCGGCTTTTCGGCTTCCACCGGCTCGGCTGCCTTGTCCACCTTGACGAAGGTGCGCTTCTTCCGTACTTCAACCTGGATCGTGCGCGCTTTGCCGGTTGAATCCGATTTCTTGATCTCGCTGGTTTGCTTGCGTGTCAGCGTGATTTTTTTCTTTTCTTCGGTGTGACCGTGCGCTTCCTGTAAGTACGTCAGCAGACGTGACTTGTCATCTTCGGTCAACTTGTCTTCCGAAGACTTGGTGCTGACGCCCGCCGCCTTCAACTGATCGATCAACAGATCTTCTGTGAGCTTCAGTTCCTTGGCAAATTGAGCAACGGTGGATTGGGCCATTCGATTCCTATTGGGCAATACGTTAAGCGCT
>JBDTWS010000078.1:0-18183 GCA_040006575.1 Betaproteobacteria bacterium
ACGACTCTGGGGTCGCCTTTTCTTTGGTTACTTTCTTTTGGCGAAGCAAAAGAAAAGTGACTAGGTGTCGGGCTACCCCCGACCACCCCGCAGGGCATAACAAGAAAATAAGTCCACCAACGTCAGCCCATCCATGCCCTTCGATACGCGAAGCGTACCCTGTCCTGAGGCTCTCGAAGGATCAGGGCAAACGGTGTGCGTATTGACGGGTAGCGACTGGAGGGTAGCGACTGGATACTGATCGTCAGCCCATCACCACCCTTCGATACCTCAGGGCGAACGGTAACAAATAACGACGCCACAAACTTAAGCCGGCGGTGACCGATAACGAACGTCACAAGCAAAGAACGATCGGTGATTCCGCAACAAACGCCACTGTTTTCCCGCCTGCGCGGGAACGACGGCGAAACATGAACAGCGTGCCGCCAGATAGATAAAAAACCCCGCCCCAGCCACACTCCGGCACATTCCCCCACCCCACCAGCGCGATAATAATCTCCCGGCCAACAAGCCACTCCAATCCACACTCCTCCACGGCAACTTCCGCCCCTCACAAGGTCAAACCCATGAATAAATCCTCCTCACTCCACACCTTGGCAATTTCAATTTCACTCATGGTGGCCCATGCCGCCATGACCGCCCAGGCCGCCGGCAACCCCAAGCCCACCACCATGAACCGCGCCGACATCCCCGCCCAATACCGCTGGGATTTCTCGCCCATCTACGCCGACTGGAATGCCTTCGAAGGCGGCATGAAAGATTTCGACGGCAAGATCGACGCCTTCGCCAAAATGAAAGGCACGCTCAAGAACGGGCCCGCCGCCGTGCTGAAAGCGTACAAGGCCTTCGACGAAATCGGCCAGCTGCAATACAAGCTCTACGGCTACACGCATTTGCAACGCGACGTGGACACGCGCAACCAGGACATCTCCGGAAAATTCCAGCGCGTGACCGCTTCGTTCGCCAAGCTCGGCACCGCGACCGCCTGGTTCACGCCGGAACTGCTGACCGTGCCGCAAGCGACGATGGAAAAATGGATCGCGCAGACACCGGCGCTGGTGCCTTACAAATTCAGCATCATGGAAAATTACCGCCAGCAGAAACATGTGCTGGATGAGAAGGGCGAGAAGCTGCTGTCATACGCCGCGCGCTTCGGCGCCACGCCGACCGCGACATTCCAGGAGCTGTCGACCTCAGACATCAAGTTCCCCAAGGTTACGCTTTCCGACGGCAAGGAAGTCACGCTCACCCCCGGCGCATACCAGGCGGTGCTAGGCACCAATCGTAACCAGGCCGATCGCGGCAAGGCGTTTGAAGCCTATCTCAAGACCTACGGCGCGACATCCAACACCTACGCTGCCATTTACAACGGCGTAATGCAGCGCGGCTGGTTCACTGCACAGGCGCGCAATTTCCCGACGACACTCGATTCCGCACTCGACGGCAACGCCATTCCGCCGTCAGTCGTGACGACACTGGTCGATGCCGTGCGGCACGGCACCGCGCCGCTGCAGCGCTACCTGAAACTGCGCAAGAAAATCCTCGGCCTCGACACCTATCATTTGTACGACGGCACCATCGCGCTGTACAAGAGCGACACGGTGTACACGTTCGAAGATTCGCGCGACCTGGTGCTGGCCTCCGTGGCGCCGCTGGGCGAGGACTATGTGAGCCGCTACAAGAAATTCATGAGCGGCAAGCAGGTCGACGTGTATGAAAACGAAGGCAAGCGCAGCGGTGCGTACGTGAGCGGCATCTATGGCGCCGGTCCGTACATGTTGCTGAACCACAACGACACGCAGGATGCGCTGTTCACGCTGGCGCATGAAGGTGGCCACGCGATGCACACCAACCTGGCGTTCGCCACGCAGCCGTTCGTCACTGCCGACTACACCATCTTCGTCGCCGAAGTGGCATCCACCACCAACGAGCGCTTCCTGCTGAACAAGCTGCTCGAAACCACCACCGATCCGAAGGAACGTTTCCTGTTGCTGCAGCACGCGGTCGATTCGATTGTGCAGACGTTCTACACCCAGGTGCTGTTTGCCGATTTTGAATTGCAGGCGCACAAGCTGGTCGAGCAGGGCCAGCCGGTGACGGCCGAAGTGCTGAACAACATTTACCTGAAGCTGATCAAGGATTATTACGGCGACGCGATCACCGTGGATGATCTCTACAAATACACCTGGGCACGCATTCCGCATTTCTACAATTCGCCGTATTACGTGTTCCAGTACGCGACCTGTTTCGCGTCCTCCGCCAAATTGGTGAAGGACATGACGACCGGGGATGCCGCATCGCGCAAGGCGGCGACCGATCGTTACCTCACGCTGTTGAAGAGCGGCGGCAACGACCAGCCGATGAAGCAGTTGCAGAAAGCCGGTGTCGATTTGTCGAAGCGCGAAACGGTTCAGGCGGTGGTGGACCAGATGGGTGAGCTGGTCGCGCAGATGGAAACGGAAGCGGCCAAAATCAAGTAGCTTCTAAAAACCCGTTCGTGCTGAGCCCTTCGACAAGCTCAGGACAGGCTCTGTCGAAGCACTGCCACCGAAGCTATTGATGAACCAAAGCCCATTCATGGTTCGACACGCCTTCAGTCCTGAGCTCGTCGAAGGGTCACCACGAACGGGAATGAGGTTACAGGAAGTTTCCAGGCAGTAGAGTCCAGCATGGGGGCGGTTCCCCGGCCATTTCTGGCTGGATAACCGCACCAGCGCTTGAGTGTTTAAGAGATTAGCTAAATAAAACCCGCTCGGCATTCGTGAAAAAGCCGTGAGCCGCATTTGCGGCTCACGGCTTTTTTACTTCTGAAATTACGCGGGGGGCTACCGCAACCTGCTACTTGCTGGCGGTCGCTGTGGCCGTTGTGGCCGCATTGGCCGCGCTGGTCGCATTGGCCACCCTGGCCGGCGCATTCTTCACATACTTGTCGAACCAGCGCAGCATTTCATAAACCATCTGCTCGTTCGATTCCGCCGCCGTGTACCAGTGCGGCTCATGCGGCAACATCACCAGCCGCGTCGTGCCGCCATTGCCGCGAATGGCTTCGTACAACTTGCTCGCCTGCAGCGGTGTGGTGCCGGGATTCGCATCGTCGGCGCCGTGCATGATGAGCACAGGTGTCTTGATCTTGTCGGCATAAAAGAACGGCGACACTTTCTGGTAAACATCCGGCGCTTCCCACACCGAGCGGCGCTCGCTCTGGAAACCGAACGGTGTCAGCGTCTTGTTGTATGAGCCGCTGGTGGCAACACCGGCGCGGAACAGGTCGGAATGCGTGAGCAGGTTCACCGTCATCAGTGCACCGTGACTATGTCCCGTTACGCCGATGCGATCGGGATCGGCCACACCAAGACGCACCGCTTCATCGACGGCGGCCTTGGCATCGGCCACCAGCTGCGGGGTATACGTGTCATAGGCTTTCTTGGGATCGCCGACAATCGGGAACGCGGCGTTGTCGATGATCGCGTAGCCCGCCAGCAGCAGCAGGCGATATTGGCGCAGGCGCGTGAAGGTGGCTTGCGAACCCGTGACCTGTCCGGCTTTGGATGCGTCGGCATAGTCGAGCGGATACGCGTACAGGATGGTCGGGACCCTCGTGCCTTCCTTGTAATCGGGCGGCGTGTACAGCGTGAAGGAAAGATCCAGGCCGTCATCGCGTTTGTACTTAACCAGGCGCTTCTTGATGGCGCGCACGGCGGGCGCGGGGTCCGCGAGGTGCGTAAGTGCGGTGCGCGTCGATGTGACGACGGCTTCACCGGTCGCAGCCGTCGTTGCTGCACCGAGCGTGCGCGTGTACGCGTTCGGTGGATCCATCGCCGACTGGTGCCAGGTCAGGAATTTTTTCGAGTCCGGCCCGGTGAAGGAAAGGAAGCGCTCGAACGAGGCTTTGTCGCTGCGGAACAGCCGTTCCGATTTCAGCGTAACGAGATCGAGCTTGTCGAGGAAGGGACGATCGCCTTCAGGGGAGGCGCCCGTGCCTGCCATGAAAATGGCATCGCCTTCCTGGCGCAGCACCACAGCACCATTGGGCAATTGTTTCCTCACCGGTGAGCCGGGGTTGCCGTATTTTTCGTCGGTGGAAAGATCCCACAGCAGGCGTGGCCTGGTTTGCGGTGAGTCGACATCGATGATGAACGACTTGACCCAGTGGCGGTTGTTGTCGTATTCGGTCAAAATCGTGAGATTGGCTTTCTCCGCCCAGGTGATGCCGGCGAAGCGTTGTTCGGTGCGCAACAGTTCGGCGGCGGGCTTGGTGAACGGCGCTTTCTGCATCATCAATTTGTCGCGTTGCGGCACCTTTACATTCCAGTCGCCACCATCCAATGCTTCGGCCCACACCAGCGTTGCCGGCTCGGTCTGGCGCCAGTTGAAACTGCGCGGTCCCACCGGCACGCCATGGATCGGCACACGGTCCGCCAGCGGCAGCGAGGCGATGGTGTGCGTGGAAATTTTTGCGCGGTCCGACACGTTCCAGACCTGGATTTCTTTCGGGAAGCGATCGTAGGTGGTGACGTACGAATACGGTTTGTGAATGATCGACACCAGCACATTGCGGCCATCGGGCGCGGGATCGAGTGAATCGTAATTGGCCGGTTTGCCCAGCGTGGTGATCGCCATGCTCGAGGCATCGACCAGCGCCAGTTGCGAAACGGCGTAGTAGTCGAACACGTCTTCATCGTGCGTGTTGTTCAGCGTGTCGCGATTTTCATAGGTGCTGCTCTGGCCCTTCTGGCCGCCGGTTTCCTGGATGCTGGGGCCGGTGGGGCCGACGTCTTTCGCCGGTGCCGCACCGAGATTTTTCGGCACGAGTTTGACCAGCAGCGATTTCTGGTCTGGCATCCACTGCATTTCCTCACCGAACATCGGGTTCAGCGCGACGCCGGGGACTTTGCCGGTCTTGCCGGTTTTTGTGTCGCCGATCCAGAGTTCTACTGAACTGGCGGTGACGTTGGCGAACGCGAAGCGCTTGCCGTCCGCCGACCAGGAGGGACGCTCGGGACAGGCACCCGCCGGCAACTGCACGGGGGTGCGTGCGCCGTCGGCGATGCGCACCAGTTCGTAATCGCGTCCGCAGGGTGCGATGCCGTAGCCGCCGGGGGTGTCGTGCTTGCTGTGATTGGCGGGCTCGATGCGCGCCCCCGCCAGTTTCAGGAACGGGGTGGCGACGCGCGACATCGGTGGATAGTCCTGCACGCTGACCAGCAGCAGGGTGTCCTTGGTCGGGTTCACGCTGGGGTTAGGCGGCGAGGGTGCGCGCATCACGTCGAGGATGTACTTGGGCGGTTGGTCGTAGCCGGATTTTGTAGCGGTAGTGGGTGCAACAGATGCCGCCGGTGCAGCAAGAGGTGCCGCAGTTTTGGCTGGCGTTGTAGCCAGCGCCACCGCCGTGGCCGCTATTGCAGCGGTGGCGGCAAAGGCCGATACCATCGTGAATGACAATGCAATCCGCAAGGACATGAATTCTCTCCGCATGTTTTATCCATAAAAAATCACTGGCGTGGGCGGCTGCACGGGTTTCGATTCCCGGCACTGGCTTTGCCCACTGCCCACTTAATGCTGTCGCAATGTGTCGCGTCGCGGTAGCACGGCGCAACGATTATAGGTCACCGGCCGGCGAGTGCTGATTCACGCAGGCGGGCTGGAGCTGTGCACGTCGCGGCGATGTAAGCAGATGGCTGGAAACCCGCGCCGAATGGCGATCCGGTCGCATTTTCGCAGGCGGAGCAGAATTGTTTCCTACTGCAATCCGCGTCCGGATTTCAGCTTCACCGCCGTCACGTCAGCCTGGTCCACCAGGCCCGAGGCGTCCACGTCGAAGCGAAAATTGCCGGCACTCGCGGCTTCGTTCCGGTGCACTTTGGTTGCGCTGATATCCGACGCATTGACGGCGCGCGTGCTGTTCATATCGCCCACCAGGAAACCGAGCGACACTTCCGCGTCCACGCCGAGGTTGTTGATGTTGGCCACCTTGACCTTCACGCGCTGGTTGTCGGCGAGGCCGGTCAAGGTCACACGTACTTCATTGTTCAGGAAGGCCACGGTCGGTGCGCCGATGGGGTTTGACGCGGCGTCAGTTGCGGTCACTGCACCCGTCGAAATCACCGTTGTGTTCATCGCGAACACGATGGTGTGGGTGTTGCCCAGCACGCGCGGCTCCACCGTCACTGCGCCGCCAATCGCGGCAGCACGATTCAGTTGAAGATCAAACGGCCCCAGCGCGCCATGCACGCGCCGTGAATAGGCGTAATTAACCGCCAGGCCCGAAGGTGCAGGTGCCATCACGAACAGCGTGATGCTCTGGGCCGGCACGCTGACGGCGAGTGTGCCTGCGTAGCTCACGTCCGCAAGCCGTGTAATCGCGTTGGCGCTGGTGAGCTGGTACACCTGCGCCACACCCGTACCGACGAAATTGTTCAAGGCCAACGTGAGGTTGGTGGCGCCGGTCAGGTATTTGCTGATCACCATCGTCGTCAGCGCGCCGTCGCTGGTGCGCAGCGCGGAGAACGCCGAGAGATTGTCCGCATTTGCGACTGCGGCCGATACGCTGGTGTCGCCGAAAGTCGATTTGGCGTCGTCGTAATTGCGGTACATCTTCATGGCCTTGAACGTCGGCGTGTTCGATGCCGGTGTGGTCCAGCGCGTGGCAATGTCGAGGCCTTCGCGTCCGAAGATGCCGTAGATGTCCGCCTGCGTGGTGGCGCCGTTGATGTGGTTCTCGGCGCCCCAGTTGTATTCGGTAATGGCGATGGGTGTGCCGGAAATGTAATTGGTGTTGACCCAGTTGCGCATGCGCGGAATCAGCTTCACCTTGTCGCCGATGTACGAGGTGTCGACGTAGTTGGGATCCCACAGCGAACGCGTCGACCGGTTGCGCAGCAGTTGCGTGGCGGTGTCCACGGTGTTACTGAATTCATTTTGCTGCGGATAGTAATGCAGGCTGAACACATCGATCGGCTTCACACCGGTCGCGGTGTAGCTCAGCTTTAATTGGGCCAGCAGCCACGGCATGTAATCGATGTTGCCCATGGCCGTGCGGTCGGGAATATTGTTGTAGCCGTTGATGGCGCTCCACTGCTGGTCGTAGCCGGAAAAGATGTAACCGGTCCATCCGTATTCCTCCGGGCCCATCACGATGGCGCCCGCATCGACTGACTTGATCATCGTGCCGTACTCGATCATCTTGTCGCGAATTTCCGTGTGGTGCGGACCTTCAGGATGCACATCGCGATGCGTGCTGAACCAGATGCTGTGCTCGTTATCGAGGATGTAATATTTCACGCCGCCGGCCGCCGCATTGCCCCACTTGGTTACGAGGTGCTGCACCCACGCCTTCTGGAAATTCGCGTCAGACGGTACGTTGGCGTCGTTGGGATCATTGCCGGTGACCAGCGTAGAGCAGCTCGGTTTCTTGCCGTCGCCGGCATCGTGCAGGTAGGGATCGACGCTGCACTGCGCGCCGTACTTGGCCACCGAAAAACTGGGCAGGATGCTGCGATTGGCGCCCAGCTTCGCTACCCAGCCGATCATCGAGATCGTCAGCATCGGCTGCGCGAGTGCGGTCTTGCTGTTTTGCACGAAGGTGTCCGCACTTTCACCCGCCGTACTGGTGCCATCGGAAATGCTCTCGAAAAAATAATCGAAGTCATGGTTGGCTGCGTTCTGCAGCCAGTTATAGCGCGTGGTGTTGTTGCCACCGGAGCGGTGCAGCGGCGTGTTGAGTTCCGTCAGCTGTGCGGCGGTGTCGGCGAAGGCGACGCCGTAAATGCGCGGATCGATGGCGCGGCGGTTGGCGTTGGCGTCGACCGTGACGGTTTCGGTGTGGGTCTGCGCGGCGGCGGGTACGACGATCAGCAACAGGGCAACTACCGTGCAGCCGGATAATAGTTTGTTCATCATGGCAGCACCCGTCCCGAGCGCGTCTTGGCCGACTGCGCGTCAGTGCTGTCGACCGTACCCGACGCATTCAGGTCAAAGCGAAAATTTCCCGCGCCCACACTTTGGGTCAATCGCGATTTGATGCCGCTGATGTCGGCCGCGTTGACGGCGCCGGTGCTGTTCACGTCACCGATCAGGAAACCAATTGCTGCGGTGGCGTTGACGTTTGCGCCGTTGACATTTGTAAGTGTGATGGTGACGCGCCGCGCATCGGGCAGCGACGGCAGGGTGACGACGACATCATTGCCGGAGGCGACTACAGTCACACCGGCAATAGACCCGGAAATCGTATCCGTCGCAGTAACGGTGCCGGTAGAAAAAATCGCGGCGTTGAACTGGAATGCAAGCGTGTGCGCCGTGCCGATGAAGCGCGGTTCGACACTGACTGCGCCGGTCGCGTCCACGCCGAGGCTCACGGGTAAATCGAACGGCGGCGGTGCACCGTGCAGTTTTCGCGATTTAACGGCGACCAGCGAGAGCGGCGTACCAGTCGACGGCGTCACCCAGATGTGACCTGCGCTCGCACCGGTGCCGATGGCGTTGGTGGCGCTCACGCTGCACAGGTAGGACTGCCCGTTGGTCATGCCGGTCAATGTGACGGGAGAGGTCGGCGTATTGCCGGTGACATCGGGTGTGCCGTCGCAGAGGGCGGCGTAGGTGATCACCGGTGTGCCACCATTCTGCGAGGGCGCGCTGAAGGTGAGTGTTGCCTGGCCATTGCCGGGCGTGGCAGAGAGCAGTGTCGGCGCACCGGGAACGGTCAGCGCAAAAAAGTTTGCAGTTATCGTCGTATCTGCATTGATCGTAACGACGCAGGGCGTTGTGCCGCTGCAACCACCGCCCGACCAGCCGGTGAAAAGCGAACCTGCCAGCGGCGCTGCCGTGAGCGTGACGATGGTGCCCGCAATATAAGGCTCGCTGCAATCCGCGCCGCAGCTGATGCCGGTGGGCGCCGACGTCACGGTGCCACTGCCCGTCCCGGTTTTGGTCACGGCCAGCGTGAACAAATCGCATGTCACGGCGCGCGCAACATCCCAGTCCGGACAACTCGCCGCCGGTCCGATGCCGAGCGAACCAGTGGTGGGATAAGTCACCGCCGCACCCAATGCATCCTTGTACTCAAAATAATAACGATGACAGCCGGAAGCCAATCCGGTGAGCGTGGCCGAAAACGCGCCGTTCTGCGCGGTGCCGCGCTTGAGTGTCATCGCTGTGCAGGCGCCGTCGATGTTGACGCGTGCGACCGAGGGTGCCAGCGTGTCGAACCAGTTGGCCCAGATGTCGATGGATGCCGCCTGCCGTGGGTAATGCGAACCGGAGGGAATTTTCGCGGGCGCACTGCCGGAACCGAAATCCCCCACCGCCGGGCCTGATACACCCGCGCCCACCGCACCAGTCGAGGTGAGGATCAGCCAGCGATGGCCGTTCGACGATGAAAACGCGCAGGTCGCAGGGAGCGAATTTTCAAACAGCCAGAGATAAAACGCCTGGTTGGGATCGGTGGGCGAGGCGATGATTTCGCCGCTGGGGCTGGCGCCGAACAGCGATACACGCGGCCCGAATGTCGTGCACGTCGGCGAACAGGCCTTGACGCCTCCTACGCAGGCGCATGATGCCGAGCCGTCGCAGGTGGCGGGATATTTGCTGCTGATATCGGAGACCACCGTGCAGGCCGAATCATGCGCGAAATAGTTTTGGCGCAATTGTTCGTCGGAATGGAAACGCGCCGCGCGATTCAGCGGCAGCGAATACGAAAGTGGCGCCTTGGCC
Organism: Betaproteobacteria bacterium; assembly: GCA_040006575.1. Classification (GTDB taxonomy): domain Bacteria; phylum Pseudomonadota; class Gammaproteobacteria; order Burkholderiales; family Usitatibacteraceae; genus UKL13-2. The sequence continues at coordinate 9,709 of JBDTWS010000078.1, forward strand.
GTGTAACACGCGCTCTCGCCGCAGGCCGCACCGCAAGCGGCCATTTCAAATTGCGGATCGCTGCGTGCGCGATTGATCCAGGCGTGGATTACGCGCTCCTGCCAACTGGGAAAACCGTTGGTGGATTCACCGGTGGCAGTAGCCGTGCCGGGCAAGGTGCACAGCACCGCAACCAGATAAACGACGTGTGAAAGGCGGGCCGGCCATGGGAAGCGCACGAGCCCATGCAAACGCAACATGGTGATGCTCCTTTTTAACGCTCCCTGCCAAAAAGTATACCTGCTTGCGTCAGGGCGTGACGCCTAGGTCCACTGCAGGCGTTTCTTCATTTGCGCACGCAGGAACAGGAGGCTCACGCACACCTGCAGCGTGGTGGTCGCCACCGAGATGTGCCATACATCCACCAGCTCAAAACCCGGCTGCTTCGACAGCCAGATCGCCGGCACCGCAAAAGCGATAAGGCGTGTGGCCGTGCTCAGCAGCGAGGGCCAGGTATTGCCCAATGCCTGGAACAGGCTGGAGCAAGTGAACACCAGCCCGACCGCAACAAAATTCCACGAGATCACATGCAGGAATTCAGCACCCACCCGCACCACCGCTTCGTCGTGCGTGAAAAAGCGGATCAGCACATCGCCCTTCCACTGGCAGAACAGCGTGAGCACGCCCATGAAAATGCAGCTGGTGATGGCGGCCACGCGAAAGGTGCCGCGCACGCGTTCGGCATTCTTTGCGCCGAAATTTTGTCCCGCGATGGGTGCCGCCGCGAACGCAATCGCCATCGCCGGCAGGAACACGGCCTGCATCACCCGCGAGCCGATGCCGAAACCCGCCTGGGCCGCCGCGCCGAAATCGCGGATGATCCAGTACACCACGGCGGTGAAGATGGCGAACAGCGCAAATTCACCACCGGCCGGCAAACCGATATTGAGCATGCGCCGCCACGTCGCCCACTTCGGCGCCCATTGCGACACATCGAAGCCGACGTAATGCTCCAGCCGCAGGAAGTAAAAAGACAACAGCACCACCCCCAGCGCAATCGACAGCGTGCTGGCCAGCGCTGCTCCGGCGACACCCATCGGATGACCGGTGCCCCAGCCCGCGATAAGCACCGGCGCCAGCAACGCGTTCAGCACCACCGTGAATGCCTGTACCGCCATGGCCGGCTTGACGATGCCGGTGCCGCGCAATGCCGAGCCCATCACCACCAGGGCGAACTGCAGGGCAAGGCCGGGTGTGAACCAGTAAAGGTAGGTGATGCCGGCCGCGCGCGTGGCCGCGTCGGGCCCGATGGCATCCATGTACGCGCCGGCAAATCCGTAGCCGCCGGCCAGCGTGATCAGCGCGCAGGCCATCGACAACACTACCGACTGGTTGAAGATATGGTTGGCGTCGGCCTGGTCCTTGCGGCCCACCGCGTGCGACATCAGCGCGACGGTGCCGACGCCCACCATCTGCGTCAGCGCCATCACGATAAACATCACGTTGCCCGCGCTGCTCACGCCGGCCACCGCAGCGTCACCCAGCTTCGCCACGAAATAGAGATCGACGATGAAATACAGCGTCTGCAGCAGCATGCCGATGGCAATCGGCGCGGCCATGGCGACGATGTGTTTCAGGAGTGAACCGTGTGTCAGGTCTTTCATTGGGGCGCCAGTTGGTTTTGTTGATGCGACGATGATTGGAAACACCAGTGCCACGGCTCGTACACATAGCCATCGGTGTTGCCGCGCGGATAGGAGAGTGTGAAGCCGAATTCTCCGGCGTGCAGCAGCAGCCAGGCGAACGCCGGTGTCGTTTCGAATTCAACTTCCAGCGCCGGTGAATCGACAGTTGCGATGTCGACGGCGCGGCCGGTATGATGCTCGCTATAGCCCGGTGGTGCGCACAGCGTCAGGATCTCATCGATCGCGATGCCCGCATCGAGCTTGGTGCGGATGATTTCCACCTGCCGCGCCACGCTGCGATACGCCGAGCCCAGGTACAGCACGATGCCATCGGCCTGCGCCGCCGTTTTCATCATCCGCCAGGCGACAGCCGCGTCCGGCGTCAGCAGGTAATCACGACCGTCCTCACCGGTCTCCACCCATTCAACGGTGGTGGCCTCTTGGTGTTCGCGCAAGCCGCGCGCTTCGATCGACAGGCGCGAAATGCCGAGTTGTTCAAGTTGGGAATCGGGATAGAGACTCATGGCTTCGGTGGAATTTGGAGAATCGAGATTGCGGGGGGAAAAACCGTTACTGCCTGCGTTGGCTGGGAGACATGTCACGCCACCAGCCTGGAATTGAAGCACAAACTCCAGCACTGGAGCGGCGACACAGCCATTTATGGCCTGCAAGCCGCCTGCAGCCTGGTGTTTGCCTAATGAAATCGGTGATCGCGCTCTTTGAAATCTGGTCGCCGTCCTGATAGGCGAATTTGAAAGCAAGGCGCGGAGTGCTGCGCGCAAATGCGGAGAATATATTGCCAGCCATCGTGGAGCGACACACATTGTCCACGCTTTTTCCACCATGGTTGAAGGAATGCACACATGAACGCAGCATTGAAAAAAACACAACAGGCCGCCAGCATTACCACTGATCCGCGTTGGGCCTCGGTAGTGGCGCGCGACGTGTCGGCCGACGGCACATTTTTTTATTCGGTGAAAACCACCGGCGTTTATTGCCGGCCGTCCTGTGCTGCAAAACATGCGCGGCCAGAAAATGTTGCCTTTCATCCCAGCGCAGAAGCAGCCGAACTTGCAGGATTCCGCGCCTGCCGCCGCTGCAAACCCAATGCCGGCTCGATGCTGGAACAGCACACCGCAAAAGTCACCGAGGCGTGCCGCCTGATCGAACGCGCCGAAGAAACGCCGAACCTTGAGGAACTCGCCTCAAATGTCGGCATGAGCGCTTTTTATTTTCATCGCATCTTCAAGCAGGTCACCGGCCTCACACCACGCCAGTACGCGAACGCACATCGCGAGCAGCGCGTGCGACAAACGCTGGATCAAAGTGTTTCCGTGACCGACGCCATTTTCGATGCGGGTTACAACTCCAACGGCCGCTTCTACGAAAAATCCAATGCGTTGCTGGGCATGACGCCGACCCGCTATCGCGCGGGTGGCGCCGATACGGAAATCCGTTTCGCCGTCGGCGAATGTTCGCTGGGTTCGATACTGGTCGCACAAAGTGACGTGGGCGTATGCGCGATCCTGCTGGGCGATGATCCCGCCGCGCTGGCGCGCGATCTGCAGGACCGTTTCCCGCGCGCGCAACTGATCGGTGGTGACGCCGGGTTCGAGAAGCTGGTGGCGCTGGTGGTGGGATTCGTTGAGGCGCCCGGTATCGGCCTGGACCTGCCGCTCGATGTGCGAGGCACCGCGTTCCAGCAACGGGTGTGGCATGCGCTGCGGGCGATTCCTGCAGGCGAGACCGCCAGTTACACCGACATCGCGATGCGCATCGGCTCTCCCAAATCAGTGCGAGCCGTCGCACAGGCGTGCGGCGCCAACGCACTGGCGGTGGCAATTCCCTGTCATCGCGTGGTGCGAAACGATGGCGGGCTTTCCGGCTATCGCTGGGGCGTGGAACGCAAGCGCGCATTGCTGGACAAGGAGGCGCGCGAATGAGCGCCGCCCTCCCCACACGGCGCAACGCCGACTACACGCCACCCGATGTTGAGCAGCGCGTGGTCGAACTTGATTGGGCGCGAGTGACGGCCGGTCTCGACCTGAACGGCTCCGCCATCATTGGCAACCTGCTTTCCGCCGATGAATGCGCCGCAATCGCCGGCCTTTACAGCAACGAAAAAATATTCCGCAGCCGCGTGGTGATGGGCCGGCATGGATTTGGCCGTGGTGAATACAAATATTTCGACTACCCGTTGCCGGATCCCGTGCGTGTGCTGCGTTCGTCGCTGTATCCGCATTTGCAGCCCATCGCGAATCGCTGGAACAGCGCGATGAATATCGACGTGCGCTATCCGCTGCAGCACGCCGATTTCATCGCGCGCTGCCATCGCGACGGCCAGTTGCGGCCGACGCCGCTGATGTTGCAATACGAAGCCGGCGATTTCAATTGCCTGCACCAGGACCTTTACGGTGAACACGTGTTTCCACTGCAGGTTGCTGTGCTGCTGTCGTCGCCCGGACGCGATTTCACCGGTGGGGAATTGGTGCTGACCGAACAGCGGCCACGCATGCAGTCGCGCGCCGAGGTGGTGCCGCTGGCGCAGGGCGACGCGGTGGTGTTTGCGGTGCATCACCGCCCGGTGCAGGGCGCGCGTGGGGTGTATCGCGCCAACATGCGCCATGGCGTAAGCCGCCTGCGTTCCGGCGTGCGCCATACGATGGGTATTATTTTTCACGACGCATCATGAGGAAACTGCAATGAACCTGGAATTATTCGACGTTGGTGACAATAGCGACGATTCGGTGCTGACCCTGGCGCCCGGCGCTGTCGTGCTTCACGGCTTCGCGCGCCCCAACGATACCGCGCTGTTTGAAGCGGTAAAGCTCGTGTCCGCGGAAGCGCCGTTTCGCCACCTGGTCGCACCGGGGTCGAATAGCCTGAAGATGTCGGTGGCGATGACCAACTGCGGCACACGCGGGTGGTTCAGTGATCGCCATGGTTACCGCTACGTAACGGTCGATCCGATATCCGGCAAGCCCTGGCCAGGCATGCCGGGTATTTTCAAGTCGCTTGCACGCAACGCCGCTGCCGCTGCAGGCTTTGAAGATTTCCAGCCCGAGGCCTGTCTCATCAACCGCTACCAGCCCGGCGCGCGCTTGAACCTGCATCAGGACAAGGATGAAAACGACTACACGCAACCCATTGTCTCGGTATCCCTGGGCTTGCCCGCAACATTCCTGTTCGGCGGCCTCGAGCGCACTGACAAGCAAACGCGCGTGCCGCTGGTGCATGGTGACGTGGTGGTGTGGGGCGGGCCGTCACGGCTGCGCTTTCACGGCGTAAAGCCGGTGAAGGATGGAAATCACGAATTGCTGGGTGCACAGCGAATCAATATCACCTTCCGGCGCGCCGGATGACGGAGTGCCGCGCAGGCTGGCGGCAAAAAAAACTGTCAGGGCATGTCGACGATAGTGGCGCGATAAATCCAGTCCAGCCGTGGGAAATTCTTGTCGAGATAATTGTTTCCCCCGGCAAACAAGGGGCCCTGCTTGCCCGCGCGTATGCCGCTTCCAGCGGTTTCGCCGTATTCCGCATACAGTGCGTCCACCACCGTCATGCCTTCGATCACCTTGCCCAGCGGCACGAACGGCTCCTTGTCATGGGTTTCATGATTGTCGCGGGTATTGATGAAAATCTGCGTCGTGCGGCCATTGGGCACCGCGAAGGCAAACGCCACCGTGCCGCGCACGTTTGATTCTCGACGAGGTTCATCCGCAATCGTGCGCGTGCGCCAGAGCGAAGAAATCACCGGATCGCCATTGATACCGGTCTGCGCCCAGCGGTCGTTGGTGACGCGGAAGAAACGGTTGCCGTCGTAGTAGCCATTTCTCACCAGGTTGTAAAAGCGGTCAACGCCCAGGGGTGCCCAGTCGCGATTCAATTCCATCAGGATATCGCCACGGCTGGTTTCGACTTTCACCCGAAATTGAGCAGGCGCCTGCCGGTTGGCCAGCGGGGAATCGGGATCCAGCAACACCACTTTTTTCGACATCACCGGTTTCTCCGGGAAGCGGGTGGGGTCCATCAGCCGCCCGCCCTGCATCACGGCTCGCACCTTGCGGATGTTGCGAATATCGGCCAGCGGATCGGCATCGAGAATGACCAGGTCGGCGAGCTTGCCGCGCTCCAGCGTGCCGATGTCTTTCAGCCGCCGGCTGGCGATCGCCCCGTTGCGGGTGCCGGCGACGATGGCCTGTGCTGGTGTCATGCCCAGTTCCACCAACCCTTCGATGGCCATCAGCGTGCCGATGCCGTGACTCTGGTTATCGAGTTTCGGCACCAGTGCGAACTCGGGCGCAGCGGCCCAGTAACTATCGGTTCCGGGCGTCACCAGGCAGCCGGCCCTGATCAGTTTTTGTGCGTTGGCGCGTCGCGTCTCGATATCGGTGTCGAGCGCTTCGGCGCGGCGGCGTTCCTCGACAAACGTGCGCGGCAAGGGGTTCTTGCGGTCCGCCTCCAAGAATTTCTTTTCAGCCTCGGCGCGCGTCTTCAGGTGTTTCTGCCACGCTTCGCCGGTGATGGTGCTGACCAGCATGGAGCACACCACATTGCGCTGCTTGATAAGTGCGGCGAGTTCGGAAGGCATTTCGCGCGGCGACAACACTTCGGGATGCTGGATGAGATCGATACCGGCCTGCAGCGATATTTTCAAGCCGTCGATTGTGGTCGAGTGCGTTTCCGCCACCAGTCCACGCTTGTGCGCCTCTTCCACCAGCACGCGCTGTGCCTCCGGTGAAAAACCGATGTAGTTGGGCTGCGAGAAATGGCTGGTGCCGCCGAACTTGAGGAAATCAGGGCCCTTGTCGAGGTATTTTCCGATGGCGGCGCGCAATTCATCCGGCGTGAGATCGGCCAGGGCTTCACCTGCACCCTGCGATACAGCGTCGTTCATTTCTTCCTGGAAGCGCGTGAGGTCTTTCTGCGGCACCAGGCTGAACGAGATTGAATAGGGCCCGCCCCAGCCGACGATATTGCCCGCGGCGAGAATGCGCGCACCGGTGGCGTCGCCACGCGCGATGGCGTCGCGTACCTGCGTGAGCGGCAGCAGCAGGCCGTAGCTGTCACGCACGGTGGTCACGCCATGGCGCAGTTCAAGTTGTGCTGCCTCGAGCACGATTTCGTTTTGGCGTGAATGGTATTTGGCCAGCGTTTCGTAGCGGTCGCGCAGGCCGCCATACAAAGACAGATGGACATTGGTGTCGATGAATCCGGGCACGATGTAGCGTCCGGCGGCATCGACGACAGTAGCGCCGTTTGGAATGGGTACCGATGCACGCGGACCGATGGCGCTGATGCGTGAGCCACTGACAATAATCACCGCATCGGGAATTGCCGCACCACCGTTGCCGTCGATCACGGTAGCCCCGACGAGGGCTGTGTCCTGGGCGATGATCGCCTGTGAATAGGCCGCAAGGAAAAGCAACAGCAGGCGAAGAAATGGCTTGAGTAGCATGGGCGGCACCGGCGTGTGGAAAGTTAATTGGCGTGATAGTTCGAGCATGTGCGCTGGACGCATCGTCATACTCGCGGACGGTTTTTCGTGGCTGCGCATTTGTCAGCGCATGACCACATTCCAACGCGCATCCATCCTACAGCCTTGTAGGCGCTCGCTGGTGATGACAATCGTGGATAAAACGTAAGGTGTGAAATCAACTCAAGCGGCCTGGTTACTCGCAACAAATCGCGATGTGAATCAACCGGCCGTGACAACCATGTTCTGCTTTGCGCGTTAAGCGTGCTCAGGGATAAAAAGGATCGAGATCAAGCATCCATTTGTCCTTTCTTACTTTTTAGCGATAAACCTCTGGAGGATTTAACATGAACTGGAAACTAAAAGCCGCAGTTGCTGCAGCCACCGTGCTGATGGCAACACAGGCCGCCGCGCAAATCACATTTTATGAAGGCGAAGGCTTTCGTGGCCGTGCTTTCACCACAGCCAAGCGCGTCGATAATTTCGCCCGCATCGGCTACAACGATCGCGCTTCATCGGTCGTCGTCGATCGTGGCAATTGGGAAGTCTGTACCGATGCCGATTTCCACGGCAGCTGCGTGGTACTGCGCCGTGGCAGCTATGATTCCCTGAGCCGGCTCGGTGTAAACGATCGGATTTCCTCTGTCCGCCCGGTCGGCCAGCGCGCCCGTTACGACAACGAAGCGCCGGCACCCTTGCCGCAACCGACGTATGAATATCGCCGTCGTCCCAATGAGCGTGTCTATGACGCCCCCGTCACTTCCGTGCGCGCTATTGTCGGACCGCCGGAACAGCGTTGCTGGCTGGAACGCCAGCAAGTCGAACAGCGTCGTGACAATAACGTTGGCGGTGCCGTCCTCGGCGCCATCATCGGCGGCGTGCTGGGTCACCAGGTCGGTGGCGGACGCGGCAAGGATGCCGCAACCGTCGGCGGCGCCGTGGCCGGTGGCCTGATCGGTAACAACGCCGGTCGTGGTGACTCCGTCACGTATGACGCAAACGTACAACGTTGCCGCGATGTGGCCAGCACCACCCCTGCCTACTGGGATGTTGGCTACAACTACCGGGGTGTCGAGCATCATGTACAGATGAGCGCGCCTCCCGGTAACACGATCGCGGTGAACAGCCGTGGCGAACCGCGCCAGTAAATAGTCCTGCGCTAGACAAAACGGCCCTGCGGGGCCGTTTTTCATTTGCGTACGTGCATGTGTGATCGCATGAATCTTTGCACCGCGCGCATTGATTTCCGCCGGTTTGGGCGCATCTTCATGGCCATATGAATCGAATCGTCCTGTTTTTTGCCTCGGCCGTCCTGCACCTGTACATCGGCCTCCG
>JBDTWS010000079.1:0-18010 GCA_040006575.1 Betaproteobacteria bacterium
GCGCAACCTTGCCAAGGTTGAGGTCGAGAGTTCGAGACTCTTTTCCCGCTCCAGTACACATCGGGGAAGGTGAAAACCTTCCCCGACTCATTTGCGGCGCTGCACTGTGATGTATTGATGTGCGGTGCGATGGCAAATTTGGCGCGGTAGCAAAGCGGTTATGCACCGGATTGCAAATCCGAGTAGGTCGGTTCGACTCCGGCCCGCGCCTCCAGAATTTCTCCCCGTATTTCCCCCAGAATCCGCCCTTGAATCCAGCCGCTTGGCGGATTTCCTATCTATAATTCGGCGTCAGCCCGGGTGGTGAAATAGGTAGACACAACGGACTTAAAATCCGTCGCTTCGGTAAAACGGGCGTACCGGTTCGATTCCGGTTCCGGGCACCATCCAGATTTCGACCCAGCGCTGTGCGCGCCACTCGCTTGCTGTTTCGTTTCAATCGATTTTGGCGCCGGATTTCCTGGCCACTTCGGCCCACTTCTTTACGTCAGCCTTCAGCATCACAGCCATCTCTTCTGGCCGGTTTGCCACCACTTCCGCACCCTGGTTGGCGAAGCGCTCCTGCAAGTCGCGGCTCGACAATACCTTCACGGCGGCTGCATGCAATTTGTCGATAATCTCCTTCGGCGTCGCTGCCGGCGCAAATAATCCGAACCAGTTGGTCGACACAATACCGGGATAGCCCGACTCGGCGACCGTCGGCAATTCGGGCAACAACTTCGATCGTGTTGCGCCGGTAACCGCAAGCGCACGGCCCTTTCCCGACTTGACCAATGGCGCAATGGAGATGGTGCTGTCGAACATCATCGATATCTGTCCCGACATTAGGTCCGGGAAAACGAACGCGCTGCCTTTGTAGGGAATGTGTGCGATCTGTGTACCAGCCAGCGTGTTGAACATTTCGCCGGTGAGGTGGGAGATCGTGCCGTTTCCGCTGGAACCAAAATTGAGTTTTCCCGGGTTGGCTTTGGCGTAGGTGACGAGTTCGCTGATGTTTTTCGTCGGGACATCCGGGTTCACTACCACGATATTTTGAGATACGGCCAGTGTGGTGATGGGCGCAAAATCCGCGATCGGATCGTAAGGCAGTTTCTTGTAGAGGCTCACGGCGATTGCATGGTTGCTCGATGTGCCGATGGTCAGGACATAGCCGTCGGGCGCAGCTTTGGCGACATAGTCAGCCCCAATCGTGCCGCCGGCGCCTGGCTTGTTTTCGATGACGACCTGCTGCTTCAGTTCGTCGCCGAGGCGGGCCGCAAAATCACGCGACAGGATGTCGGTGGCGCCGCCCGGGGGAAACCCCAGGATGATCCGGATCGGCTTGGTAGGGTAGGGCTCTGCCGCAATCGCAAGAGCACAACTTGCGCATGACCATGCCACGGACAGCATCGCGATGGCTTTAAACGGAAGCGCAGACGTGGCGGTAAAACGAGTCATGAAATTTTCCTGAAAAAATACCTGACTTATCTTCGCATTTTTCATGTGGCTTGCTGATGACGTTGATCAGGTTTGCGGTACCGACCCCTACTACTGCTGCGCGCCAAGTCGAAAAAAAACCGCCCGTGGGCGGTTTTTTTTGAGGTCGAAACTTCTCAGTCCCCGTCACGTACTTTCATTTGCGATTGCTGGTAATTCTGGATTCCGACGCGATTGATCAATTCGAGCTGCGTCTCCAGCCAGTCGATGTGTTCTTCCTCGCTCTCAAGTATTTCCTTCAACAGGTCGCGCGAAACATAGTCCTTGACCTGCTCGCACGTCTCGATGGCGACCTTCAAATCCGGGTGAGCGATCATCTCCAGCTTGAGATCACAGGCGAGGCACTCGCCGACTTCTTCACCCACCATCAATTTGCCCAGGTTCTGAAGATTCGGCAGTCCCTCAAGGAAAAGAATGCGTTCGATCAAACGATCCGCATGCTTCATTTCGTCGATGGACTCGTGATATTCGTAGTCACCGAGCTTGTCCAGGCCCCAATTCTTGAACATCCGCGAATGCAGGAAGTACTGGTTGATGGCGGTAAGTTCGTTGTAGAGAATCTTGTTGAGGTGCTGGATGACCTGCTTATCGCCCTTCATGTGTACCGCCCTTCACGTTTATTGCCCTTCATGTTTATAGCCCTTCATGTTCCGCGTCGTTGAAGAATGGATGCAACTGGCGTGCATTGTAGGCGCGCCGAAAAGAGCGCGCAATTTTTTGATTTACAAGGTAATTTCAAACAGGAACGCGAATGAATCGCGTTCGTTTGCACCAGATGGTATTAGTCGCCGTGACCGGTGAATTGCAGGGCGATCGTGTTTCCCTGGCGGCGTTCTTCGCGAATGATCTTGCGGGCGCAACTGGCGCATTTGCCACAACACGATGCAACACCCAGGCCTTCGCGCAGATCGCCCAGCGAATCCGCGCCTAGCGCCACGGCCTGGCGTACTTCTCGTTCGGTAACTGCGTTGCAGAGGCAAACGTACATGATGTGGTTTCGAAGGTTCGTTGTGGAATCCTAATGCGAATCATTATCAATTAACTTTTTAGGAAATGCAAGACGTCCGGCAGAAAGTTGGGACGTTTACTTTGCATTCGAAATGCGCTGTAAACTATTGGAATAAAACATAAAGTTACTTTTCCCGCCGGGCAGCATTGGCGTTGTTTCAGTTGAAATTTTATTGGCGCACGTAAAAATTGGACTCCCAAACTTCACCCAAAGCCACGCGTTCTTACGTCCCTTATGTCGTTTTGGGCCTGGCTGTGCTGGTGGTATCCAGTGCTGCGATTGCGATTCGCTTTGCCCAGGCTGAAGGCGTGCCATCCCTGGCGATCGCCGCGTGGCGGCTTTCGATTGCTGCCGCAATCCTGTGGCCAATCACACTTGGCACGCACGCGGGCGAAATCCGGCAATGGTCGCGCGAGCAGTGGCTACTGGGGGCGCTCTCAGGCGTATTCCTGGCGCTGCATTTTGCATCCTGGATTTCTTCGCTGGCCTATACCTCGGTCGGAAGCAGCCTTGCCCTGGTCAGCACCAATCCCGTCTGGATCGCCCTCATTTCGTGGCTCGCGTTTCGCGAGAAGCCGGGTCGCTGGCTCGCGCTGGGCATTGCCGCGGCGGTCGCAGGCAGTATCCTCATTTTCTTTTCCGATTCGCAGCTGACGGTTGTGTCCGGCGCCGAAAACGCGACCATGGGCAACGTGCTTGCCATCACCGGTTCGCTCACCGTATGCGGCTATTTGTTGATCGGCAGGCGCCTGCGCAAGACGGTTTCACTACTGCCGTACATATGGCTCGTGTATTCAACTGCCGCGCTGGTGCTTGTCGTCATGGCACTGGCAGGCGGAGCCGCCATGTGGGGATATTCGAATTTCGCGTGGCTCTGCCTCGCCGGTCTGGCGCTGGGCCCGCAACTGTTGGGGCACAGCGTGTTCAATTGGGCACTTAAACATGTCTCCGCGACTTTCATCGCAGTGGTCATCCTGGGTGAACCGATCGGTTCGGCGTTACTGGCCTGGCTCATCTTCAACGAAACGTTTGCGCCGCTGCAACTCGCCGGCTTCTGCCTGTTGCTGGCAGGCATTTACCTTGCGTCACGCGCGGAGAAGGTCTCATAAATCACACGCTGCCTGCCTGCTCAGCGCGGGCTGGCAGAGAGCTGGTCGCTTATAATCTCGCGTCCTCCCCAATCGCTCTGATCCAGAGCCGCTTCCATTGAGCCAAATCGACATCATCATTCCGGTTTATCGCGGCATTGCCGAAACGCGCGCGTGCCTTGAAAGTGTGCTGGCCGCCCGGAATTCACAGCCGTCGGAAATAGTGGTGATGAACGATGCGAGTCCCGAGGCCGAGATCCACGCCTACCTCGAAAAACTCGCCAAAAGTGTGCGCATAACGCTGGTCACAAATCCGGCCAACCTGGGTTTCGTCGCAACGTGCAATCGCGCCATGCAGTTGCACCCTGACCGCGATGTGTTGCTGCTCAATAGCGATACCGTCGTCACCGACGGCTGGCTGGACCGCATGGCAAGTTGCGCGGCATCGTTGCCGCAGGTGGCCAGCGTGACGCCTTTTTCCAACAACGCGACGCTGTGCAGCTACCCACGCATCGCACACTCGAATGCGTTGTCACAGGATAAACCGCTCGCCGAGCTGGACCAGGTGTTTGCGTCTGTAAACATCGGTCGCCACGTGCAGATCCCGACCGGCGTGGGCTTCTGCATGTTGCTGACGCGCAGTGCAATCAATGCCGTCGGCTTGTTCGATACCGAAGCATTCGGCCGTGGATATGGAGAAGAAAACGACTGGTGCATGCGAGCCGGCGAGCAGGGTTATGCGCATCTGTTGTGTGCGGACCTGTTTGTTTATCACAAGGGCGAAGTGTCCTTCGCAGGCGATGCCGTCGCTGGCAAGGCGACCGCGCAGTCGGTCATCGACGCTCGATATCCCGAGTACAACGCTACCATCGCCCGGCATCTGGAAGCTGATCCTGCCCGTCCTCTTCGTCGCCGTGTGGACCTGGCGCGACTGGCATCGTCGCAGCGCCCACGCGTGCTGTTCATCGCGCACAACTGGGGGGGCGGCACCGAAAAGCATGTCGCGGACCTGGCCCGGCTCACCGTGTCGTCGCTGGAAATATTGCTGTTCAAACCGCACGACGAACAAAACCTGTCGCTGCGCTGGATGCGGGAAGGCGAAGAGTTCGAGGCATTTTTCGAAGACCGCAACGATCCTGCGGAACTCCTGAACGTCCTGCGCATGGCCGGCATCTCGCGGGTCCACCTGCACCATGTGCACGGGCTGCCGCAATACGTTCTGGACCTCCACACCATGCTGGGTGTCCCGCTGGATATCACGCTGCACGATTATTTTCCGATCACGCCGCGTTATCACCTGGGGTTTGGTGGGGCGCTTGAAGCAAGTTCCCATGAGAGCGGCGCGCAAAACGACTGGCAACTCTCCGACGAGCAATGGCGTGCCCGAATGGGAAAGTTGCTCGACAGTGCAGAGCGCGTGATTGCGCCATCGCAGGACCTGGCCGGCGTATTGCGCGGTTACTTCCCGGCGATCAATTTCCAGGTGCGTGGGCATCCCGATGTCATCCCTGAAGCCGCCGGCAAAATGCGCCCTTACACCGTCATGGTGCTGGGCGGACTGACACCTGAAAAAGGCTTGAATTTGCTCGACGCCTGCGCCCGCGACGCACGCGACCGAAAACTTCCGCTTTTCTTCAAGTTACTGGGTCATACGGCCGGCAAGCTGGTGCAATTTCCAGGTGCGCCGCTGTCCATCAGCGGCACCTATTCCGAAGCCGACCTGGACTATCTCATCGCGCTGGAAAAGCCTGATGCCTTCCTGTTCCCCTCGCAAATTCCGGAGAGTTTTTCCTACACGTTGACCACGGCATTGCGCTTCGGCCTGCCGGTGGTGGCTTCCGCGCTGGGCGCCTTCAAGGAGCGGCTCGAGAACAATCCTCGGGCACGCACACTGGCATGGAACGCACCGGCAACGGCGTGGAACGATGCGTTGCTTGAGATGGCGGCCAAGCGCCCCGCCGACGCGGTCGTGCCGGCGCGAGAATCATTTACCGCTGCCGCGCAAGGTGCACACGCGTATGCAGATTGGTACCTGCAACCCTTCCGGGGTGCTGCGGCAGCAACATCGGTCATAACGGATATCGCGCCACGCATCTGGTATCAGGCCAAAATCCGCGGTCCGCGAAAACAGTATTCGCTGCAGCAGTTGTTTGATGTGGGTGTTGATTGCGGCCATGCGCCGTCGCTGTCTGAATTGCGCCGGCGCACGGCAATTGCCGATTTGCAGATCGAGCGCGCGGCGCGCGAACTTCCCGAAGCACAGCGAAGAATTGACACGCTCAACCGTGAAATCGACAGCCTGCGTGTTCGATATGCAGCCATGCAGGGCCGCCTCGAAGCCGAGCGTGAGGTGATCCGGGTCACATACGACTCGATCGTCTCCAGCACGACCTGGCGCATGACTTCGCCGCTGCGGTCCGTCATTACCGGCGTGCGCAACGCGCGTACCAATGTGTCGGGGTTAATGGGAGTCGTCCTGCGAACTCCCGGAGCCCTGCGTTCAGCGTTCGGCGTGCTGCGCAGCAAAGGCCTGCGTGCGGTTCCCGGTCATTTGCGCGCGCAATTGCGGCCACCGTCCCGGATGCCCGCCTTCAATGCAGGCGCCACCAACTATCGGCTGGAAACGGCGATCACGCCGCTGTCCATCGACACGGCAGCGACACCTGTTTTTTCGCTTGTCATTCCCGTTTACGGGCAGCATCTGCTGACGTTCACCTGCCTGAAGAGCATCGCCGAAACTTGCGCGGGTCTTGCTATCGAAGTGCTGGTCATTGATGACTGTTCACCCGAGCCTGCAGCCGAAGCGTTGCGTAAAGTCTCGGGAATAAATGTCATTCGAAACGCCCGGAACCTTGGTTTCCTGGCGAGCTGCAATCACGGTGCGTCGAAGGCGCGCGGCGAATATGTCGTCATTCTTAATAACGACCTGATTCTCACTGGCGACTGGCTGAAAAAACTGGTCTCCGTCTACGACAATTTCCCCGACACGGGAATGGTCGGTGCAAAGCTCATTTACCCCGACGGCACGCTGCAGGAAGCGGGCGGCGTTGTCTGGCGCGACGGTTCCGCCTGGAACGTCGGGCGTGGTGACGATCCGGGAAAGCCCGAATACAATTTTGTGCGCGAGGTCGATTACTGCTCCGGCGCATGCCTGCTGATCAAGCGTGATTTCTGGAACACACTGGGTGGTTTCGACGTCGCCTACATGCCCGCGTACTACGAGGACGCCGATCTCGCGTTCCGCGTGCGCGAAGCCGGCAAGAGAGTCTTTTACCAACCGCTCGCGGTGGTCGTGCATTTTGAAGGCCAGAGTTCCGGCACCGACCTCACCAAGGGAATCAAGAAGCACCAGGTCATCAACCAGAAAACATTTGCGCAGCGCTGGGAAGTGGTTCTGGCCGGACATCGCGCCAATGGCGTTGAACCGGTCCTGGAGCAGAATCGCTATACCGGAAAACGCATCCTGGTGGTTGATGCATGCATGCTGACACCCGACCAGGACGCGGGCTCCATGCGCATGTTCGAGATGCTGGCACTGATGCGCGGTTTGGGGTATCGCGTGACCTTCATTGCGGCGAACCTCGAATATCGCCAGCCCTATGTCGCCGGCATCCAGGCCATCGGCGTCGAAGTGCTGCATCACCCCTACGTAACCTCAGTCACGCAATACCTTGAGCAGCATGGCGGCGAATACCCGGTCATCATGCTGTCGCGCGAGACGGTGGCGAGCGAAGTCATGGAAACGACCAAGCGATTCGCACCGAATGCCCGCGTGATTTTCGACACGGTCGACCTGCATTTCCTGCGCATCGAACGCCAGGCTGAAGTAACCAACGACAACGAGATGCGCATTGCCGCGCGCAAGACACGCGACAGTGAACTCGGCCTGATCGAAACAGCCGACACGACACTGGTCGTGAGCACGATGGAGCGCGATCTTTTGCGTGAACTCGCGCCGCGCGCGGACGTGCAGATCATCGCAACAATCCATGAGCCGACGCCCGGGCCGATGCCGTTTTCCGAGCGCAGCGGCATCGTCTTCATCGGTGGTTTCCGGCATCCACCCAATCTCGATGCCGTCACCTGGTACGTCGAGCACGTACTGCCCATCCTTCGCGAGAAACATCCCGGCATGGTGACGACCGTTATCGGCAGCAATGCGCCGGCGTGGCTGCAGCATTACGCGGCCGAGGACTTTATCGTGGCCGGATTCATCGAGGATGTTTCGCCGTACTACCAATCCGCGCGGTTGTCGATTGCGCCGCTTCGCTTCGGCGCGGGAGTGAAAGGCAAAGTCAATATCGCCATGCAATACGGTGTGCCGGTGGTCGCAACGTCCATCTCCGTTGAGGGCATGAACCTGACCGATGAGGAGAACGTGCTGGTCGCGGATGACGCGGAAGCATTTGCCGATGCGGTGATTCGCCTGCATACGGACGAAGCCCTGTGGAACCACTTGCGCGCCGGCGGATTGGCCAATATCGAAACGTGGTTTTCGCGAAAAACGGCCAGGCGCGCGCTAGAGTCGCTGTTGAAGAAATAACGTGAATTCGACGATGAAACTCAAGGATTGGCGAGCTTGTCCAGCCAAAAAACGGCTGCGAGCCGCTCCAGTGCTTGACTTCGGCTTTCAATATGTCCTGATTCTTGTTCGGAGAATGCGTTGATCCTGCTGCTGAAAAAAATATCACGGCGGCTGGGCATGACGCCCATCATCAAGCGCCTGTTGGGTATGGACAACCCGCCGCCACCCGCCGTAGCAGCGGCAACTCACGCATCCGCGGCTGGGCCAACGCCGGACGCACTCGCATACGGCGAAAAACTCCGCAACGAACAAGCGCACTTCGCGGTGTGCGAAAACGTGCACAACCTGCCGGCGATTTTTCATTACTGGTCGAACAAGTATTTGTTGCCGGACATCGTGTCATGCGGATTCGCCAACCCGGATTTATTTTTTGCGCTGTACCTCGAAAAAACATTTGGCGGCGACGTAAATGGGTCACGCCGCTTCATCAGTATCGGCGCGGGCAATTGCGACACCGAAGTTGGCCTGGCCGTGATTCTGCAGGAACGCGGATACCGGAATTTCACGATCGAATGCCTGGACATCAATGCCACCATGCTGGCGCGCGGCGAGGCATTGGCGCGCGAGAAGGGCGTTGCCGAACGGATTCGCTTTGTGCGGGGTGACTTCAACAGTTGGCGCGCCGGGGGCCGCTACGATGCAGTGATTGCGAACCAGTCGCTGCACCACGTGGTTGCACTGGAAAACCTGTTCGCCGCCATCGCCGGCGCATTGAACGAAGGCGGTGTGTTCATCACCTCGGACATGATTGGCCGCAATGGTCACCTGCGCTGGCCGGAAGCGCGCGCAATCGTCGAGGCGTTCTGGGCCGAATTGCCCATTGAAAAACGATACAACCTGCAGATGGGGCGCCAGGAGACGCAGTTCCTCGACTGGGATTGCTCCGTCGAGGGATTCGAGGGAATTCGTTCGCAGGATGTGTTGCCGCAATTGCTGGCCCACTTCGAGTTTGAGTTTTTCTACGCTTTCGGCAACGTCATTGATCCCTTCGTCGATCGCAGTTTCGGCCACCACCTGGATGAGGCGAATGCATGGGATCGGGATTTTATTGACCGCATTCATGCACGCGACGTCGCAGAACTGGCCGCCGGCAACATCACGCCGACGCATATGTTTGCCGTGTTGAAAAACGGCGTACCGGGAAAATGCAATTTTTCGCTCGGTCGCGGTCCTGCCGAATCGGTCAGGCACGTTGCCTGACGTGCCACCTGGCGTCACTGGCTACGTCATTGCCCGCCGCTAGCGGGCGGCCGGAGGAGTTCCAGCCTTGCCGGCGCGATTGTAAAGTTCGTGCTGCACAGTGGGGAGCAGCGCGTCTGTCAGCCTGGCCTGGCCCACTGTGTTCTGGTGATACAAGTCCCAGAACGCCACACACTCGCCGCCCGGTGTCTTGTCGAAGAAATGCGTAAAGTCGTAGAGGACGATGGTGCCGTCATCCACCAGCGGTTTCAATGCCGCCTTGGTAAATTCCTCAAGACCCTGCGGTGTCAGTTCATCGCGGCGCAACGCAGGAACCGGCATGAGCACGACCAGCAACGGCTTTGGCAGCGGCATGGCCCTGAGTTCTGCCTGCCGGGACAACGCGAGTTGCTCCAAATGTGGCATGGCGCCGGGTGTGGTCCATTTACGCCAGTCCGCCCGCTGCGTCGAAGCCGGCAATTCCGACTTGCACTGGCTGACTATCGACCGTTCCGTGTCAGTGGCGGGCGTGGCGGCCGCGCACTCTGCCATTGACGAGTGTGCAATGGCGCAAGAGTCGCCCGCCACCTTGACCGAGAACGTCAAGGGTGCCGAACCGCGCCCTGCGTAGGCGCGAATTTCGCGAAGGCGGGCGCGCGGATGCGTAATCAGGTCCTGTACGTCTTCACGCGCCAGGAACAATGCGGAGTACACCCCGTACGTGGAAACATCCGCGCGGTTGAAAGCGACACTCCGGTTCATGCGTTCACTATTCCATGACGCCATGAACGGGGCCGCCATGGCGAGCTCATAGCTGCCGTTGCCTTCGAAGGTAAAGCTGTTGACGTTGGTGGCAATGAGTACGCCTTTCAGATTCCTGTTACGTACGGTAATCCACTCGAGCAGTGCATCAATGGTCAGCCAGTGAGTGCCGGCGAGCGAAAGATTGACGTGCCTGAATCCGGCGCTTGTTGCCGCATCGGCGACGCGCTGGTGTTCGATGCCGTAGACCGCCCGCGAATCGCCCAGCGTGATGAAATCCAGTTTATCCGCGCCGAGCGCGTTGACGGCCATCTTGAGTTGCACTGATTGGCCGGCATTGCTTTCCGGCCGTACCAGCGGCTCCCACACGCCAAGCCTGAATGCCCACTCAAGCAGCGCAAGCGCGCCCACGACAACGGCAAGCCGGGGCACAAAAAGGCGCAGGAAGGCGAAGGGAGTCATGTGCAATCGCGACCTAGAATTGGAAGTAGAGGAAGGGCACGGTTTTAGCCGGCGTGAACCAGATCAGGGCAACGATCATGGTGGCAACGTACAGGCCGAACAGCAGCGCACCCGCATCGGCCAATTTTTCCTTGAGCTTCAGTCGCGCCATCGTGTAGTGCATTAGCGCGAGAAGAAAGATGCAGGCCGCGAGGAAGGCGTGCCCGCCAAAATCTGGCGGCGCAGAAAAGACCCCGGCAATTTTGCCGATGATGATCCAGCTCGACTTGAAATCCGGCGCGCGGAAGAAGATCCAGGCAAAACAAATACAGTGAAAGACGAGCAGCGCGCGAATTAAGCGAAGCGCAGCGTGATTGCTTTGCCACCAGCGGGCGCGGGACAGCCAAAGACGTTCGACTGCAAGGTAGCCGCCATGCAATCCACCCCACACGACAAAATTCCAGCTTGCGCCATGCCACAGGCCGCCAAGCAACATGGTTGTCATCAAGTTGGCCATCGTGCACGAAAGGCCGTGACGGTTTCCGCCCAGCGAGATGTAGAGGTAATCGCGCAGCCATCGCGATAGTGTCATATGCCAGCGCCGCCAGAATTCCTGGAATGACGCGGCGATGTACGGATAGTCGAAGTTCTTCGGGAATTTGAAACCAAACAGCAGCGCGAGGCCGATGGCAATATCGGTGTAACCGGAGAAATCGAAATAAATCTGGAAGGCGAACGCATAAGTGGCGAGCAGGGCATCCCACGAGCTCGCATTCAGTGGCGCTGAAAAAACGGTTTCCACGGGAACCGCAAGGTTGTCAGCGAGTACGACTTTCTTTACGTAGCCCGCCGCAATCAGCACCAGACCGTATTGGAGGTCGCGCCATACGATGGGATTCGGTTTATCCAGCTGCCCGAAGAATTCCGACGCGCGCACGATCGGGCCCGCCAGCAATTGCGGAAAAAAAGTTGAAAAAGTTGCGTAGTCCAGTATTGATTTACGCGCCGCCAGTTGTCCGCGATACACATCGATCGTATAGCTCATATTCTGGAAGGTGTAGAACGAAATACCCACCGGCAGCACGATGTCGAGCGGCGTAATGTGCAATGCCGCACCGGTAGCGTCGGCGAAGCCATTGGCACTCTGGATAATGAAATTGGTGTACTTGAAAAACGCCAGCACACCCAGGTTGGCGATAATTGAAATAGTCAGGAGGCGGGCGGGCCGCATTGACGATCCCAGCCGTTGCGCAATAGTAAAATCGACGGCGGCCGTGAAGAAAATTAGACCCAGGTACAAATAGCTCCATTGTCCGTAGAAATAGCAGCTGGCCGCGATTACGGATATTTTCCAGGCGCGTCCGTATCGCGGCAACCAGCAGGTCGCGCACAGAACGATGAGGATGAACACGAGAAAATGCAGCGAATTGAAGAGCATTCGGGTGGCTTGGGGAATTCAGGCGTGAAGTGAGGGGTGGTCGGGGAAGGCGAGTCATCGGACGGGTGTCATTCTAGTGCACGAGATTCCGCAACTGCGTGCCAGTGCAAGAAATTATGCAATTGCCGGATTCGGTCACGGCACAGGTTTTATCATGTGGGCTTATTTTTTCACGGGAACTACACAGGCAACGGATCGTGCCCATTTTTCAATTTGCACCTCACACAGGATTTCATGCGCACCCTCTTGCCATTGACTTGTTTTTTGCCGATCGCGCGACCTGACGGTTATGCGATTTAATTTTTTCGCGGATTCACTACAAGCCGCTGGTAGCCGTCGTGCGCGGCTGCTCAATGCTTTTGCGAAACAAGCGAAACAAGCGAACCAAGCGAACCAAACCTGGTGGCATTGGCTCACGCTGGTGGGAGCGGCCGCCATCGCGGTATGGCACTACCTGAAATTGCTCGAGTGGTCAAAGACGACAACTTACAATTTCGATGCCGTGCATAGCTACATGCCTCTGGCGCGTAAGTTGCTGGATGAGGGGCCGGCCTTCCTGCTCACGGAACAGGCAATGCAAGTGCCGCCTTTTGCCTATGTTTTTCCAGCGCTGTTCGGCGCAGACCTGTTGTTCCAGGCGCAGTTGCACATGGTGCTATCCGTCATCGCCTTGCTGGCGCTGTACCGCACCGGTTTGCTCATGCACTCCCATGTTGCCGGGCTCGCTTGTGCAGCCGCCTATGGGCTCACGCCGAACCTGTGGCCATTTATGGCGACGGCCAGCGTCGACCCCATCCATATTTTCCTGATCGCACTCTGGACGTGGTCGCTGGCCGAAGGGGAGAGCGGCAAACGATGGGGATTTGTCGTAGCCGGCGTGGTGATGGGCCTGGCCACGCTCACGCGCGCGACCACACTTTACTTCCTCCCATTGATCATCGTGCTGGGCTGGTGGTGCTCACGCCGCCCCGGGGCCAACGCAGGCTTCTGGAAGGGCGTCTTGCACGGGCATGCGATCGCGCTGGCTTTTGTGGCGCCGGTGCTGATAAAGAACCTGGTGATGTTTGGAATACCCGCCGTGTCCACGGGAGCCGGCATCGCGCTTCTGCTGGGCAGCCACCCACTGATGTGGGGCATGGACGGAAGTTATTTCAATATCGCCAACGATCACATTGCCGCCATGGCGCCCGGCCAATCGCACCTTGATGTCGCAAGCGACAAATCGATGTTGGCGCTGGCCCGGTTCATGATCTGGGACCAGCCGTTTTTCACCGCGAAAATGTACGCAACAAAAGTTGTGATGTTCCTGTTTGTCACGAATCGGGAATGGGTCATGCCGGT
This sequence comes from Betaproteobacteria bacterium, assembly GCA_040006575.1. GTDB lineage: Bacteria > Pseudomonadota > Gammaproteobacteria > Burkholderiales > Usitatibacteraceae > UKL13-2. Next base: position 13,320 of record JBDTWS010000079.1, read on the forward strand.
CGAATTGCTGCGGGGTTGGCGCATCGTATTTATTGCGCTTGCGGCCTGTGCAATGCCGCTTGCAAGGCTGCGACCACTCGTGACGTTGTTGCTGGTGTATGTGCTTTTCCAGTTGGCCATTCACACGCCGGCACTTTACGCGCATCGTTATTCGGTGGGTGCGTTGGAAGTTCCACTTGCCGTCCTGGGCGGCCTTGGCGCCGCGTATCTGCTTTTCCATGCGCGATTGCGGGTCACGATTGTGGTGTTACCGGTGATCGTTTGCCTTGTCCTGCTGGGCAGCAGGCTTGCGCGCAATCATCACTATCCACTACTCAACATTGACCGTGTCGCGGCCGATGTGGCCGTCAGTTACAGTCTCCCCAACCTGCCGATTTCCGCAACCGGATTCAAACAGGGACCGGCGGGCAGCTACACGCAGAGTGATCCTGTCGGCACAATGGAAATAGACTTGTCGCGGGCGACGCAGATGCATGCGGGCAGCGTGAATGTCATTGCGCTGCGTGTTACTGCCGTCGATATCGGTACAGGGGGCCCGGTCCTGAATGGTTGCCAGCACGTAAAAGTGATGTATCGCGATCTCGCACAACCTGAGTTTTCGGAAAATCGTGTCTACTACGATGAATGGCCGCTACAGGCGAAAACGCCGGTGTTCATGGGAGGGCAGTGGCATCTGCGCGTTACCGCGCCAGGCGTGCTCAAATTGCAGTTCAACTGCCCCAGGGTGCGGTATGACTTCACGCGCATCGAGGTGTTACAGCCCCATGCTACAGCCACGTACCGCGATGTTTTTTTCAAGCAAAACGGTGTCTCAAGCTGGCAGGACTGGGCAACAAAAACCAACGGAAAAAAATCGACACCATGACCCAAACTGTTGCGCTAATTGTGACTTGCCTGTGTGTGGCCATGATCGCCGCGGGACAGGTGCTGTTCAAACTGGTTGCACTGCGCAGCGCAGCGGCGCCCGAAGCCGGGCTGATGGCCCACTGGCTTAACTGGCCGTTTGTTGTAGCGCTCGCCATTTATGGCGCGGCGACGTTGTTGTGGATTTGGGTATTGCGCTATGTGCCGCTCAATATTGCCTATCCGGTATTCGCGCTGGCTTTTGTCATCGTGCCGGTGGCGTCCTATGTGGTGTTTCGGGAGCCGCTGGGTTGGCATCATGCGCTGGGCGGGGCAATGATTGTTGCTGGCGTGCTGGTCATCTCGCTAGGCGCGCGCGCATGATTTCGGGTTTGCGAATCGGCGTGGTCGTCCCGTGCTTTCGTGTGCGCAACCAGATTTCCGCCGTGCTTGCGTCGATGCCCGACACTGTGGACCGCATTTATGTCGTGGACGACCTTTGTCCCGAGGAAACCGGGCGGTACGTGCGCGAAACGTACGCAACCGGCACAGGTGAGGGTGGCCGTATACGCGTTATCCAGCATAGCGAAAACCTTGGGGTGGGTGGCGCTGTCATCAGCGGCTATCGCGCGGCGATTGAGGAGGGCATGGATGTAGTCGTCAAGATCGACGGCGACGGGCAGATGGAACCGGCCATGCTGCCGCTATTCATTTCGTCGATCGCCGACCGGCGTGCCGACTACACCAAGGGAAACCGGTTTTTCGAAATCGAATCGCTGCGGGGCATGCCGCGTGGGCGACTGTTTGGCAATGCAATGCTGTCGCTGATCAATAAACTGACCAGTGGCTACTGGGACATCATGGACCCCACCAACGGCTTCACCGCGATTCATGTCAAGGTGCTGAAGCGTATTCCGCTGGACAAGCTCGAAAATCGCTATTTTTTCGAGAGCGACATGCTGTTTCGACTGGGCACGCTGCGCGCTTCGGTAGTTGATATTCCGATGGCCGCCCGTTACGCCAACGAAGCGTCTGGCTTGCGCATCGGCAAAGTGCTGCTGAATTTCCCCGGGAAATACGCCGTGCGTTTTTTCAAACGGCTCTTCTACGCTTACTTGTTGCGCGATTTCAATGCGGGATCGGTGCAACTTGCGTTGGGTCTGTTGTTATTCTCGTTCGGTGCCTCGTTCGGCTCGTGGCACTGGTTCCTGAGTTACAACGCAGGCGTTGCGGCTACTAGTGGCACGGTGATGCTGGCGGCGCTGCCGGTGTTGCTCGGCGGCCACTTGCTGATCGGCGCGCTCAATTACGACATTGCAAACGTCCCAAGGCGCTGCCTGCACGAGTTATTGCCGGATTAATTTCCCGCGTACAGACACACAAAGGGCATGCCCGAATGTGGGCGGCGTGGCTGGTGTCAAGGTCCGCGATGATGCGTGTCTTTTATCGAAAAAAACTGCCGCACGCGGTGCCGCAGTCGATTCACCGCTGTAATCATTTTCCAGGACCGGGATGCCAGTATGACGTTGTGATGCAGCAGGCCGGCCTGGTGTTCCGCCATGAACTGCCGCAGCCGCTGCTCTTTTTCAATCAGCATGTTCTGATACATGCCCAGCAGGCCGTCGCGCGTGGCCATGAGAATCCTCAACTGCGTGACATCCTCTTCGGTAAGTGTCCGCCCCGGTTGAATCTGTTTTGGAATCGGTGCGGCCACGTAAAAGGTCGTGTGCGGCGCGACGACTTCTTCTGCGGGACGGTCTTTCGTATAAAGGTAAATGGAAAAGGATTTGCGGGAGAGGTGTTTTTTTTCAGGCGGCAACACGATGCGTTCAAAACCATGCCATGAGTATTCGTTGGTTTCGAACAGTACAGCCCGATTGAACACGGGCTGAAAGGAGGTCACCGTATCCACTGCCGGATTGCGCGGGTCGGAATGCAGCTCAATGTCGCCACCCCACGCAGAATCCCATTCCTTGTTCAGGTAGACCAGCAGGTTCAGCCGCCGGTGCAGCATGCGCCGTTCGTCGATATTGAAATCGATATGCACGTCCAGGCTTTGGCCGTCGCGGTTTTCATGGGTACCACCGCCGAAAAGGGTGCTGTCGGCGACCAGGTCGGGTATGCCGGTCAGTTCGCTGATGTGATCCAGGAATGGCTGGGAGTTGATATACGCGTGGAAGCTGCCATAGAAAGGGCTGATGTTTTCGACCCGTTCATACACGGCCTTTGCGCCGATCTCCCCCAACTCATTGCGGGCTTTCTCCGGATCGAACGCCGGAAAATCCGCAAGGAGTTTTTCGCAGGCAGCGTCGTCGAGAAATCCATCAATGGCGACATGCTTGAACGGTTTGGCCGTTTGAAAACTGTGCTGTGTTTCAAGCGCATTGTCGATCACATGTTGTCTAATCATGAGGCTGCTTCCTGGAATTCAAGACATGAGTTGCGTTGTTGGCGGCGGGTATCCGCATTATCCGGCGACTCGTGTGCAGCTATGATTTTTCATTTTCCTGGGCCGCCAATCCGTCCTTGACCGCCTCCAGGTAGCGGTAGCCATGCCGCGTGTCGGGCTCAAGATAAGTGCCTTCCGCCCACTCATTCCAGGCGTTCAGGAAAATAGTTCTTTCGGGCTTTGGACGTTGAGCCGTGACCGCCACCAATTGCCTGAACCAGTAGGCAAAGCGTTCCGGCGAGGCGCCCCTGAAAATACGCGCGCGATTGCCGTAACGAGCCGTGTTATCCCAGTCGACAAATGCGCCCGGGAACGTCGGCATATCGCGGTCGCGATCGATCTTGAGGATCTGGTTCCAGGTCTTCTCGTAGTCGTAGAACACCAGGCTTGGAAAGAACCGGTAGCGAATGGCGCGCAGTGCCACCTTGAATCGCTCCGGCAATAATTTCAGTATCGACCTGCGCAGGCCTGCTCGTCGCGCTGCGATATTTTCTTCGTAATTGGGCGAGTTCAACGCGGCGAACGGCTGGAAATGCATCGACGCATCGAAGTGATCCAGCATCTCGGGTTTCGGGTATTCCTGCTGCTTCATGGCGATCAGGTACAGCCCCTTGAGGCCGCGTTGCAGCGCCATTTCACGCCACAGTGCGAACATCCCTCCAAGTTCGTTCACCAGGTGGGGGCGGTAAATGAGGAACACCGGTTTGCCGTCGATCTTGATGGCGCGCTCGTCACTCCAGGCGCGATAGAGATACTCAAAATGCTGCGCCCAGATTTTGCGATCCGGACGATGGGTTTGTTCCTGCAGGATGTGATGCGCCTCGCCATCCCAGCGCCGCGACCAGGTTTCATTGGCCCAGGCGAGGCAGAACGGAAAATCGAGCTCTTTGTTTTCGAGCATCAGGTTGGTCGGCGTTTCCAACAACTGCTTGCCATCGAACCAGTAGTGGTAGTGGCAGAAGCCGTGCACGCCGTACTTCCTGGCGAGGTCAATCTGCCATTTCAGCGTATCCATCTGCGACTGGTCGTAGTAGCGACCGTCCAGCGGCACACGCGGCTGGAAGTGGCCGTCGAATTGCGGCCGCGCCTTGCGCACATTGGTCCAGTCGGTAAATCCCTTTCCCCACCATGCGTCGTTCTCGGGGATCGCGTGTAATTGCGGAAAGTAGAGCGCGACCAGTTTTACCAGGTCATCCTGATCTATTGAGGTATTGCGATACATGGCATCTGTCGGGACGGGGACGCGGCATGATAACCCAGGGTCGAGGGGCCTGAATGCTGCGGCTGGTTGTCAGAACGGCCAAGGCTAGTAATGCTAGCCGGGCGGTATCTCACATCCGCCTTACACGTGGGCACGCGGTCGTGGTGGCCGGGCGGCATCGTGCCACGTCAAAGCGCT
>JBDTWS010000080.1:0-17956 GCA_040006575.1 Betaproteobacteria bacterium
AGGTGTTCACGCTCAACGGAGCGCCGGTGTTTTCTTCCGAGCTGTCGCGCCTGGCCTTTTAATTCGGCGGCCGCTTTTTAGCTACGCCGCCGCTTCTTCCAGTTTCTGCTGAACCTCAAACCAGTCCCACTCGAGTGCGGCGATTGCATCTGTCACTTCGCCCTGCCGTTTCATGAACGCCAGCAACTGCGTTTTGTTTTCTTCCGCGTAGGCATCCTCGCGGCCAAGCCAGGTTTCGATATCGCTTTTTTCGCGATTCATCGCGGCCAGTTCCTTGTCCAGCTTGGCCAGCTTGTCTTCAAGTGGCTTGCGTTTGGCGCTGGTCTTTTGCCTGGCTTCGGCGGCCTGTTTCTTTGCATCTTTTTTCTCCGGCGTCGCCACGACAGGAGGCGCCATCTCCTTTACTGGCGCGGCTTTCGGGGCACTTTTGCCTGAAACGCCGCGCCGGTACTCGGCTGCGGCTTTCTTCACGTGGTCCTTGGCCCACTGCTTGTAATCGTCCAGGTCACCATCAAATTCGCTGACGGTACCATCGGCCACCAGCCACAAGGTATCCGTGGTGGCCTTCAGCAAATGGCGATCATGCGCAACCACGACGAGTGTGCCGTCGAAATCCTGCAGCGCTTCGGCTACGGCTTCACGCATCTCGATATCGAGGTGATTGGTCGGTTCATCGAGCAACAGCAGGTTGGGTTTTTGCCAGACGATGAGGGCCAGTGCGAGGCGCGCTTTTTCGCCGCCTGAAAATGGTGCGATGGCTTCGGTTACGCGATCACCGCGAAAATCAAATCCGCCGAGGAAATTGCGGAACTCCTGCTCGCGCGTGGTTGAGTCGATCTGCTTCATGTGCCACAGCGCCGATTCGCCGCCGCGCAATTGCTCTACCTGATGCTGCGCGAAGTAACCGATCTTGAGGCCCTGCCCTTCGTAGCGCCCGCCGCTCTTCAATGCCAGTGTGCCCGCCAGCGATTTCACCAGCGTGGATTTACCCGCGCCATTGGGTCCCAGCAGGCCGATCTTGTCGCCGTAAAAAAGGCGCCACTCGACGTTCTCCAAAATATTGCGGCCCTTTTCGAGGTCGCCGTAACCGAGTGTCGCCTCCTTCAGATGCAGCAGCTGGCGCGGCTTCGCGACCGGTTCACGGAATGAAAACTCGAACGGCGAATCGACGTGCGCCGCCGCGATCAGCTCCATGCGCTCCAGCGTTTTCACGCGGCTCTGCGCCTGCTTGGCCTTGGTGGCCTTGGCCTTGAAACGATCGATGAAGGAATGCAGGTGCGCAATCTGCTTCTGCTGCTTGGCGTGCGCCGACGTCTGCAGTGCCAGTTGTTCGGCGCGCGCACGCTCGAAAGAAGAATAATTCCCGGTGTACTCGTTGAGTTTCTTGTTGTCGACATGCACGACGGTTTTCACCACCGCATCGAGAAAATCGCGGTCATGGGTGATAAGCAACAGCGTGCCGGGATAGCTCGCCAGCCAGTCCTCCAGCCACATCACCGCATCGAGATCGAGGTGATTGGTCGGCTCATCCAGCAGCAACAGGTCGGAGCGGCACATCAGCGCCTGCGCGAGATTCAAGCGCATGCGCCAGCCGCCGGAAAATTCGGCGACAGGTTTGTCTTGCTGGTCAATGTTGAAACCGAGCCCCGACAGTAGCGCAGCGGCGCGCGGCTTTGCCGTATATCCGCCGATATGATCGTACTGGCCGTGCAACTCGGCGAGCAGCTCGCCGGGCGAATCATTGCTCTCGGCTTCGGCCAGCTCTCGCTCGACTTCACGCAATTCTGCATCGCCGTCCATCGCATAGTCGAGCGCGGTGCGCGACGATTGCGGCGTCTCCTGCGCCACATGCGCGATTACCCAGGCTTTCGGCAAGTCAACGTCGCCTGCGTCGGCGACAACCTTGTGGCGAAGCAAACCAAACAGGCTGGATTTCCCGCAGCCGTTGGGGCCGATCAGCCCGACTTTATGACCCGGGAACACCGTGAGATTGGCGCCTTCGAGCAGTCGCTTCGCGCCGCGCGCGAGCGTGAGATTGGTGATTCTGAGCACAGGTTATTTCTTGATGTCGTAGGCGTAGTCGATGGACAAGGGAGCGTGATCGCTGAAGCGTTCATCCTTGTAGATGCGTGCATATTCGGCGGTCGCGGCAATGCCCGGCGTGCAGATGTGATAGTCGATGCGCCAGCCGACATTCTTGTTCCACGCATCGCCGCGATTGGACCACCAGGTGTATTGATCCGGCAGCGGAATCAGGCGGCGGAACACATCGACATAGCCGACTTCGTCGAACAGTTTGGTGAGCCATTCACGCTCTTCCGGCAGGAAACCCGAATTTTTCTTGTTGCCGCGCCAGTTCTTGAGATCGATTTCCTTGTGCGCGATATTCCAGTCGCCCACCATGATCACTTCGCGCCCGCTTTTCTTGAGCTTCGCCAGGTAGGGCATGAAGGCGGCAAGGAACCTGAATTTCTTGGCTTGCGCGGCTTCCGATGCGGAGCCCGAGGGCAGGTATAGCGAAATCACGGAAAGATTGCCGAAATCCACCTGCAGGTAACGTCCTTCGGCATCGATCCATTTGATGCCGGTGCCGATGATTACCTTGTCCGGCTCATGCTTGCTGTAAATGGCAACGCCGGCATAGCCTTTTTTCTCGGCAGGATGGTAGAAGGCGTGCCAGTTTTTCCACGGCCGCGCCTCGTCCGGCACATCTGATTCGAGCGCCTTGATTTCCTGCAGGCAGATGACGTCCGGACGCTGGCGTTTCAGCCAGGTGAACATGCCTTTGGACGTGGCGGAACGGATGCCGTTGCAGTTGACGGAGATAATACGCATATGAGCACGCACATGAGTTGAATTTGACAGGCGAAACCGCGATTATGAGCGATTTACTGCGAAGCTTCGCAAGGCCGACCCCACGTATGAGTGCATCCACAGATTTCCGCCAGCAATTTGTCGAGTTCGCCATCGGCCAGAACGCGCTGTGTTTCGGCGAATTCAAGACCAAGGCTGGCCGCGCCTCACCCTATTTCTTCAATTCCGGCCTGTTCAGCGACGGCTTGGCGCTGCAGGGCCTGACGCGTTTTTATGCGCAGGCGGCGCTGGCGTCGGGTCTCAAGATCGACATGCTGTTCGGCCCGGCATACAAGGGCATTACCCTGGCCGCCGGCATGGCGGTAGCACTTGCCGAAATGGGGCACAACATGCCGTTCTGTTTCAATCGCAAGGAGGCCAAGGATCATGGCGAAGGCGGGCTTATCGTCGGCAGCCCCCTGAAGGGCAATGTCCTCATCGTGGATGACGTGATTACCGATGGGGCGTCAAAGCGAGAATCGGTTGAAATGATCCGCGCCGCCGGGGCTACGCCTATAGGCGTGTTAATTGCTTTAGATCGTCAGGAAACCGGCGCAAAGGCGGGCAGCACCAAATCAGCCGCGCAGGAATTCAACCAGATGTATGGCGTACCCGTAATATCGGTCGCCACCCTGGACGATATCGTGGCCTTTCTTGTACGCCAGGGAAGCCGGGATCACGAAAGCGATAAACTCACGAAAATTCAGGCCTACCGCCAGCAATATGGGGCGGCGCCTTAACCAAAATAAAATAGCCAAGAAGACTCAAGCGCATGAAATTCCTCACTCTCACATCACTCCCTGTTTCACTCCCTGTTTCCATGGTGGCCGCGGCCGCCCTGGCCTCGTTGGCCACCCTCACCGCCATGCCTGCCCATGCACTCTTCAAATGCCAGGACGAAAAAGGCGTGACGCACTACGGCGACACCATGCCCCCGCAGTGCGCCAAGAAAGCCATCACCGAAATGACCGGGCAAGGCAGCATCGTCAACCGCTACGAGGCCCCGTTAACGCCGGAGCAAATCAAGGCGCAGGCCGAGGAACGCGAACGCCGCCGCGACACGGACAAAAAGATTGCCGAACAGAAATTGCGCGATTTCGCACTGATTTCCACCTATGGCTCCGAACGTGAATTCGACATGGCGCGCGATAAGGACCTGGCCGCGCTGGACGCGCGCAAGCGAACACTCCGCACACGGAACGAGGACGTGGACAAGCAGCTTTCCAAATTGCAGAACGAAATGGAGTTCTACAAGGCGGGAAAGAGCAAGACGCCCAAGGGAAAAGACGGCAAGGAAGTGAAGGAAACAAAAGACGCAAAAGACGCCAAGGATGCACGCGAAGCCCCACCGCAGCTGGTGCAGGATTTCAATCGCGCCAGGAATGACCGCACCGGGCTGGACAACGAACTGGTCAAAGTGGATGCCGACCGCGCTGCCGTGACGGCAAAATACGACAGTGAAAAAAACCGCTGGAAGAAACTAAAAGGCGGCATGCCCACCGGCACGCTGCTGGATGAAAAGGGCGAAGTGGCCATAACGCCGGACATGCCCAGCCAGATTGTGGGCAAGATTTCGGTCATCCCGGGCCGCCCCCGCGGTATCGCGACCTGTGAGGGCAAGGCTTACGAGTGCACGCTGGGCATTCCGTATTTTTGCGCGGGGCCGAACGTGGGTGGACCGGGAGTCAACATCAAACAAATGGCCTGCGTGGAAGCCAGGCGCTAGGGCATTTGTGAAGTGAATAAAAAACGCGCCGGAAGGCGCGTTTTTTCATGGGGGAGCGTCGTTCAGTTCAACCTGATAATTTCCGCTTCAGCATGTCAGTAACTTGCGCGGGATTCGCCGTCTTGTTGCTCGCCTTCATCACCTGGCCAAACAAGGCATTGAGCGCTTTTTCTTTCCCGGCGCGATATTCCTCGACCGATTTTGGATTGGCGGCGATGACATCGTCGACCATTTTTTCGATGGCACCGGAATCATTCACCTGCTTCATGCCGTGTGCGGCGATGACATCGTCCGCCTCACCTTCACCCGCCCACATGTGCGCGAAAACGGTTTTCGCCATTTTCCCGGACAGCGTGCCATCGGCGATGCGGCCCAGCAGCTTTCCCAGTGACATTGCACTCACCGCGCTTTTTGCGATATCGACATCATCGCGATTGAGTGCTGCCGCCAGGTCGGACGTCATCCAGTTGGCGACCTGCTTGGCCGCACCGCGCCGATCTTCACCGCCAAGTGCATTGAGCGCGGCCACGAAATAATCGGCATGGCCAAGGCTGGAGGTAAGCCAGCCGGCGTCATAGTCCGACAATCCGAACTCGGCCACAAATCGCGCGCGCATCTGCTGCGGAAGCTCCGGCATTCCCGCGTGAATTTCGCCGATCCACGCTGCCGAAATCTCCAGCGGCAGCAAATCCGGATCCGGAAAATAGCGATAGTCCATTGCATCTTCCTTCGATCGCATGGAACGTGTTTCATCGCGGTCCGCGTCGTATAAACGCGTTTCCTGCACAACCCTGCCACCGTCTTCGATCAGCTCCACCTGCCGGCGGATTTCGTAATCGATGGCGCGTTCGAGAAAGCGAAACGAGTTGACGTTCTTGATTTCGCAACGCGTGCCCAGCTTGCTTTCACCGGCGCGTCGCACCGAAACGTTGGCGTCGCAGCGGAACGAGCCTTCCTGCATATTGCCGTCGCAGATGCCGATCCAGGTGACGATGCCGTGCAATGCCCGGGCATAGGCCACCGCTTCTTCGGTTGAATACATGCAGGGCTCGGTGACGATTTCCAGCAGCGGCGTACCGGCGCGATTGAGATCGATGCCGGAAACGCCCATCGTGTCGAGGCCTTCGTGCATCGACTTGCCCGCATCTTCCTCGAGGTGGGCGCGCGTCAGTTGCACGATTTTTTCCGCACCGGCCGCGACGATGGCGACTTCACCGCCCACTACGACCGGCAGCTCGTACTGGCTGATCTGGTAGCCCTTGGGCAAGTCCGGATAAAAGTAATTCTTGCGCGCGAAAATCGAACGTGGCGCGATTGTTGAGCCGACCGCCAGTCCGAATTTGATGGCGCATTCCACCGCACCCTTGTTCAGCACGGGCAGCGTTCCGGGCAGCGCGAGATCGACTGCGCTGGCTTGCGTGTTGGGCTCAGCACCAAATCGTGCCGGCGAACCCGAAAAAATTTTCGACGCGGTCATCAGCTGCGTGTGCGTCTCCAGCCCGATGACGACTTCCCAGCCGGTTGGAATGGCGCTCATGGAAACGCCTCCGGTGCGCGTTGATGCCAATCGGTTACCTGCTGGTAGCGATGCGCGACCGCCAGCATGCGGCCTTCGTCAAAATAATTGCCGATGATCTGCAAACCGACAGGCATGTTGTCAGTACCAAACCCACACGGCACCGACATGCCGGGCAATCCGGCCAGGCTCACGCCCAGCGTGAAAATGTCTTCAAGGTACATGGCCACCGGATCGCTGGACTTGGCGCCGATATCCCATGCCGTGGTCGGCGCGACCGGCCCCATGATGAAATCGCAGGACTTGAATGCATCCTGGAAATCCTGGCCGATCAGGCGGCGCACGCGTTGCGCCTGCAGGTAATAGGCGTCGTAGTAGCCGTGCGAGAGCACATAGGCGCCGGTGAAAATGCGGCGCTTCACTTCCGCGCCGAAACCTTCCGCGCGCGAACGCTCGATCATGTCGGTGAGGTCGCGATAGTCTTTCGCGCGATGCCCGTAGCGCACACCATCGAAGCGGCTGAGATTGCTCGATGCTTCGGCAGGCGCGATCACGTAATACGCGGGGATGGAGAGGCGCGTGCGAGGCAGTGAAATATCCACCCGCACCGCACCCAGCTTTTCAAATTCGCGGATGGCAGATTCAACTGCGGAGGCGACATCCGTGGACAAGCCCTCTGCGAAGAATTCACGCGGAACGCCGATGCGCACCCCCTGGAGAGGCGCGCCAGTGCTGGCGTGCAGGGCAGATGCCTTGGAGAACCCCGTCCAGATTGATTCTGCGGCCGGCATGCTGGTGGAATCGCGTTCGTCGAAGCCCGCCATCGCGTCGAGCAATGCGGCGCAATCTTCCGCACTCCTGGCCATCGGCCCGCCCTGGTCGAGGCTGGAGGCGAAGGCGATCATGCCATAGCGGGAGACGCTGCCATAGGTGGGTTTGATGGCGGTGATGCCGCACATCGCGGCAGGCTGTCGCAGTGACCCTCCTGTGTCGGTGCCGGTGGCGGCAGGCGCCAGTCCGGCGGCAATCACCGCAGCCGAGGCACCGGAGGAGCCTCCCGGGATTTTCTGCGTGTTCCACGGATTTTTCACCGGGCCGAAGGCTGAATTTTCATTCGAGGAGCCCATTGCGAATTCGTCGCAGTTCAGCTTACCCAGGCACACCATGCCGGCACCCTCGTGCAGCTTTTGCACAACGGCTGCATCGAAGGGCGAGACGTAATCCGCCAGGATTTTGGAGCCCGCTGTCGAGCGCCAGCCCCGGGTAACAAAAATATCCTTATGCGCCACGGGAATGCCCGTCAGCGGCCCCGTCTCGCCTCGCGCAATTCGCTCGTCGGCCTCCTTCGCCTGCAGCAGCGTAAGCCCGCGATCAACGTGGAGATAGGTGTTGAGCGACAGCGCACGCTCGGCCTTGTCGAGGAAATATTCGGCCAGCTCGGTGGCCGACACGCGCTTCGCGTCAAGTTCATCGCGCAGCGACTTGATGGATGCCCGTGAATAGTTCATCGCGCTCAATCCAGCACCTTGGGCACCAGGAACAAACCATTCTCCTGTGCGGGCGCATTGGCGAGGTGGGCGCTACGGTTGTCGAGCTCGGTGACGCGATCCTCGCGCAGCCGCTGTGCCGTATGCCGCACGATATCCAGCGGGTGCGACAGCGGCTCGATCCCGGTGGTGTCCACGGCCTGGAGCTCGTCGATGAGGCCAAAAATGCCGTTGAGCTGGGTGCGCAATGCCGCCACGTCATCATCGGTCACGGCAATTCTCGCCAGGCCGGCAAGTCGTTTGAGGTCGTCGGGTTGTAGTTCCATGGGTGCTGACTGGGGGAAGTGAAATTTGGCGGGGCCGGAGCCGGGGCCGATCCGGCTCGGCTGGACATTTGGCGCCGCGCAGCTTTTCAAAAAACCGGCAAGGCGAAAGTCCTCGACGCAAATCCGCACATTTTCTGTTGCGGCCGCAGCCACCAAGGCGGCCAAAATACGCCAACTTCAGGCCGGTCCGCAGCATTTTCCGCATGCTTTTGGCATACTTTTGGTGCGTCGATACGGTATTATAGGTCATTTGCCGATTTGACCTTGTTTCTCCAGCAGGATTGAGCACAAAGCAAGCCGCAGGAACGCATAAAACACCACAAAAATTTCAGCAGCCGCCGCCGCGAAAACTGGCGCAACGGGGCGCACTGCAGCAGGACCGCAAAAGAATTCAGAAAGGCCACATGTTTTCGCTCTTCCCGAAGTACTTCTCCACCGATCTCGCCATCGACCTCGGCACCGCAAACACCCTCATTTATCTTCGTGGCAAAGGCATCGTTCTCGACGAGCCGTCCGTGGTTGCGATCCGACAGGATTCCGGCCCCAATTCCAAGAAGACCATCCAGGCCGTCGGCGTCGCCGCAAAAATGATGCTGGGCCGCACGCCGGGCAACATCACGGCGATTCGTCCGATGAAAGACGGCGTGATTGCCGACTTCCATACCACCGAGCACATGCTCAAGTTTTTTATCAAGAAAGTGCATGACGCGCAGTGGTATCGCCCGTCACCGCGCATCGTGATCTGCGTACCGTGCGGCTCCACCCAAGTCGAGCGCCGCGCCATTCGCGAATCTGCGGTTGCTGCCGGTGCATCACAAGTGTTCCTGATTGAAGAACCGATGGCAGCGGCCATCGGCGCAGGTTTGCCGATCGCGGAACCTACCGGCTCGATGGTGGTGGACATCGGCGGTGGCACCACCGAAGTCGGCGTGATCTCGCTGGGCGGCATCGTCTATTCCGCATCAGTGCGTGTGGGCGGCGATAAATTTGATGAAGCCATCATCAATTACATCCGCCGCAACTACGGCATGCTGATCGGCGAATCGACCGCGGAAAATATCAAGAAGACCATCGGCTCCGCCTTCCCCGGTTCGGAAGTACGCGAGATGGAAGTGAAGGGCCGCAACCTTGCCGAAGGCATCCCGCGTTCATTCACGATTTCATCCAACGAAATCCTCGAAGCGCTCACCGAGCCGTTGAACTCCATCGTCTCCGCCGTGAAATCCGCGCTGGAACAAACGCCGCCCGAACTCGGCGCCGACATTGCCGAAAAAGGCATGGTGCTCACCGGCGGCGGTGCGTTGCTGCGCGACCTTGACCGCCTGCTGGTGGAAGAGACGGGGCTGCCGGTCATCGTGGCCGACGATCCATTGACCTGCGTGGTGCGAGGCTCCGGTCGCGCGCTGGAGGAAATGGACAAGCTCGGGTCGGTATTCACCAACGAGCTGTGATGAGAATGGGCTCCGTTCTGTTCGAGCGGAGCGAATCGATGTATTGCGCGCCGCATTTCTTGCGCCCGCGCAAATCGAATACCCGCACAACCGCATGACCTGTACCTGTACCCATTCCTGCACCCCCCAGGCAAAGCCACACCGCTAGCATGTCCGCCTACCAGGAAAATTTTTTTACGCGCGGACCCAGTCCGCTGGCGCGGCTGACTTTTTTTTCGCTGATCGCGATCGCCGTGATGGTGGCCGACCACCGCTTCCAGGCATTGGGCTGGGTGCGCATGGGTGTGTCTGCCGTGCTCTCGCCCATCGAATTTGCCTTGCACTGGCCGACCAGTGCGATACGAAAAGTGTCGGTATATTTTGATGACCAGCAAGTGCTGGTGGCGGAGAATCGCGACCTGAAGGAAAAGCTGCTGCAACTTTCTTCGGCCAACAGCCAGGCGATGCTGCTGCGCACCGAGCAGTCGCAGATCGAAGCACTGAAGGGTGCAGCAAAGCGTTTCGCCGAACAGGGCCAGATCGCCGAAATCATTCGCGATGCACGCAATCCTTACGCACGCAAGATCGTCATCGACAAAGGCACCCGCGATGGCATCGCTGCCGGCCGCGCCGTGATTGATGGTGCCGGCGTAGTGGGCCAGGTCACCGCAGTCGGATTGCTCACCGCTGAGGTGACGCTCACCACCGAAAAAAATCAGTCGGTACCGGTCATGGTGTTGCGCAACGGGCTGCGTGCAGTGGCAGTTGGTGCGGGACGCGACGGAACGATCGATGTGCCGTTCATTCCGGTGGGGGCGGACATCCAGACCGGAGATCAACTCGTGACTTCCGGCATCGACGGCACTTATCCGGCGGGATTGTCGGTCGCGACCATTTCCGTGGTGGACAAGAATACCTCGCTGTCTTTTGCGCGCATTGTTGCATTGCCCGTGGCCAGCGCCGCCAGTCATCGCCTGGTGAAAGTATTGACGCATGAAGAACTCGCCGCTTATCCGAAACCGGATTTGCAGGCCGAAGAAAAGAAGGCCCTGCCTTCCGGCCGGCAGGGCCGTCGCGTACCGGCGGAGAAACGCTGATGAGCTGGCAGGCCATGGATCTTTCTCCCGCCTCACGCGAGCCGATGCGCCCGCCGGCACCGGCGAAACTGGTGATTTTTTCGCTCGCCATTGCGCTGGTGCTGAACCTGCTGCCCTGGAGCGGCTGGGCCTTGTCGGTCAAACCGGATTTCCTGCTGATCGTTCTGCTCTACTGGTCCACGCACGAATCGCGCAACGTCGGCCAGGGCTGGGGATTCGCGCTGGGGCTGGTGATGGATGTGGCCGACAGTGTGCTGCTGGGCCAGCATGCACTTGCGTATGTCGGTGCCATTTTCCTGGTGCAGTTGCTGCGCCTTCGCCTGCTGCAGCTGTCGATACTGGAGCAGGCGATGCATATCAGCGCCATCCTGTTCGCCACGCAGCTCATCAATCTTGCATTGAATTTCCTGCTGGGCCAGGACTATCCCGGCGTCTCCATCATCGTGCCGCCCCTGTTGGGCGCCGTGCTGTGGCCGGTGCTGAATTTCATCGTGATGCTGCCGCGCTTCCGTCGACGCGACCCCGTCACGTTCATGGGCTGACGATGTTTGCACACGAACACGCCCTGGTTCACGCGCCGGGATACATTGCCAACGGTGCCATGAATTTTTTTAAGCACTGACCGGACATGGCCGGCACCATCATCCGCAACCGCGAAGCGGAAGTCGTTGTCTTCCGTCGCCGCGCGTTGATTGCGGGCATCTTTATCCTGTTCGCGTTCCTCATCCTGGCCAGCCGCATGTTCTGGCTGCAGGTGATCAAGCGCGACTATTTTCATACCCTGGCCGAATCCAATCGCATTTCCACCCTGCCAGTGGTACCGAACCGGGGATTGATCCTCGATCGCAAGGGCGAAGTGCTGGCCGCGAATTATTCCGCGTTCACGCTCGAAGTCACGCCTTCGCAAGTGGCCAACCTGGAGAAGACGCTTGACGAACTCGCCACCATCGTCGACATCCAGCCCAAGGACCGCCGCCGCCTGAAACGGCTGCTGGAGGAAAGCAAGAATTTCGAATCGCTGCCGGTGCGCAATCGCCTGACCGATGAAGAGATGGCGCGTTTCGCGGTCAATCGTTTCCGTTTTCCGGGTTTTGAAATCCGTGCACGATTGTTCCGCAACTATCCGCAGGGGGAGGTGGCTTCGCACGCGATCGGCTATATCGGGCGCATCACCGTTGATGACCTGAAGAAAATCGACACGGCCAACCTGACCACCAACTACAAGGGCACCGACCACATCGGCAAGCGTGGTGTGGAAGCGAGCTATGAGGCCGAACTGCATGGCCGCACCGGGTCCGAGCAGGTTGAAATCGACGCCGGCGGACGCGCTATCCGTTCGCTGTCAAAAGCAACACCTGCCTCCGGAAGCAACTTGATGTTGACGCTGGACATCAAGCTGCAGAAAGTGGTCGAGGACGCCTTCGGTGAGCGCCGCGGCGCGATGGTGGCGCTGGATCCACGCAACGGTGAAATCCTCGCGCTGATTTCCAAGCCGGGCTTCGATCCGAATTTATTTGTCGACGGCATCGATCCGCTCAACTGGGACCTGCTCAACAATTCCCCCGACAAGCCGATGCTCAATCGCGCGTTGCAGGGCACCTATCCACCCGGCTCGACGCTGAAGCCGTTCCTTGCGCTGGCGGCGCTGGAATCCGGCAAGCGCACCACCACGCAAGGCATTTCCGATCCGGGTTTTTTCTCGTTCCCCGGCGGCAGCCAGCGATGGAACGATGACTTGAAGGGCGGCCACGGCTATGTGGACATGCGCAAGTCGATCGTCGTGTCCTGTGATACGTATTACTACCAACTTGCCGCAGACACGGACATCGACAAGACCGCCGAATTCCTCTCGCTGCTGGGCTTCGGCCGCCGCTCGGGCATCGACATCGACGGCGAAGTCGAAGGCGTGCTGCCGTCGCGTGCATGGAAAGACAAACGCTTCGCGCGCTCCACGCCGGATGCGCGCAAGTGGTATGCGGGTGACAGTATTTCCACCGGCATTGGCCAGGGCTACAACACCTACACGCCGTTGCAGCTCGCGCATGCGGTGGCGGCCCTTGCCAACGACGGCATCGCCTTCCGGCCGCATCTAGTGAAACAGATCACCGATGCGGCGACGGGCGAAATTCGCGAAGTGAAACCGGTGATCGACGGACGGCTCGCGGTAAAGCCCGCCAACCTTGCCTTTATCAAGGACGCCATGGTCGGTGTGGCCAATGAACCGGGTGGCACCAGCGTGCGCATTTTTGCCAACGCGGGCTACATCAGCGCGGGTAAGACGGGTACCGCGCAATTGTTCAGCCTGAAAGGTGAAAAGTATCGCGAAAGCCACGTGACCGAGCGGCTGCGCGACCATGCGTGGTACATCGCCTACGCGCCTGCGGACAAGCCGGTCATCGCGCTGGCCGTACTCCTTGAGAACGGCGGTTTCGGCGGCGTGGCCGCTGCGCCTATCGCGCGCGCTGTTTTTGATTTCTACCTGCTGGGAAAGATGCCCGACCCAAAGATCAGTAAGGCAATGGAAGCCAATGCTAAAGACGTGGATTAATCGCGCGTTCGACGCCGCCACCAAGCGTCTCGACGGGCCGCTGATGATGACGCTGATCGTGCTCGCCGCGATCTCGTTCACGGTCGTGTATTCAGCGACGGGCGGCCAAACGTTCGACCGTTCGCTGGGCCAGATGCGCAATTTCGCAGTGGCGCTGGTGGCGTTGTGGATCGTCGCCAATATCCCGCCGCAACAACTGATGCGCCTTGCCATCCCCGTCTACATGGTGGGCCTGATGCTGCTGATCGCCGTCGCGCTGGCGGGCGAATCGCGCAACAACGCGAAGCGCTGGCTGCACATCGGCATCCTCGTCATCCAGCCCTCCGAGATCATGAAAATCGGTGTGCCGTTGATGCTGGCCTGGTATTACCACCGCAAGGAAGATGGCCTGGCGCTGAAAGACCTGACGGTGGCGGGGCTGATCCTGATCCTGCCGGTGGGGCTGGTGGCGCGCCAGCCCGACCTGGGCACGGCTATCCTTATTTTTGCCTCGGGTTTCTTCGTGATCTTCCTCGCGGGCCTGTCGTGGCGAATCATCCTCGGCGGCATTGTCGCCGGCGCGGCGGCGATGCCGGTCCTGTGGAATTTCATGCACGACTACCAGAAGCGCCGCATCTACACGCTCATCGATCCGAACGAGGATCCGCTGGGCGCGGGCTATCACATCATCCAGTCGACGATTGCGATTGGTTCCGGCGGCGTCATGGGCAAAGGTTGGCTGCATGGCAGCCAGGCGCAGCTCGACTTCATTCCGGAACGATCGACCGACTTTATCCTTGCGGTATTCGGCGAAGAGTTCGGCCTGCTGGGAATCCTGCTGCTGCTCACGCTATATCTCATCGTCATCGGACGCGGTTTGATGATCGCGGTAAATGCGCCGACCACGTTTTCACGATTGCTGGCCGGCGCGGTGTCGCTCACTTTCTTTACCTATGGCTTTGTGAATATCGGCATGGTCAGCGGAATCCTGCCCGTCGTGGGTGTGCCGTTGCCGTTGATCAGCTATGGCGGCACGGCGATTCTTTCAATGCTCGTCGGCTTTGGAATATTGATGTCGATCTCAACGCACAAGCGGCTCGTGTCTACTTGATGGGCGTGATGAACGCGATGAATTTCGCAGCATGCAAGCACGCAGAACGCCATTTGGCGCGGCTTTCATGGCATTTTTGGCCCGTGATCCGCGCCTGTGCTGGAATTTTGATTTCTAAAAATCATACCGTTCGCCCTGAGCCTGTCGAAGGGCCAGATGGGCTAGCGCACATCGCAAATCAGAAGTTCCCGCACGCAACTACATCACACGTGCTCGCCCTTGCGCTTGCACTCTCCCTCGCACTCACCCTCGCCGCCTGCGGCAGTACAACCAAAAAAAACGACGCACCAAGACCATCACAATCCAGCACCACCAAGTCCCCCGGTTCCTATTACCTCGACGACGGCCCCGGCGATGCACTGCCGGCCAACCTCGACGCAATCCCCGACGCAATCCCGAAAGCCGAAACCTTGCATCGCGGCGCCAACCGCCCCTACACCGTCTTCGGCAAGACCTACGTTCCCAACGTCTCCAACGAACCCTTCCGCCAGCAAGGCGTCGCCTCCTGGTACGGCCGCAAATACCACGGGCAGATGACCTCCATCGGCGACATCTACGACATGTACGGTATGACGGCTGCGCATCCAACCCTGCCGCTGCCGTCCTACGTGCGCGTCACCAATCCGGCCAATATGAAATCCGTGGTGCTGCGCGTCAACGACCGCGGGCCTTTCCTGTCCGAGCGCATTATCGACGTTTCATATGTCGCGGCCGCCAAGCTCGACATTGCGCGCAAGGGCTCGGGGATGGTGATCGTCGAACGCATCTTTCCCGGTGATAAATCTGCTGCGCTCAAGCCCGCGCTGCCCTTGCCTGCGCCGCCGCCCGTGACGGTCGTGCCTGTCGCAGCACCAACGATCATCACCTCCACCATCGTGCCGGAAGCCGGCGATCTGTTCCTCCAGCTCGCCGCATTTTCCTCGATGGAGAACGCCGAAATCTTCCGCGCGCGCATGGCGCGTGAACTTGAATGGAACCGGGAGCCCATCCAGGTTGTCCAGAAAGATAACCTGTACCGCGTGCGCATGGGCCCGTACAAATCCCGCGAGGAAGCGGACGCCATCGCCGCACAGGTCAAGCTGTCGCACGATTTTTCGCCGGTGATTCAAAAACCGTAGTTCGCAAGAACGCCCAGCACAACCAGCACAAACCCCCAGCACAACCAGCCCAAACATCCAACACAACTCTTCAGCTCTTTATCCAGTCCAATCCCGAAGCCCAGGAATTCCATGAAACTTGCATCAAAATTTTCCACCCTGATCACCATCGCCGCATTGCTGGCCACCCCATTCGCCTCGGCGCAGGTCACGGTGTCACTCGCCGATGTCCCGGCCCCGCCGATCGCCGCGCGCGCGTATGTTTTATACGATGCCTCCAGCGGCCAGACACTCGCGCAGCAAGCCGCCGGCGATCGCTTTGAGCCGGCATCCCTGACAAAACTGATGACAGCTTACCTGGTGTTCCAGGCGCTGAAGGACAAGAAGCTCACGCTGACGCAAACGCTGCCTGTTTCAGAGCGCGCATGGAAGGCCGAAGGCTCGCGCATGTTCATCGACCCCAAGCAGACGCCTGCGGTCGAGCCGCTGATTCGCGGCATGATCGTCCAGAGCGGCAATGATGCGTCGATTGCGCTGGCTGAGGCCATCGCCGGATCGGAAGACCTGTTCGCGCAGATGATGACCAAGCAGGCGCAGAAGCTGGGCATGAAAAATACCAACTTCGTGAATGCCACCGGCTTGCCCAATCCCCAGCACTATTCGACGGCGGAAGACCTGGCGATACTCGCCAACGCGTTGATGCGCGATTTCCCGACCGAGGTGGGCTACTACAAGGAACGCGAATTTACCCACAATAAAATCACGCAGCCCAACCGCAATCGCCTGCTGTGGCTCGATCCGACTGTCGATGGATTGAAGACCGGCCACACGGAAGCGGCCGGCTACTGCCTCATCGCGACTGCAAAGCGTGGCGATGGCGATAAATCGCGCCGCCTGATTTCGGTGGTGCTCGGTACGTCGTCGGATGTCGCGCGCACGCAGGAAAGCCAGAAGCTGCTGAATTACGGCTACCAATTTTTCGATGCGCAGCGGCTGTACAAAAAAGACGAGCCCATCGCCACGCCCGAAATATTCAAGGGCACGCAGAACACCATCAAGCTGGGCTTCGACCGCGATATCTGGCTGACCCTGCCGAAGGATAAATTCACGGGGCTGAAGGCCTCGCTCACCACCACGCAGCCGATGGTGGCGCCCTACTCGCCGGGCCAGAAGGCGGGCGTGATGAAATTGACGCAGAATGATAAATTGATCGCGGAAATCCCGGTGGTGGCCCTCGAGAATGTGCCCGTCGCCGGCTTTCTCGGCCGTGGCTGGGATGCGATCCGCCTGCTCTTCAAATAATTATTGCTGATCCCGTTTTCACGGGAAGGAACCGATCATGTCGACGCCGCTTTGCATGCCCACCGTTTATTTGAACGGACAATTCCTGCCGATCGAAGAGGCAAAGATTTCGCCGCTGGATCGTGGCTTTATTTTTGGCGACGGCGTGTATGAAGTCATCCCGTATTACGCGGGACGCGGACTGCGCGCAGTTGAACATTTGCAGCGCCTGCAGCGCAGCCTCGATGAATTGCTGATCGACAATCCGTATCCGATTGCGCAATGGGAATCGCTGCTCAACACCCTGATCGAGAAAAACGGTGGACTTGGTGGCAACAACAGTGTTGGCGTCTATATCCAGGTCACGCGCGGCGTCGCCAAGCGCGATTTCGCGCCGCCGAAAGGATTGCAGCAAACCGTATTCATGATGGTCAATCCGCTGGCCACACCGAAGGCGGAAATTTATGAAAGCGGAATTTCCTGCGTCTCTCTGGACGATAACCGCTGGCTGCGCTGCAACATCAAGGCGACCGCGCTGCTGGGTGCGGTGATGTTGAAGCACGAGGGCAACCAGGCCGGCGCGGATGAAGTGGTGCTGTTTCGCGATGGCTATCTCACTGAATCGTCGGCGTCCAATATTGCAGCGGTCCGGAACGGCGTGATCCTCTGTCCACCGATGGACAACCTGATCCTGCCGGGCATCACCTATGAACTGATGATCGAACTCGCGCGCAAGAACGGCCTACCGCTGGAAATCCGGCGCGTGCATCGCCGTGAAGTAAGGAGCGCGGACGAACTCTGGATCACCTCATCGACGAAGGAAGTCGTGCCAATCACGACGCTCGACGGCAAGCCGGTGGGTCACGGGGAACACGCAGGCAAGCCGGGTCCGATGTTCAAGAAAATGCGCCAGTTCTTCGAGGAATATAAACGTACCCTGCCCGCACCTGCACAATTGAAAGCGGCCGAATAAATCATGGCGGAGCATCCGAAAAATATTGGCGAGGGCGAGGAGACGTTGCTCAGGTTTCCGACGCCATTTCCCATCAAGGCGATGGGCCGCCGCGACGACGGATTTGCGCAGGCCGTGCTGGAGATCATCCTGAAGTACGCACCGGATTTCGATGCCTCCACGATGGAAATGCGACCGTCGAAGAACGGCAATTTCCTATCCGTCACCGCCACCATTAACGCGCAATCTAAGGTGCAGCTTGACGATATTTATCGCGCGCTGACGGCGAACCCGGCTGTGCTGATGGCGTTGTAGCACGTCGAACATCGGGCGCCAAAGCAAAGCGGCGCGATCAGTAAATACGAAGAAAATCCAATCGAAACTCCAGCACTGGCGCGCTTTCCCGGGCATTTTCGGCCTGCGAATGGCGTATTTGCGGGAGTTTGGCGATGAAAAAAATGAGTGAAACAGTCAAGATACTCGGTCTGGCGGAATACGAGCCCACCTGGCGCGCCATGCAGGCCGCCAATAAATCACGCACCGGCGACGAGCC
>JBDTWS010000081.1:0-17815 GCA_040006575.1 Betaproteobacteria bacterium
GCGGGAATCCTGGAACAACAATAGCGCCAGCAAACCTTGCGCCTCCGGTTCTTGCAGCATCAGGGAGGCAAGCAGCCGCGCCAGGCGGATTGCTTCGTTGCAGAGGTCGGGTCGCAGCAGGGTTTCGTGATCGGTGGCGGTGTAGCCTTCATTGAACACAAAGTAGATCACCGCAAGCACCGCCGCCAGGCGTTCCGGCAAGTCTTCCCGCGCAGGAATTTCGTAAGGAATCCGCGCCTCGGCAATCTTGCGTTTGGCGCGCACTATTTTTTGCGCGGTGGTGGATTCGGGCTCAACGAAGGCCCGCGCGATTTCGGCGGTGCTCAACTGGCATAGCGTGCGCAGCGCCAGCGCCACCTGTGCAGATTGCGCCAGTGCGGGATGGCAGCAGGTGAAAATCAGGCGTAGCTGGTCATCGGTCACCATTGACGCATCGTCGCCCACGTCCTTAACCACGGGCGCAGCAAGTCCGGCAATCAGTGCATCGCTATCGGCGTGGATGCGACCACCAGCGCGCAGGAGGTCATATCCGCGCCGCTGCGCGACAGTGGTAATCCATGCGGCCGGATTTGCAGGTATTCCCTCCTGCGGCCAGCGCGCCAGCGCCTTCGCGTAAGCATCCTGCAGAGCCTCTTCGGCAATATCGAAACTGCGCAGCCGTCGTATCAGGCCGGCGAGAATGCGTCCGCCATCGCGACGGTGCAGTGTGGCGATGGCGTGCGCGAACATGCGTCAGCTGCGATCCGTCAGCCGCAGGGTCAGGCCTTCGCCTGGTTTTCAGTCTGCGGCCTGATCTCGATGGAGCCGTCCAGCGCGGACGGGATTTTCGCCGCCCACTTGATGGCTTCATCCAGGTTGGGGACATCGATCAGGTAGTAGCCGCCCAGTTGTTCTTTCGTTTCCGCAAACGGGCCGTCGGTCGTGAGCGCCTTGCCGTTACGTACGCGCACGGTAGTCGCCGTGGACACCGGCGCCAGCTCGGAACCCCCGATCAGTACACCGGCCGTAACCAGCTCCTGTGAAAAACGGCCATACGCCGCAAGCGTGTCGCGAATGTCGGCTTCAGACTTTGAGTGCCAGTTTTTTTCATCGCCATAGATCAGCAGCATGTATTGCATGGAAATCTCCTTGATTTTTTCGTTCGCACCGATTGTGCAGCAGCATGACGCGGCAGCGGAACGAAAATCGACATTCGCGCGAAGAAATAATTTATCGCGTTGCATATCCTTTTTTCCCACATCCTGGCCCGAGCGCGCGCCGCCTGTTTTTTAATCAATTATCCGGTGACGTCATGCGGAAAATCGACATTGGCGCGCGCTTTCGCTATCATGGCCGCATCCTTAAACGCGAATCGAGAAACCCATGGACCAGGTCATTTCCCCCTCGCCTGCCGCGCAAGCCATCACTGTCCCACCTTCCTGGAAAAAATCCGCTGCGAGTGAAGCGTGGCCGTTGGCCGACGTTGAGGCACTGCTCTCGCTGCCGTTCGCCGATCTTATCCATCGCGCGCAAACCACGCACCGCGAGAATCACGATCCCAACAAAGTGCAACTCTCCACACTGCTGTCGATCAAGACCGGCGGCTGCTCCGAGGATTGCGGCTACTGCCCGCAGGCGGCGCGCTATCACACCGGCGTTGAGAACAAAGCCTTGCTCGATGTTTCAGAAGTCATCGCAGCAGCCAAGCTTGCGAAGGCCAACGGCGCCTCGCGCTTTTGCATGGGCGCGGCGTGGCGCGGCCCCAAGCAACGCGATCTCGATCCGGTGCTGGACATGGTGCGCGAAGTGAAAGCGCTGGGCCTTGAAGCCTGCTGCACGCTGGGCATGCTGAAGGATGGACAGGCCGAACAGTTGAAGGAAGCGGGCCTCGATTACTACAACCATAACCTCGACACCTCGCCCGAGTTCTACGGCGAAATCGTCACCACGCGCGAATACCAGGACCGGCTCGATACGCTGGAGCGTGTGCGCAATGCCGGTGTGAACGTGTGCTGCGGCGGCATTGTCGGCATGGGCGAATCCCGGGTCGAACGCGCGGGACTGATCGCGCAACTGGCCAACATGGAGCCACAGCCGGAATCGGTGCCGATTAATTATCTTGTCCAAGTGGAAGGCACGCCGTTGCACGACAAGATGGGCGGAGAAAAGAAACTCGACTGGACCGAATTCGTGCGCACCATTGCGGTGGCGCGGATCACGATGCCGAAGAGCTTCGTGCGGCTGTCGGCAGGACGGCAGGAAATGAATGAAGCTACGCAGGCGATGTGTTTCCTGGCGGGGGCGAATTCAATTTTTTATGGTGAGAAATTGCTGACGACGGGTAATCCGGATGTGGAGCGTGATCGTGGGCTGTTCGACAAGTTGGGTGTGACGCCGCTGTAGGTAAAGTCCAGCATTGGTGCGATTTTCCGGGGAATTTGTGCCTGGGAGGCGCGCCGGCGCTGGGATTCTGTGTGCGGCCAGTCAACAATCACCGTTCGTGCTGAGCCTGTCGAAGCACTTTCAACCATTGCGACCTCGCTGAATTTATCCAGCCCACCTGACCCTTCGACAGGCTCAGGGCGAACGGGGATAAATAGATACAGAAGCAATAAGCACCTTTGGCGCGCTTCAATCCGCAATGCCGGTCTCGCAATCTCGAATACGTACTTCCCAATCCGCAATAAATGTCCCTCTCCGATTTCTCCCTGCAACTCTCCGAACTCGCGCAAGCCGACCAGCTGCGCGTGCGCCGCATCGTTGACGGACCGCAGGATGCCTCGATGGTGGTCGACGGCAAACGCGTATTGAACTACGCCAGCAACGATTACCTCGGCCTCGCCAATCATCCGAAGATCGTCGAAGCCGCCATGCGCGCGCTGAAAAAATTCGGGCTCGGCGCGGGCGCATCGCACATGGTCTCGGGCCACATGCGTGCGCATCACGAACTGGAAGAAAAACTCGCCGACTACGTGAAACTGCCGAAAGCATTGCTGTTTTCCTCCGGCTACATGGCCAATATGGGGATCCTCACCGCGCTGGCCGGACGGGGTGACACGATCTTCGCGGACAAACTGAATCACGCCTGCCTGAATGATGGCGCGCTGTTGTCGCGCGCCACGTTCAAGCGCTATCCGCATGGCGACCTGGTCAAGCTGGAAGCGCTGCTGGACAGCGCAAAAGATGGCGGCCGCAAACTGATCGTCACCGATGCCGTGTTCAGCATGGACGGTGACATCGCACCCGTTCCCGAATTGCTGGCGCTCGCCGAAAAACATGACGCACTGCTGGTGCTGGACGACGCGCATGGCTTCGGCGTGCTGGGCTATCGCGGCAAGGGCACGCTGGAACATTTCAACCTGATGAAACCAGGTGCAAGTGATCACATCGTCTACATGGCCACGCTGGGCAAAGCGGCCGGCGGCTATGGTGCCTTTGTGGCGGGCAACGACGACGTCGTCGAATGGATATTGCAATCGGCGCGCACCTATATTTTTACGACGGGTACGCCGCCCGCCATCGCCGCCGCGATGCAGGCCAGCCTGGAAGTGATGCAGGAAGACCGCGAACGCCTCACACACCTGCGCACCCTCATCGATTTCTTCGGTGATTCGCTGAAGCTGCAATACGCGAAGCTGCCGTTTTCGCAGACCGCCATCCAGCCCATCATGATCGGCGACAACGCCACCACGATGGCCTTTGCCGAAGCGCTGCGCGAGCGCCACATGTTCGTCCCGGCCATTCGCCCGCCCACGGTTCCGCAGGGCACGGCACGATTGCGGGTATCGCTCAGCGCTGCGCACAGCGCCGATGACCTGTTCGATCTCATCACCGCCATCACCGACCTTGAGGTCGAGCTGATGCGTGGCAAGACATAAAAAGGAAAGCGTAAAAGCATGGCCATGTTCATCGAAGTCGTCAACGTCGGCTCCGGACTTCCCAACCTGACGTTGTTACACGGCTGGGGCCTGAATGGTGCGGTATGGAACGGTGTGCGCGACGCGCTCGCGCAGCATTTCACCTTGCATCTGGTCGACCTGCCCGGTCATGGCCGTTCGCATGATGTGCCGGTGAGCACGCTGGATGCGTTCGTCGATGACGTCGCCTCCGTATTGCCGGACCATACCAACCTGCTGGGCTGGTCGCTGGGCGGCCACACGGCCATGGCGCTCACCTACAAATATCCGCAACGTGTTAACAAGCTGATCACGGTCTGCGCGACGCCGCGTTTTGTTGCCGCTGACGATTGGCCTCAAGGGAAAAAAGCCGAAGTGCTCGCGGACTTTGCAGCCCGCCTCTCGACCAATTATCTCGCCACCATCCGCAATTTTTTGGCGCTGCAGGCGTTGAACCGGTCTGATCCTGGGTACCAACCCGAGATGCGCGAAGTGGTCCGGCAATTGCAGGAAGCCGTCGGCGCGTTCGGCGCGCCCTCGGCCGAAGGCATGGCGGCCAGCCTCGATATCCTGCGCGTCAGCGATATCCGCGCACAGGTTCCCGACATCACCGCACCCACGCTGGTGATCCAGGGCGATCATGATGCGCTGACCAGCACCGCGTCCGGCGAATGGCTCTCGCAGCAATTTCCACAGTGCCGCTATTGCCTGATTCCCCATGCCGCGCATGCGCCGTTTCTCTCGCATCGGGACATATTCCTCGATGAAGTGAATACCTTCCTGGCGACGTGAACGGCAATCACCCATGAGTACATTGCCCCTGCCCGCGAAGCGCGCCGTGCGCCAGTCATTCGGCGCCTCGGCGTTCACGTATGACGAACACGCTTTCCTGCAACGCGAAATCGGCGACCGCCTGTTCGAGCGCCTGCAATACATCAAGATGGCACCGCAACGCGTGCTGGATATCGGCAGCGGCACCGGCTACGCCACGCAGAAACTGCGCGACCATTATCGCGATGCGATGCTGATCGCACTGGACCTGGCACCCGGCATGCTGCACATCGCGCGCGGCAAAGTCGAGCAGCAATCCTCCACCGCGACACGCTTTCGTAAACTCGGGCGCATGTTCGGCAATCGCCATGACCGCGACTACCTTTGCGCCGATGCGGAATCGCTGCCGCTGGCCCCTGAGAGCATCGACCTGGCGCTGTCCAATCTCGCCTTGCAATGGTGCGATCCTGAACGTGTCGCGAAAGAAGCCTCACGCGTGTTGAAACCGAACGGGCTTTTCATGTTCACCACCTTCGGCCCCGACACGCTGAAGGAATTGCGCGCTGCCTTCAAGGCCATCGACGATGCGCCGCACGTCAATATTTTTCCCGACATGCACGATATCGGCGACATCCTGGTTCACGCCGGATTTGCCGATCCGGTGATGGACCAGGAAATCATCACCCTCACCTATACCGACCTGAAACCGCTGCTGCGCGAATTGAAGGGCATCGGTGCGCACAACGTCATGCCGGGCCGTGCCACCGGCCTGATGGGCCGCCGGCGCTGGCAACGCATGGTCGATGCCTACGAAATATTCCGCCACGAGGGCAGGCTGCCGGCGACGTACGAAGTCGTCTACGGCCACGCGTGGAAACCCGAATTCAGCAAACGCAAAACCGTCGATGGCCAGCAGCAGATCGACCTCGCGGAATTCAAGCGCATGCTGCACAAGCCGGCATGAGCGGATTTTTCATCACAGGGACTGATACGGGCGTGGGCAAGACTTTCGTCGCCAGCGCCCTGTCGTTTGCGTTGCAGGCACGCGGTTTTTCCGTGGCGCCGATGAAGCCCGTTGCCGCCGGAACGATTGACGTCAACGGCGTGCCGATGAACGAAGATGTCGCGCTGGCGATGCGGGTGTGTGCGCACCGTTTTCCGTTGCACGCCGTCAATCCCTATTGCTTTCGCGAAGCGATCGCGCCGCATATCGCGGCGCGGCACGAGAACATTGACGTGGACATGACGGTCATCCGCACGGCGTATCGTGATCTTGCCGAACGCGCGGATGTGGTACTGGTGGAAGGCGCCGGCGGATTCCTGGTACCGCTGTCGCAAAGTGAATCGATGGCGCTGATCCCGTCCGCGCTGCAGTTGCCAGTCGTGCTGGTAGTCGGCATGCGCCTCGGATGCATCAACCATGCGCTGCTCACCGTTGAAGCGATCCGCTCGCGCGGACTCGCACTCGCCGGCTGGATTGCCAATACACCGACACCCGGCGCCACCATGAACGCCTATGCGGAGAACCTGTCTACCCTGCAACGCATGATTGACGCGCCGATGATCGGTGAACTTCCCGCCGTTGATCTCGCTCCGCAATCAACACCAGACAATATCGGCAACATCCTCAATGCGGCGCGATCCGCTGCAGCGTTGATCAACACAGCATCGCTCATCCCGAACACAACGGAGTCCACATGACGTTCCAGGAAAAATCGCTTTCTCGCATCGCCGCTTTCCTTCTTTTCGCAGCCAGCGCATCGCTACACGCGCAAGTGGCCGCACCTGTCATCACCGACGCATGGGTGAAGCCGACCGTGCCGGGGGGCAGCGTATCGGGTGGATACATGTCCATCAAATCGGCCAAGCCGCTGAAGCTTGTGAAGGCCGAGTCCACCGCGGCGGGCCTGGTCGAGATTCACAGCATGAGCATGAAGGACAATGTGATGGAAATGAAAGCCATCGACGCCATCGACATTCCCGCCGGCAAGACCGTCGAACTCAAGCCAGGCGGCCTGCATGTGATGCTGATGAAAATCACCCGCTCGATCAACGCCGGCGATAGCGTGCCGCTGGTGTTGACGTTCGAAGGCGCGGACAAGAAGCCGCTCGTGGTAAAGGTGAATGCGACAGCGCGTGATCGTGCCGCACCAGCACCAGCCAAGTAGGATTTCGCGCTAGCTCACGCAGCTTGTTTCATGTCGCGATGGCATGCAAATTCGATAATGTGCCCATCCGGATCCAGGATCGTGCCGGCGTAGTAACTGGCGTGAACCAGCGGCTGCAGCACGGGTGCGGTACGCGGTACGCCACCCGCCGCCAGCGCGGCTCGGTGCGAGATATCCACCAGCTCGCGCGTCACGCAATGAAAGGCGATATGCGGCAACGGCACAGACGGCCCGCCTTCCCGCACGAAGAAATCGACCTTGTCCTCCGATTCGCCAAAGCCGGCCGCCTTGCCTTCCACGCGCAACGCGTATCCCAGCGGCTGCAGTGCGCCCGAGTAAAAGTCGCAGGACTTCTTCTGGTCCTGCACAAAAATTTCGACGTGATCAATCATGTTGTCTCCAATGGTGATGTGCGAATTGAAAATTAATTGCTTGTCTTTGCGGCGAGCCATGCCGACATCTGCGCGGGCGTGAGATTGCCACCACAAAGAACGGTAGCGACGCGCTGCCCGGCAAATTGCCCGGTGATGGCCGCCAGCCCCGCCGCACCGGCAGGCTCAACCACCACGCCCGCATGTTCGTGCAGCAGGCGCATGGCGCGGATAATCGCTGCGTCATCGACGGCGACCACGTCATCGACCAGTCCGTACATATCCGCCACCGCTTCGGCAATGGGCTCGCGCACGGCAATGCCGTCGGCGATGGTATCGGTGCGGGGATGCGTGACGATCCCGCCGCCCGGCCCGCGCTGCCACGACGCCTGCATGGAGGTGGCCCCGGCGCTGACCACGCCGATCACGCGCGTGGAAGGGGCTTCGGCCTTGGTCCAGCGCGCCATGCCGGTCAGCAGCGCGCCGTTTCCCAGCGGAACCACGATTGCGTCCAGCGCACTGGTGCGCGCCAGCAGCTCAACGGCGATGGTGCCGGCACCTTCGGAAATTTCCGCCTCGCGGCCATCTTCCACCAGCGCCATGCCGGCGCTGGCTGCCCACGAACGCGCGATGCTTTTCGCATCATCGAAATCACTGCCGTCCAGGCGAACCTCCGCTCCTAAACCACGCATACGCTCAACTTTCAGCGCGTTGGCGTTACGAGCCGCGTAAACCACCAGCGAAATCTTTCGCCGGCGGCAGGCATAGGCCAGCGCCTGGCCAAAGTTTCCCGCGCTGGCGCACACCAGGCCCGGCACGGCACCGCGTTCTGATAATTTGCGGACAAAATAGTCGGCGCCGCGCCCCTTGAAGGAGCGTATCGGATTAAGCGTTTCCACTTTGAGCGTAACATCGCAATTGAGGATGGCGCCGAGGGGCTCGCAGGAAAATTGTGGTGAATGCAGGAACACCGGATCGATCACGCGCGCAGCCTCGCGGATGTTTTCCAGCGACAGGCGATGAGATTGAAGGTGCGTCTGAAAATGGGAGTTCGGCAGGCCTGGCATCAACGTTCCGTATTTGTAAAATGCAGTTGAAATTCTAGTCAGGGATGCGCGCCGTTTCGCCGCGAGTTCCCGGTTCGTTTCGCCGCTTCGCGGCCCATTTCATTCCCACATGCAAAAAAACGACGCGGCACCGCTCGATTCATTCGACCTGAAAATCCTCGAGACCTACCAGCGCGATACCCGCATCCCGGCGGAGCAGATCGGCTCGCAGGTGGGTCTCTCGCCCACTGCCGTGCAGCGCCGCCTGAAGCGCCTGCGCGAGATCGGCGTGATTACGGGAGAGGTGGCATTGCTGGCGCCCGCGATGCTGGATCACGCGGTCACCTGCGTCGTCGGCGTGGACCTGGAGCGCGAAGGCGCTACTGAGCTGGATCGCTTCAAGGCGCGCATGTCGGCCTGCGACCAGGTGCAGCAGTGCTACTACGTCACGGGCGACAGCGATTTCATCTTGATCGTGCTGTCGCGCGATATGGCGCACTACGAACTCTTTACGCGGCAGATGCTGCTGGACGATGCGAACGTGCAAAGCTTTACCACGCACGTGGTGATGGACCGGGTGAAGGCGGGGATGCTGGTGCCGATGCCGGGTGCGGGCGGCGCGGTTTAACGTTTGAAATTCACCCGGCGTTTGAAATTCAACGCCGGTCGTCGCGACGGATTGTGAATTCCCGCGTGTCGGCGTCGACTCAAAATCGCAACATCAGCCAGGCAAACACTAGTACTGGCGCGCTTCGCAGGCCGATAATGCCCTGCTAGGCCCGCCGAGTCTCGAGTTTCGTTCCTGACGCATCACCGGCACCATTCCTGTGCGAAATGCGCCTTGCATTTTTCAACTTGCACCAGCGGCGCGCACGCGGCTGATTTTCCGGACGTTGCGCCTGGCCCGTTCACGCAGCGCTTCCCTCTGAAGATCACTGCGTTCACATCCAAACCATTGTTACCGGTGATTGGCACGCGACCTGCAATAATGAAGATGACGCGTCGCTTTTGCACGCGCGGGTTTTGTCGTGGTGAATTCCAAATACGAGGAGCGCTATCCATGAATCGTCGCAAATTTATTTCCCAGGCCGCCGTGGGTGGCGTAGTTTCCGCCGCCGCCGCATCGCAGGCCATCGCCCAGACGCCCGCGCTGCCGAACATCAAATGGCGGCTGGCGTCGAGTTTCCCCAAGAGCCTCGACACTATTTACGGCGGCGCAGAAACGCTGTCCAAACGCCTGGCCGCCATCACCGGGGGCAAGTTCCAGATCCAGGTATTCGCGGCCGGTGAAATCGTGCCGGCGTTCAGCGTGGTCGAAGCGGTGCAGAACGGCACCGTCGAATGCTCACACACGGCCTCGTACTATTTCGTCGGCAAGAACAAGGCGTTCGCCTTCGATACCACGCTGCCGTTCGGCCTCACGCAGAGACAGCAGAACGCGTGGATCTATTACGGCGGCGGACTGCAGCTGGTGCGCGATTTCATGCGCGACTACGGCATCATCACCTTCCCCGGCGGCAATACCGGCGTGCAGATGGGCGGCTGGTGGCGCAAGGAAGTGAAGACTGTCGCCGATCTGAAAGGCGTGAAATTCCGCATCGCGGGATTGGGTGGCGACGTGCTGGCCAAGCTGGGTGTGATTCCGCAACAGATTCCCGGCGGCGATATTTATCCCGCGCTGGAAAAGGGAACGATCGACGGCGCTGAATGGATTGGGCCGTATGACGACGAGAAGCTGGGCTTCTACAAAGTCGTCAAGAATTTCTATTACCCCGGCTGGTGGGAATCCAATTCGATGTATTCGTTTTTTGTGAATACGAAAGAGTGGGACAAGCTGCCGAAGGAATACCAGGCTGCGTTTGAAGCGGCGGCGTATGAAGCCAACATGGACATGATGGCGCTGTACGATTTCAAGAATCCGCCGGCGCTGCGCAGCCTCGTCGCGAAGGGCGTGAAGTTGCACGCGTTCTCACCGGAGATCATGAAGGCGGCGCAGGTCGCGGCGTTTGGACTCTATGAAGAAGAGGCAGACAAGAATCCGGCGTTCAAGAAGATGTATGAACCCTGGCTGAAATTCCGTGAGGACATCAACCTGTGGCATCGGGTGGCGGAGCAGACGTATACAACGTTCGCAGCGGCGAATCCACCGCCGAAAAAGAAATAGCACTTACCCAAAAAAGGGCGTGTTCGCGTCTACTGCGCCCCGCAGCATGCGCGAACCAGAAATAAAACGTCCCCTCGAACGGCGATTCGAGGGGACGATTTTGATATCAACGCTTGATGCCTCGCCCGCCATCAATTTTGCGGCGGGTGAAACGCACTACATGCGAATCATCGCACCCGCGCCACCAAACGCCCCATTGCCGGCGACCACTACCAGCGCCACCGCCGACGCGGCAAGAACGCCAATGAAAAGCAATACCTTCACCGAATCGATCGCCGATCCCGCCGCAACGGGCTGCCAGGACGCAGATAGTTTTTTCCCACTGCGCAGGTTGCGCAGTGCAAGCACGCTATTTCCCAGCAGCCTGCGGGTCTGCACCAGTCCATCCCACATCCCCATCAGGATGAGTGTGCCGAAAAAAGCAACGGCAATACGCCCTTCGATGGGAACGGCGACCAGCATCGGCAGGAAACCCTGCATGAGTTTCGGGATTTCCACCCGCATCTGGCGATACAAAACGTAGGCGCGGTTGGGTGCCATTTGCGCCTGGTAGGTATCTCGCACCAGGCTCTCGATTCGATCGACAGTACGTTCGATGGCCTGGTCGCGATGACCGGCATTCCACTCGGGCGCCAGCGCCTCTCCCAGGATCCGATGCGATTGCGCATCGGTCAATACGCTTTCAAGTCCGTAACCCACTTCCAGCCGCGCAACTTTTTCGCGAGAAAACACGGACAGGATGGCGCCGTTGTCCAGGCCCTGCCGGCCCAGCCGCGATTGTTCGGCGACCTGCATCGTGAACTCTTCTGCCGGCACATCCGGCAATTGCGGGTAGACCGCTACGACGACCTGGTTCGATGTCGCCTTTTCAAATTGCGCCAGCGATTCCGTGATCCGGGCAACAGCGCTTTTGTCCAGCTGCCCCGTGAAATCGCTGACGTATGCCGTGAGTGCGAGCGACTGTGCGGGTTCCTTGCCTGCCGCGGAAGGTGGTTGCACCTTGTCGCGCGGCAGCATGCTCACGGCGATCCAGAAAACCACCCACCCCAGCCACCACCAGATGATGGCCGGCACGCCGCCCGGCTTCTTGTCAATTCTTGCTTTCGCCATGGCGATGCCTTATCCAGTTGCTTCGATTGAATCTGCAACAGAATGAGGAATGCAGAAGCCGGGGAGTATGCCCTGTATGTTGCCCACGTACCGCGTGTGAACGCGAAGTTGTTCCGGCGACTCAGCGCGGCTTGAATGCCCAGAAGCGGCTGCCGAGGAAATTCCACATGAGACCAATGCCGGTGGTGATGATCTGCGCGATCCAGTAATTCCACTCGAGCACATTGACGAACAGCGCCATCAAAACGAAATTCAGCGAAAAGCCCACTGCCAGCACAGCGTAATATTTTCCAGCAGCTTCGACGTGGGACTTCTTGCTGTCGAATGTGAAGAAATAATTCAGCGCGTAATTGAAGATCGAGCCCAGCGCATAGCCGATGGCGGAAGCGTAGACAGCGGAAATGCCGAGCCAGTGCGTGCCGGCCCACAGCGTCGCGTATTGCACACCGGTGCCGATCGCACCAACGGCGGCGAAGCGCAGGAATTGCTGGGTGAGGGGTTTATTTATCATGGCGAACTCTTACACCAAACTCTAGCACCGGTGCGGCTTGCAGGGCGAAAAAGGCCGGTGATGCCCGCAGAATGGCGATCTTCACTTTGACGCCGTCGTCCCCGCGCTGGCGGGGACCCAGTGGCTTTCGATGCAGGCCGGGATCATTTGAACAAACGACACTGGATCCCCGCCTGCGCGAGGACGACGATTGGAGAGCGACGCAATGGCAATCATTGAGAATCGTCAAACAGTCCACGCTGCATCGCAATTCCGTGTGCACCATGCTCCATCGCCCTATGCAGGTCTGCGCGTTTCAATCCCCCCAGCGCATACACCGGCAACGGCGCTGTCTTCGCGATTTCGGCAAAACTTTCCCACCCCAACGGTGCGCGCCCCGGATGCGTCGGCGTTTCCTTCACTGCGCCCAGCACCACAAAATCCAGTTTCAATTGTGCCGCGCGCTCGATGTCGGCACGGCCGTGCGTGGATCCTGCCACCAGCGGAAATTCCGGTCGCACACCGATCTGCTGCAATTGTGCAGCGGTAAGATGCACGCCATCCGCGCCGACACGTTTGGCCAAAGCGACGTCGCTGTTCACCAGCACTTTCGCGTCGTGGCGATGCGCTAGTTGCACCACATCAGCGGCAAATTTTTCCAATGAAGCGATCGACATATCTTTCTCGCGAACCTGCACAAGTTTCAAACCTTGCTCCAGCGCGCGCTCAAGCTGCGAAAGAAAAGACGCCACACCCATTTCAGTCGCATTGGTGATCGCATAAACCTCCGGCAATGCCAGCGCACGAAAAATCGGCACGCATCCCGGCAGTGTCGGCGAAACCGTCAACGCATCCAGCCGCTGCCATTCAAACAACTGGCCTTCCATGCCGCGCATCTCGCCTTCCCATGCATGCACGCGCCAGCAATGCAGGCGCACGGTGGCATGTGTGTAATGCATCATGAAGGTGAACCACGGCGTGGCACGTGTGATGGTGACGTTCAGCTCCTCGACCAGCTCGCGGATCATCGCCTGCAATACCGTTTCGCCCGGCTCAATTTTTCCGCCCGGAAATTCCCAGTAGCCGGGATAAGGTTTGCCGGTAGGGCGTGAGGACAAAAGGAAAGTGCCATCGGGTTTCAGGAAAACGGCGACGGCGACTTCGGTGATTTTCTGCGTCATTTCCTGCGCGGAGTTTGGTGCGGAATCCTGCGCGCAGACACAGCGCGCGTGGCGGCCTTCTTTGCTGCCGGCTTCTTGCCGGCTTTCACTGGCGTATGCCGGCCCGCCCAGTCACGTGCAAACTGATACGCAACACGGCCACTGCGCGAACCGCGTTCCAGTGCCCACAGCAGCGCGGCCTTGTGCATCGCCTCGCTGTCGTGAACGTTGAGGCGCGCTTTCACGCCCGACAACGCGGTAACCCAGTGATCGACAATCTGCAGGTATTCATCCTGCGCGAAGGGATAGAACGACAGCCACAACCCGAAGCGTTCCGATAGCGAAATTTTTTCTTCAGTCGTTTCGCCGGGATGGATTTCACCATCGTCGGTGTGTTTCGTTTCCAGGTTTTCGCTCATCTTTTCCGGCATGAGATGGCGGCGGTTGCTGGTGGCGTAGATGAGCAGGTTATCGTTGGTCGCGGCGATGCCGCCGTCCAGCACTGACTTCAGCGCCTTGTAGCCGGGATCGTTGGCTTCGAAGGAAAGATCGTCGCTGAAAATAATGAAGCGCTCGGGGCGGGTGGCGATGAGGTCGGCGATCTCGGGCAGATCCAGCAGGTCGCCGCGATCGACTTCAATCAGGCGCAGTCCATTGCGGGCGAATTTTTGCAGCGACGCTTTTACCAGCGAGGATTTGCCCGTGCCGCGCGCGCCGGTGAGCAGGATGTTGTTGGCACTCCTGCCCTGTACGAACTGTTGCGTATTGGCTTCCAGCCTCGATTTCTGGTCATCGATATCCTTCAAGTCATCGAAGGTGATCACATGCGGATGCGCCACACCCACTAGCTGCCCGCGATTGCCGAACAGTGATGACGTGCGCCGCCAGCGGAAGGCGATGAATTTTTTCCAGTCGGGTTCGGTGGAGGCGGGCAGGTGTTTTTCGACGCGTTCGAGCAATGACTCGACCCGCGCCAGCACCCTGTCAACTTTGGGAAACATCAGGAACGATAGTCCGCGTTGATCTTCACATAGTCATAGGAGAAATCGCAGGTCCACACAGTTCCGGTGGCGGGGCCGCGCGCAAGATCCACCCGCACCAGGATTTCGCTTTCCTTCATCACCGCCGAGCCCTGCGCTTCCGAATAACTTGCCGCACGCCCACCCTCCTCGGCCACCAGCACAGTGCCCAGGTAGACCTTGATCTTCGCGGTGTCGAGATCATTCACGCCCGCATAACCGATGGCAGCCAGGATGCGGCCCAGGTTGGGATCGCTGGCAAAAAACGCGGTTTTCACCAGAGGTGAATTGGCGATGGCTTTTCCGATCTTCATGCACTCTTCGTGATTCTTGCCGCCCTCGACCTTGATGGTCATGAACTTGGTGGCGCCTTCGCCGTCGCGGATGATGGCCTGCGCCA
Source organism: Betaproteobacteria bacterium (assembly GCA_040006575.1). Classification (GTDB taxonomy): domain Bacteria; phylum Pseudomonadota; class Gammaproteobacteria; order Burkholderiales; family Usitatibacteraceae; genus UKL13-2. Next base: position 14,575 of record JBDTWS010000081.1, read on the forward strand.
GCGCAATGGCGACGTCGTTCACGGCCAGTTGCAGCTTCACGTATTCCGCCGTGCCCTCGCCGTTGATGGGCGGGTTGCCGGCCTTGCCGGTCGCCATCAGGATCATGGAATCATTGGTGGAGGTGTCGCCGTCCACGGTGATGGCGTTGAACGACAGGTCGGCCGCGACTTTCACCATGTGCTCCAGTACGTCCGCGCCGACGACAGCGTCAGTAGCGATGAACGAGAGCATGGTAGCCATGTTGGGCTCGATCATGCCGGCCCCCTTGGAGATGCCGGTGATGGTCACCGTATGGCCGTGGATATCGATCTGGCGCGTGACGCCCTTCGGCACGGTGTCGGTGGTCATGATGGCGTGCGTGGCATCAAACCAGCCGGTGGCGGTCAGGTTGTCCTTGCACTGCGGCAGGCCCGCCAGGATCCGGTCCATCGGCAGATGCTCGAGGATCACGCCGGTGGAGAATGGCAGTATCTGTGAAGGCTTGCAGTCCAGCAGCTTGGCCGCTTCCGCACAGGTCTTGTTGGCGTCGGTGAGCCCGCGCTCGCCGGTGCCGGCATTGGCGCAGCCGGTGTTGATGACCAGCGCGCGGATTTCGCTCGATTGCTTCAGGTGATCGCGGCACACCAGCACGGGTGCGGCGCAGAAGCGGTTCTGCGTGAAGACGCCCGCCGCTTTCGAGCCCGGCTCGAGCGCGATCATCAGCATGTCCTTGCGGTCGGGCTTCTTGACATGGGCCTTGGCGTATCCCAGGGTCACACCCTTGACGGGCAGCAGGGATTCAACGGTGGGTGCGGTGTAATTGACGGCCATAAGATGTTCACTATCCTGCGAAAGAGTCCGGCAAAATTATGGCACGGAACCTCAATTCACCTGCGGCCACTGACGATGAAGAATGCGTACAGGGATGTAACAGCGTTTGTCACCAAGGACGGCTCGGAGATTCGCGAGCTGGTGCACCCGGCTGTCCACGGCAATTTGTCAGTGAGTTTTGCTGAGGCCATTGTCAGGCCGGGGGCGACCACGCTGCTGCACCGGCATCACGCGGCCGAGGAGATTTATCACATCACTGCGGGCAGCGGGCGGATGCGGCTGGGCCCGGCCGAGTTTCCGATCGACAGTGGCGATACCATTGCCATTGCGCCGGGCACACCGCATAACGTGGTTAATACCGGCGCTGTTCCGCTCAAGATTCTTTGCGCCTGCTATCCGGCTTATGCGGATGAAGATACCGAGCTGCTGTGAGGAAAAATAGCGGCTGCGCGCAGTCGGATGATTTGCTGGCATTATTGAGCGCTGCCGCATGAGAAATGTGCAATCCTACTTGCCTCCGTTCGCCCTGAGCTTGTCGAAGGGCTGGATGGGCTGAGTGCATCAGCCCATTGGGCCCTTCGACAGGCTCAGGGCGAACGGCGGATTTTTTGTGATTCAATCCTCATGTCAGCACCAGCGCCGCTTTTTCCGGCATTTCACCTCTCCGCGCGTCTCATGATGCGATTGAAAAAATTATTTACTCCAGAACACCACCTTGACTACCAGACCTGACATTGCCGCCATGATTGCGTCGGCCGATTCACTTGCCGCCACCGCACCGGCCGAGGCCGCAAAACTCTATGCCGCCGCCATGCTGGCCGATCCGGCCAATATCACCGCGCACAATGCCCTTGAGCGCATGAAGGCGCCGCAGGCCTACGGCCGCTGGATGCATGTGAACAGCCTGATCGATCCGCGCGACGATATCTTCAAATTTTTTGCCGGCCATGAGATCGCGAAAAACCCCATCCGCGAATACCTGGCCGACGGCTGGCGCACCTTGTCCGAGCTGATGGTGATCCTCGAGACGCTGGACCAGCCACTGCTGAAAATGGACAGCGTCATGGAATTCGCGGCGGGGTTCGGGCGCTTTACGCGCCACCTCACGCGTTACCTGCCGGGGCGTGTGAGCTGTGCGGATGTGCTGCCGGGCAGTGTCGATTTCCTGCACGAGCAATTCGGCGTGAAGACCATGCTGTCGGGCCACGATCCGGCGGCGATGAAATTTCCCGAGCAATACGAACTGGTGTTTGTGCTGTCAATGTTTACGCATCTTCCGCCTGCGCGCTGGCAGGCGTGGATGAAGGCACTGGCCGCCGCCGTGAAGCCGGGCGGGCTGCTGGTGTTCAGCGTATGCAACGAGACCGATGCGCTTGCGATGGGTTTGACGTTCGAGGCCGACGGCACGCGATTCCTGTCGAGCTCGGAATCACCTTCGCTGGATGCAGATGTGTATGGCACGACCTACACCACGCGCAAGTTTGTCGAGGAACAGGTCGAGCAGGCGTTTGGCCGGCCACCGACGGCGTATTTTCCGTATGCGTTCTGGGTGGGACAGGACGCCGTGGTGATGCGGTTTTAGTGCGGCCTTGGTGTGGTTTTAGTGCGGTTTCAGTGCGGCTTCAGTGCGGTTTTAGTACGCGCTCAAATCTTTTCGAGCACCACGATTTCCTGCCCGCATAAATCGCCCGGCCGTTCCTTCAGCTTCAATCCGGCCCTGCCCCCCAGCTCGACAAAATAATCAACGTCGACATCGATGCGTGCTTCGGTGCCGCTGTAGCGCATCCCTGCCGCCGGTTCAATGTGCAGGCTGATGAAAGCCAGTCCACCCGGTTTCAGCACTCGCGCGGTTTCGTTGAGATAGTGTTGCGCATCGCTTTCCAGCAGGTGCGTGAACAGCGATGCCGCGAACGTCATGTCCACGGTGTCATCGGCAGCGGGAAAACGATAGTCCAGCGACTGTAGCGTGCCGGCCGGATTGTATTCGGCGTTGTACAGATCGGCGTGATGAAAACGGAAACGCCCGTCGGAACCCGGCGTGAGATGGTGCGTGGACCAGTCGATGCTGAGCTTCAGCACATCGAAGCCGATGTATTGCGCCACGTCGCGATTGTTGACCAGGAAGCGCGCGGTCTTGCCGCAGCCGCAGCCAATATCCATCACGGTGGAGCCGGGCTTCAGGTAATGGCTCACCGCCTGCGCCCACGAATGTCCCACCAGCAGGAAGATCGGCAACTCGAATGTGCCGGTGCTGCCCATCAGCGGTTGCGGTGGCAGGGCCAGCGTGTGCGTCCACACGGGGTAATCGGCATAGGTGCTGGCGGCGGTGAGGCCGGGCGTGTCGGTAAGATGCTCGACGGTGGATTTGCTCATGCGGACACTCCGAAACACTAGCGTAGAGGCGGCTCGCAGGTCATTTTTGCCCTGCGA
>JBDTWS010000082.1:0-17726 GCA_040006575.1 Betaproteobacteria bacterium
GACCGCATGCTCCCTTAGCAGGGGAGTGCCTTCGACCACTCGGCCAGGTCTCCGGTATTTCAGCGAAGGGCGGATTGTACCGTTTCCGCCCCATCAGCGTCAAAAAAACACAGCAAAGTACTACTTCAATTCGTTGAGCAGGAATGAATATTGAAGTGCGGTCCGGTAGGCCAGTTGCTGGTTGTTCGCCGAGCCGGCATGGCCGCCCTCGATATTTTCGTAGTACAGCACGTCGTGCCCCTGCTCCAGCATGCGCGCCATCATCTTGCGTGCGTGCCCGGGATGCACACGATCATCGCGTGTCGAAGTCACAAATAAAATGCGCGGATATGTGACGCCTGCTTTCACATTTTGATAAGGCGAATATTTTGAAATGAATTCCCATTCCTTTGGATCATCCGGATTGCCGTACTCGGCCATCCATGATGCGCCGGCCAATAATTTGTTGTAGCGCTTCATGTCGAGCAACGGAACGGAGCACAGGACGGCGCGAAACAGGTCCGGGCGCTGAACGGCGACTGCGCCCACCAGCAGGCCACCATTGCTGCCACCCGAAATGGCGAGGTGGCGTGGCGAGGTCAGCTTCTTCGTGATCAGGTCTTCCGCCACGGCGATGAAATCGTCGAACACTCTCTGGCGATTGGCCTTCAGGCCCGCCTGGTGCCAGCGCGGGCCAAATTCGCCACCGCCGCGGATGTTGGCCACCACATAGACGCCACCATTGTTCAGCCAGGCATTGCCTACGGTTGCCGAATAGGCAGGGAGTTGCGAGACCTCAAAACCGCCGTATCCGTACAGCAAGGTGGGATTGGTCCCGTCGAATTTCGTCGCCTTGTTCATGACCACGAAATAGGGAATTTTCTCGCCATCTTTGGACGACGCTTCAAATTGCTCGACCTTGTATGGCGTCGCATCGAAAAATGCCGGCAGTGCTTTCAACTGTTCGCGAGCATCGGTTCCCGCCTTGCCAAGGAACAAGGTGGAAGGCGTCAAATAATCTGTCAGCGTGAGGAAGTATTCGTCGGACTCATCGGCGTCCACCGCGCTGACACCTACCGTGCCCAGGCCAGGCAGGGCAACGCTGCGACGATTCCATTTTCCATTCCTGAATTGCACTTCGTACAGCCGGCTCTTCACGTTATCCAGCTCGTTCAGGATGAGATAGTTTTTTGTTAAGGCCCAGCCGGCCAGTGATTTGCGATCAGTCGGCTCGAACACCACGCTTAAATTGCGCTCGCCTTTCATGAAGCGGTCGAAATTGATGGCAATGAGCGCGCCCTGCGGATAGGATTTGCCGCCGATGGTCCACGCCGATTTCAACTGCACCCACAATTGGTCCCAGCCATAGCGCGCACTGGCGTCGGCCGGCACGTCAATTTGCGTGAGTTTCCGGCCCTCGCGCAGATACAGCTGGCTGGTGTAGAACGTAGTCGCTCGCCGCACGAACTGCCGGGCGACAAAGCCTTTTTGCTCAGTCTTGTAGGCATTGACGCTTATGTCCGTTTCGGTGCCTTCATACACGGTTTGCGCGGTGTCGATCGAGGTGCCGCGCTTCCATTCTTTTACGATGCGCGGATAGCCGGACGTGGTTTGCGAACCGGGACCGAAGTCGGTTCCCACGAACAAGGTGTTGCGGTCAATCCAGCCCGCACTGCCCTTCGCTTCCTTCAACTGGAATCCGCCCGCGACAAAAGTCTTGCCCGGCACGTCAAACTCGCGCACCACCACGGCGTCCGCGCCGCCACGCGACAAATTCAGCAGGCAGCGATCATAGTTCGGATACAGGCAGGTAGAACCTTTCCACACCCAGTTCTCTTTCTCGGAGCGGGAGAGTTGGTCGAGGTCAAGCACCGTTTCCCATTTGGGTTCTGCCTTGCGATATTCGGCCAGCGTGGTCCGGCGCCAGGCACCGCGCACATTTTTCTCGTCCTGCCAGAAGTTGTACAGCCAGTCGCCACGCTTGGCGACGCCGGGAATGCGCGCCTTGGAATTGACGACTTCAAGGGTCTTGTCGCGGATCGACGCGAACTGCGGTTGCGCTTCCAGCAACTTCTGCGTCTTGGCGTTTTGTTCCTTGACCCAGGAAATGGATTTGTCACCGCTCACATCTTCGAGCCAGAGATACGGATCCTCCTGCGCGAGCGCGACTACCGGATGCATCATCGAAAATCCCAGAAACAAAGTGGATGCAGCGTAAATTGCCCGTGTGTAACCGAACATGGCCAGCTCCTGAAAATGGCAAGGCCGCACCAGTGGTGCGGCCTTGCTTTGTGATGTGCGATAAAACTATCGATCAGCCTGGCAGTTTATCCAGATCAAACGCCTGGTGCAATGCGCGTACCGCGAGTTCCATGTATTTCTCGTCAAGCACCACCGAGGTCTTGATCTCGGACGTGGCGATCATCTGGATGTTGACGTTTTCTTTCGCCAGGCATTCGAACATTTTTGCCGCGATGCCCGCGTGTGAACGCATGCCGATACCCACGATGGACACCTTGGCGCTCTTGTTGTCGCCGATCACGCCCTTGGCGTGAATGGCCGGCTTCACCTTGTCATTCAGGATCGCCATGGCCTTGTTGAAATCGTTGCGGTGCACCGTAAACGAAAAATCGGTGTGACCATCGGTCGAGGTGTTCTGGATGATGACGTCGACATCGATATTTGCTTCGGCGATCGGCCCGAGGATCGCATAGGCGATGCCTGGACGATCGGGTACACCGGTGACGGTGAGCTTGGCTTCATCGCGCGTGAACGCGATGCCGGAGATGATGGGTTGCTCCATGGTTTCTTCTTCCTCGTACGTGATCAGTGTGCCCATGTCGTTTGAATCGTGCGGCGTAAATGACGACAGGACCCGCAGTTTGACCTTGTATTTCCCGGCGAACTCCACCGAGCGTATCTGCAATACTTTTGATCCCAGGCTGGCAAGCTCGAACATCTCTTCAAAGGTAATTTTTTCCAGCTTGCGTGCTTCGGGTACCACTCGTGGATCGGTTGTGTACACCCCATCCACGTCGGTAAAAATCTGGCATTCATCGGCCTTCAACGCCGCCGCCAGCGCCACACCCGTCGTATCCGAACCGCCGCGACCGAGGGTGGTGATATTGCCCTGTTCATCAATGCCCTGGAAACCGGCCACCACCACCACATAACCTGCATCGAGGTCGCGTCGCACATTGTCGTCTTCGATGGAGAGGATGCGTGCTTTGGTGTGCGCGCTGTCGGTGACAATTCGCACCTGCCATCCGGTATAGCTGCGCGCCTTGACGCCGATATTCTGCAGCGCCAGCGAAAGCAGGCCAACCGAAACCTGCTCGCCCGTGGAAGCGATCACGTCGAGTTCACGGCCATCCGGCTCAGGGCTCAGTTCCTTTGCCAGAGCAATAAGTCGATTGGTTTCGCCCGACATGGCAGACGGCACCACAATGAGCCGGTGTCCCTGTTGGTGGTAGTGGGCGATACGCTTGGCGACCTCGCGTATGCGCTCTGGCGAACCCATCGAGGTGCCGCCATATTTTTGAACAATCAGCGCCATGGAATTAATTTCAGGAAAAAGCGAAACGGGACGAAACAATCGCGGCGCATGGATCCGGCGGCGCCAGCATTGGATATGAAGTAGTGGTGTGCGCCCCACTCGCAGGTGCCTGGACACGCCGCGTTTGCCTGAGTGTGAACGGGTAAACGCGAGTACAGCGATTTGTGCGGCGCAATATTAATCATTCTAGCGGCTTGGCGAAAAAAAAACGAGTTCAGCTCGCGCCGCCATTCCCACCCGGCAACCGGGCGGCAACCCGCGCGTATCGTCTATAGTATTGGCAAATACATGCTGTCCCTGGGCCGGCAACATGCCGTCGGGATGGTTTCCAATAAAATTCGCGTACCTCACAAAGCTGTAACCATCAAACGATGACGCGCATGCTGCGGCACTACAGCCTCGCTTATATCATCGCGGCTCTCGGAGCTGCGGCGACACTGGTCGCCTGGTACCTTACCGGTGAGGTGGTGGAGCGCCAGATTCACGCCGATATGGAAACCCGCGCGCAGGAGACGATCAGCGTGATCGAGCGGCGCGCGCAACGCTATGTCGATCTGCTGCATGGGCTTGAAGGATTATTCGGCCATGATCTCTCGGTATCGCGCGCCGAATTCAACCGCTACATCGCGTCCCTGAACCTGCCGAAAAGATTTCCGGGCGTTCGCGCCATGGAATATCTCCGGCGCGTGAAAGACAGCGAACGCGCCGTCTACGAAAACACCGTACGGACGGATCGCTCAATCGCACCCGGCGGCTACCCGGAATTCAGCGTAAAGCCGCAGGATCGGCAGGATGAGTACTACGTGATTCACTACGTCGAGCCCATGCCCGGAAATGAAGCCGCCTTCGGACTGGATATACGCTCCCGCGAGGGGTCGCGATTGGCGAGCGAACGCGCGCGCGACACCGGCGAGCCGATGGCCACGGGCCGCTACCACCTGGTGCAAGACACCACGGACCAGCTCGGCATGGTGGTCTACCTGCCGGTCTACGAGACGTATCGCGCCCGGCGAACGCTCGCCGAGCGAAACGCAGAACTGGCGGGATTTGTGAACATCGTGTTTCGTGCAAAGGATCTTTTCGTCGACACCGGCATCGCCGCGCACCGTTACATTCCGTTCCGCGTACACGATATCGGCGCTACCGGTGGCGACGCCAACGCGCCAACGGACGGTAACCTGATGTATGCGAGTCCATCCCTGCCGAATCCGCAATCGCCCGTGATCGCGGCGCTGACCGGAGACGTGCTGGAAAAGCAGATGGTAATTGCCGGACGCCAGTGGGTGGTCCGCTTTGGCACACCGGGCTCACACGGCAGCCCGCTGCTGCAACCGTTGTCGTTGCTGGTGCTGATAACCGGGACGGTTATCACCGCACTGCTGTTCATCGTGCTTCGAATGCAATCCCGGTCCCGCCGTGCAGCAGAGCAGATGGCCGAAAGCGCGACACGCGAATTGCGCGAACAACTTGGCTTCTCCCGGCAATTGCTTGAGGCAATTCCCAATCCGGTTTTTTTCAAGGATGCCGAAGGCCGCTACATCGGCTGCAACCGTGCCTTCGAGGAATTTACCAACCGGCCTCGAAGCGAATACCTTGGCAAGAAAGTTCTCGACGTCACCACTTCGGAAGCGGCGCGCAGGCATAACGAAATCGAGGGCGAGCTATTGCAACACGGTGGGGCCCGGGTTTACGAAATGTCGCTGGTGCGTTCAACTGACGGCAAGCCCCTCGACGCCATTTACAACAAGGCCACTTTTGTCGACACCGACGGAAAAGTTGCCGGACTGGTTGGCGTCATCATCGACATCAGTGAACGCAAATCACTTGAACGCACGCTCAGTGAAAGCAACCAGAAGTTACGTTCGATTATCGAAGGCTCACCACTGGCCATCATTGCGCGCGACCTTCATGGCGTGATCAGCCTCTGGAACCCCGCCGCAGAAAAAATGTTCGGCTGGAAAGCCGAGGAAATGCTGGGCACCAACAACTCGATCGTTCCCGAAGATATCCGTCCAGAAGTTCTCGCGCTGCGTCGACAGGTCGAGCAGGGGATGATGCTCTCACTCGAAGACACGCGGCGCGTGAGGAAAGACGGCGTGGTCATGGATGTATCGCTGTCGGTTGCGCCCATTCATGACGCCAGCCAGACCATCGTCGGCACGATGGTGCTGCTCGCCGACATCAGCCGGCGCAAGCAGGCGGAAGACGCCTTGCGTGAAAGCGAAGCCCAACTCCGGCTGGCCATGGAAGCGGCCGACATGGGCAGCTGGTACTGGAACCTGGAAACAGGCGAGATCACTTTCTCCGAGGGCTTCGGTCCCCTGTTCGGTCTTTCGCGTGGCACGTTCTTCCGCGAATATTCGCAGTTCCTCGGCGCGATGCATCCGGACGATCGCAGCGCAACCGACGCTGCGGTCCGGCGTGCGCTGAAGCTCGATACCGGTTTCGACATGGAGTGCAGGATCATCTGGCCGGATGGAAGCATTCACTGGATGGCCGTGAAGGGACAGGTTTCGCGCACGCAGTCCGGGAGGGCCCAACGCATCGTCGGCGTAACCACGGACATAACCAGCCGCAGGAACGCCGAGCAGCGCATCGCGTACCTGGCGCACCATGACGCGCTGACGGGGCTGCCAAACCGTGTGCTGTTGCAGGATCGTATCGGCCAGGCGATTGCACACAGTCATCGCAACGGAACACAGGTCGCCGTGTTGTTCATCGATCTCGATCATTTCAAAACCATCAATGACTCGATGGGCCATCACCAGGGTGACGTGCTGCTTCAATTGGTCGCCGCGCGTATTCAATCCTGCTTGCGCGAAATCGATACCGTATCCCGCCTGGGCGGCGATGAGTTCGTCATCGTGATCCCGGCCCTGTCCATTTCCCCCGGCGGCGATGGTGGCGACGCCACCGCCGTTGCCATGAAAATTCTCGACGCGCTTTCCACACATTTCCAGGTGCAGGCAAACGACCTCCACATCGGTGCCAGCGTCGGCATCAGCATTTATCCTACCGACGGCGAAACTGCGGAACTGTTGATGCGCAATGCCGATACCGCCATGTATCACGCCAAGGAGCGGGGCCGTAACCAGTACCAGTTCTTCACGCAGGAAATGAACACCGCCGCGCAGCAAAGGCTGACCATGCAGCTGCAGTTGCGGCGCTCGTTGCAATCCAATGACTTTTGCCTGGTATACCAGCCGGTATTTTCCACAGCGAGCGAAGAACTGATTGGTTTCGAAGCGTTGCTTCGCTGGAAAAATGCGGCGGGTGAGTTGGTCCGGCCGGGGAATTTCATTTCTGTGGCGGAAGACTCAGGATTGATCATCCCCATTGGTGAATGGGTTATTCGCGATGCGGCGCGCACCGCGGCCGTGTGGCAGAAAAAAGGCAAAGCGCTGCGCATCGCAATCAATGTGTCGGCCATCCAGCTACGCCGCAAATCCTTTGCCGGCATGGTGGCCGATATTCTTGCGGAGACCGGTGCGGATCCGCAACAACTGGAAATGGAAATCACCGAGAGCGTCATCGTAGGCGGTCACGATGAAGCCATTGCCACGCTGCGAAAAGTCGACGCAATGGGCATCCGTATCGCCATCGACGACTTCGGCACCGGCTATTCCGGCCTAAGTTACCTGAAGCAGTTTCCCATCGACACGGTTAAGATCGACCAGTCGTTTATCCGCGACCTGACGATAGACGCCGAAGACGAGGCCATCGTCAGGGCGATCATAGCCATGTCGCAGAGCCTCGGCTTGAGTGTCGTGGCCGAAGGTGTGGAAACGGCTGAACAGCTTGCCATCCTGCGTGGGCTGGATTGCGACATGGTGCAGGGTTATCACTTCAGCCACCCTCTTTCTGTCGAGGCGGCCGGTGATTTCATCGATGCGCACAAGACGACTGCGGCTCCCGAACCGCGCAACTGCTAATGCTCACAGTAAAATAACGCATGCCCTCCACTATCGCGATCACCCGCCGGCTTGAATTCGACGCCGGCCACCGCCTGCCCAATCACAAGAGCCAGTGCCGCAACGTCCACGGCCATCGCTATGCCCTGGAAATCACCCTCAGCTCCGAAGTGGTGAAGGAGGAAGGCGCGGCCGACGACGGCATGGTGATGGACTTTGCCGATATCAAGCGTATCGCCAGCGAAAAACTGGTGGACCTCTGGGACCATGCGTTTATCGTATATCGCGGCGATACCGTAATGGTGGATTTCCTGGCCGCGATCAGCGGCCACAAGACTGTAATACTGGATGTGGTGCCTACTGCAGAAAACCTGGCAGAAGTGGCCTTCGGCATCCTGAAGGACGCGTATCGCGATCGATTTGGACATGTGCTGAAACTTGCACGCGTAAGGCTGTACGAAACACCCAATTGCTGGGCAGATGCGGTCGCGGGCAGCTAACCCCGCAGCGTTTCGTGCCCGACATTCCTCACCAACGTTTATCTGACAGTGGAGAACAACATGCGTAGATTCATTCTGGCCGGCAGCCTGGCCATGGCGGCAATGACGATGGGCGGCACGCTTGCGCATGCGCAGGCGAAACCGGAAGACGTGATCAAGTACCGGCAGGCGGCTTACCGCGTCATGGGCTGGAACTTTGCTCCCATGGCGGCGACAGTGAAAGGCGAAAAGCCTTACGACAAGGAAGCGTTCGCTCGCAATGCCGCCAATGTCGAGTTCATGTCCCGTCAACTCATCGAGGGTTTCGCGCCCGGCTCGGACAAGGGCGAAACCAAAGCCAAGCCGGAAATCTGGTCGAAAATGGATGACTTCAAAGGCAAAATGACGAAGCTGAATGAAGAAACCGCAAAACTGGCGGCCATTTCCAAATCCGGCACCTTCGATGAAATCAAGAAACAGTTTGGCGCGACGGCGGGCGCATGCAAAGCCTGCCACGACGAATACAAGAACAAATAACACAATTGCACCGCCAGGAAAAACGCCGCAATCTGCGGCGTTTTTCCTGTCAGGGCCGGTTAACGGCCCACCATCAAATACACACTGCCCGCGGCAACAAGTATCACCATCACCGCAAACCAGGGTGGACGCGAAGTGTGCGGCATTTCGGTCGCCAGCATTTTTCTGCCGGTCAACATGGGCTTGACGAGATTCGACTTTTTTCCAAAAAAATAATAGCCGATGGCCAGAAGATGCAGCACGATAAGACCGATCATCACCTTTGAATTTATGTGGTGAATCCGCGTAAGAAAATCGCTCACCTCCTTGCTCACCATGCGGGCATACGGTCCTTCCAGGACGATATCGTCATTGGAAAAAAGCCCCGTGCCGACCTGTATTGTGAGCACCGCCAGCATCGCCAGCACGCTCAGGGCGCCCAGCGGATTATGGCCGCCGGTGTCCGCTATGTTTCCGCGCACATACGCCCACACGGACCGCGGACCACGCACGAAATTGATAAATCGCGCGTGATAGCCGCCACCCACACCCCATATCAATCGAAAAATCAGCAGGCCAATCACAAAGTAGCCCGAGCGCTTGTGCCACTCCATCCAGTTGCCACCGAGATTGGCCGTTACGAATAGCGCCAGAATCGCCAGCACCAGCAGCCAGTGAAAAAGCCGAATGGGTGCGTCCCAGACAAGTTGCGGACGCGCACCATCATTGCCACCACCAGCTCCACCCATCATTTAGCCGGTTCCAGCCTGATCAGTTCGCCCTTCGGTGAATCCGTGAGCACATACAGATTTCCATCGGGACCTTCACGCACATCACGAATGCGGCCAAGCTTTCCTTCGAACAATCTTTCCTGCGCAACCGACTTTTCGCCATCCAGTGTCACCCGCATGAGCAGTTGTTTCGCCAGTGCGCCGACAAACAGGTTGCCTTTCCATTTCGGAAAATTCTTGCCAGAATAGAACGTCATGCCGGATGGCGCAATGGAGGGCACCCAGTAAAACAGGGGCTGGACCATGCCGACTTTTGCGGTGCCTTCGCCAATCTTGCTACCGCTGCCATAGTTGGCGCCATAGGTGATCACTGGCCAGCCATAGTTGCTGCCCGCCGCCAGCACATTGACTTCGTCGCCACCCTGGGGCCCGTGTTCATGCTCCCAAATACGCCCGGTGTCCGGATGCAGTGCCGCCCCTTGCATATTGCGGTGACCATAGGAAAAAATCTCCGGCAGCGCGCCTGGCGTTTTTACAAACGGATTGTCCGCCGGTACTTTGCCGTCATCGTGGAGTCGAATACTCTTGCCCCCGTGGTTGTTCAACAATTGCGAGCGATGTTGCGCACCTTTGTCCGGACTGTCGCCTCGATCTCCGAGGGTGAGATAAAGAAATCCCTGGCGATCGAAAACGATGCGCGAACCGAAGTGATAAGGCGTATCGAATTTCGGCTGCATCTTGAACAGCACCTGCACATCAGTCATGCGTGGCGCTTCGGGCAATCCGCCGAGTTTGCCGCGGGCGAGTTCGGTGCCGTGCAGCCCTGCCGCATCAACTGCGTTATAGGACCAGTAAATCCAGCCATTCTCGGCGTACTTCGGGTGAAGAACGACATCCAGCAAGCCGCCCTGCCCATGCTCGGTTGCCTTGGGAATGCCTTCAACAGCCGCCAACATCAACTTGCCGTTGGCAACCAGCCGCATGCGTCCGTTACGTTCAGTAACGAGCATGCGTCCATCGGGCAGGAACGCCATGCTCCACGGGTGATAAAGACCCTCGACAACTTTGGTTGCAAGTACCTTGTACTCGCTGGTTTCATAGATCGTCTGCGCGGAGGACGCAGCCGGCGCCAATGAGACTGCAATGGCGAACAGGAAAAGAGAGAGGCGCATGGGTAGTCTGCAAATAAATTGGGCCTTCAAGTTACCACGAATTAATCGAGCGCTCATTGCCGCAGTTGGCCGCATGTTGCCCCGATTGGCGGAACAAATAATTTACTGCAAGAGCGAAAAAAAACCCCGACGGCGAAAGCGATCGGGGTCTTATTTTCAATCAAGACAACCAGTACGATCACATCACGGATCTATATCCACCGGCACGGGGCTACCCAGTTGCTCCCAGACGTATGAGGTGACGCTCACCGCTTTTTGCCCGTCGAGACGCGCAGCCGTTGAGCAGAAACCGCGCGCCGTCGCGGCACACATTTCCTGCTTGATGCGCGCCTGGTTTGGCCACGGCCACAGCGCCTTGGTACCCAATGCTTCATACCCTGCGTCACCAAAGCGCGAACCATCGACACCATATCGGTAGATCACGTTGGCGCCAGTATCTGCGCCGTTCAGTCCGCTGGATTTCAAGATGGAACCTGCTTCCACGCGTACCGGATACTTGAGTGATGCGGGTGTGCCATCAGCCTGCGGGTTGGTGGTGCGAACGCCAACAGTCGGCGTGGTCTGGTTGTAAAGTTGGGCACTGCCGAAGGTATCGGTATAGGCAGGCTTCAAGTAGGAATTCAGGCCACGATTGAATCCCTTGACGATGAGATTGTTGACGCTGCCGCCGGGACTTCCTGGTGCCACGCGCAAGCCATCATTGGTCTGGTCGAGGTTAATTAACGTAGCGTTGCTGATGACAGACGGGCCGGTCGAGCCGACGTTAATTCCGCCTATTCCCTTGCCGAGGGCAACTACGTCCTGCAATGTCCACGTCGTTGCGCCCGCGATGGTGTAGTCGGCTTCAAACCAGAAACCCGAATCCGGCGCGTTGATCGACATGCTGCCCAGCCATTTGTTGCGGCCCAGGTAGCGGGCGGCGCTGGCCGTATGCTGCGCCGAGGCGAAGTCGGCGTAGTCGTTGCCGGCGCTGCGTGCAGCGGCGGAAAGAATGCGATCGACAACCAGGACATTCTGCACCGACACATCGCTCGAATCGTAAACCGTGAAGCCCACATTGGGGTTGCCGCTACCGGTACATTCTGCGGTGCTGCAACCATCGCCGCGCACCAGTATGCGCCGCCACACATTGCGATCGGCCTGGTAGTTGATCGCGATGATGCGTTGCTCGGCGGCCCACACCCACACGTCTTCGATCAGGTTGTCCGTATTGCCGTTGGCGTGGTCATTGGTGCCGATACCGAAGGCGCCGTTAAAACCACTGTCCTTGATCGTGACAAAACTGGTGTTGTACAACGTGCCGCCACCCACAAACGTAATGCCCTGGATCTTGATGTATGAATCCTTGCGCGTCGAACGGCCGATGAATAATTCGCCCGTCACGGTCACTTTGCCGGGATTTTGCGCATGAATGTATGTCATGGTATTCAAGCCGGATCCACTTGGCGGCTGGCCGGAGTTAGTGCCGAGATAGCTGATGTATCCCGTCCCGCTTGCCACCGAATAGTTGCCGTCAAGCAGGATCAATTCACCACCCGCCGTCATCGACGAAAAGGCTTTTGCAAACGTCTTCCATGCGGTGCCTGGCGTCAGTCCATCGGCAGCGTTGTTGCCGCCCGGCGAGATATATCGCGCACCGCTGGAAGGCACGGTGTTCGCATTGAACGTGGCATAGCAAGTTGAATTCGCGGCCAGCGTAATTTGCGTGTTGGCGGCACTGCCGGAACAGCTACCCGTCCAGCCCGCAAAGACCGATCCGGTGTTGGCAACGGCACTGAGCGAAACGCTCGAGTTCAACGCGTAGCTTGCAGAACACGTGCCGCCGCAATTGATGCCGGCAGGCGACGATGTAACGGTACCCGTACCTGCACCTGACGGCGTCACCCACAGTGTCGCTTGCGTGGGTGGTGGGGGCTGCGTAGCCGCGAACGTCGCAGTACAGCTGGAATTCGCATTAACCACGATCTGGCTTGTTGCGGCTGTGCCTGAACAATTACCGGACCAGCCACTAAACGTCGAACCTGCCGCCGGTGTGGCCGTCAGCGCGACGCTGGTGTTGGCGGCATAGCTGTAGGTGCATGTGCTTCCACAGGCGATACCCGCGGGAGATGAGCTAACCGTTCCCGTGCCTGCGCCCGCCTTGGCAACGCTGAGGCTGTATGGGCCGGCAGGTGGCGGCGTCGACACCTTGTTGAAGGTGGCTGTGCAGGTGGATTTGCTTTTCAGCACAATTTTCGTGCTGGCCGCCGTCCCACCGCAACTGGCGGACCAACCGGCGAACACCGATCCTGCTGCCGCGGTTGCCGTGAGCGTGATAGTGGTGTTGTAGTTATAGCGTGACGCGCAATCGCTGCCGCAGGAAATACCACTGGGCGAGGATTGGACCGTACCTGCACCTGCGCCGGTTTTGGTTACGCCCAGGCGCATCTGCGTCGCGGCATGAACGGGGGAAACAGCAACTGCAAAAAATACGGCGAGAAATATTCCGCAGGCCGGCACAGCACCTAGGTAATTACGCAAGCACGAGCTTGTCTTTGTAGTTTTCACGAGGGGCAATCCTTGTTCCATTGGTATGGTCAGATTTTCGAAAAGCCGCACCCATCGGCGTATTTATTACGCTCGTAACGAAGCTTGCTGAATGCGGCTGGCTTGCAGATGCAATCGCAACAGCCATGCCATTGAGAAAAATGCCCTTTGCAATCAAGCGGCAAACGCGCGCGACGAAATGTGAGGCCGCAAGCTGCGGCGAGTGTTGTCGTTTATGTGAAAAAAGTGTCGTCGATGACCGACAGGATTTTTCAGATGTGCGCTTTTGGCGACGAAAGTCGCCTCAAGTTGCGTTTTTGTAGTCCGGCTCCTACGTTTCCACAGCCGGCACATGGGTAGAACACGCGATTGCGCTGTACAGGCGCCGACAGATTGTCTACAAATCCCGACAGCACATGCTTGAGCGACGCGATTTCAGTGCGTGAATAACAAAAAACAGCTACAAACGTAACCCTCGTATTTTCGAGTTACGGCCGCCTGCTCTTCACACACATGAAAAATTCGCCGGTTTCCATCGGCGCTGTAACGTAGTGGTCCTGCGCCGGATCACAGCCGGGACGAGAGAGCAAATTCCACTCCAGCCGTGTCTCGGCGCCTTCATTCATGCGCGGGCCACATCGTATCGAGACATATGCAGACCCGCGCCACAGATAAAGGCAATTCCGGAAAAAACGATCACGGACCACGCACTGCTGAAGGTGGTGGAAAATGCCCGCGCCGCAGCCGACGAGTTTATGCCCCTCGACCTGCTTCGCGCCGTGCAACGCTGCGACGCTGTGACGCTGTGACCCGGCCACCATCGCACTGATGAGAACACTGCCGGCGGGATTGATGGACAAGGAGCGGCATGAATGAGCTGCGAATATGGGCGATGAATATGTGCCGCCGATTGCATTCAATTCAGTCCGCCTCCGTGTGCGTCGGCAGAACGGAATTACATCGAGCGTGAAGTCCGGTGGCAGAAAACTTCGATCTACACCTTGGCCGGCGTGAATTCCGCGTTACTCGCCAACGGTACATTCACCGTGAAAACACAACCCGAGCCCGGAATATTCCTGACGGAGAGTGTTCCACCGTTGGCTTCCACACTCTGCCGCGCAATCGACAGGCCAAGCCCGAGTCCGGTCCTGTCCGTGCCGTCCTGTGTGAATGGTCGAAACAGCCGCTCACTGTCCTCCGGTAAACCACCGCAATGGTCTTTCACATCTATGTGAACGCGATCCAGCACCGAAAATGCGGTGAGCGTTACATCGCTGTTAAGGCAGGTAAATTTGAATGCGTTCTGCAGCAGGTTGTTGACTGCACCCAGCATCATGGCGCGATCGGCGGTGACAAACAGCCCGGCATCGACAACCGCGACGAGAAGCCTGCAGTTCCGAGCGGTCGCCTGCAATGAGGCACTATGCCGCAGTTCGGCAATGAAATCCGCGACTGAAAATCGCTCGGGCCGCGTCTGCAGGCCTGAACTCATGCGTACCTCGCTCAATGACCGGTCGATCAGCACACGCAACCCTTCCAGGCTGCGCTCGAGTACACCGCCCAGCGCACCCGTGATACCGACGCGGCCGGTCTTGAGGGCGGCAACGGACAGCATCGCCGAGTTCAACAGATTGCGTTGTTCGTGGGCGATAAAGCCCTGGCGTTCGTTCAAGGCCAATAGTTGCTTGTCGGCCAGGACCGCGTCGCGGCTGCTGCTGAACTCGGTGACGGCAATCGCGATCGCATTGTCCAGGCAGCGATTGAGGGTACGGAATTCATCCACGCTGATTTCCACGTTTTCTTCGTACGCAAGGTCGGTGATGGCCTGGCAGAGGTCTCCGTAGTCATGAACCAGTTGCTCGACGCTATAGCCCGCGAGCAACAGCTCATGGCCGTGCAATGCGGCGGAGGCACCAATTTCCGAGGTGGCTGCCGTTGCCCCATCCGCATCGCCGGAAATGGCCTCGCTGGCCCGTTGCTTGCCTGCGTGCTCTACGCCGAGCGTTTGTATCAGTTGATCCAGAAAAATCGGAATGCCATGTTGCGGTGCACTGGCGGCAAATTCCGCACTCGTCCGAACGATGACTTTTTGCCGGCAGCGGAGGATGAGTTCCGAGCGCCTGGCGATGAGAAAGAGTTGCAGCATGATTTAGGGCTACCCAATTGGCTGCGCTGCGGAAAGCAGGAATGGGGATACTGCGGCCCCACGGTTGCGACGTCTGTTCGATAGCGCACCGATGGCGATGTGGCGTTCCGCGCACTTCACGGAGATTCCCGGATGCAGGGAATTGTCTATACTTCAACGGGGTGCGCATTTACGTTTGTGTGGGCAGACGCACAGATTAAACTCCACATGGATAGCAGACTCGCCGTCCTTGCTCCCCTATCAGACAAGATCACGGTCCGGCACTGAATACATGGGCCGCCACACCAACTGTGCCGATAAAATATTTCAGGAGCCTTGCAGGACGTGACCGTACCCAACTGGGTAACCGGCGGCTGGGTTATAGCCTCACGTTTATCGCGGGCGCTGCCAACGCGGGGGGATTCCTCGCGGTTGCCCAATATACGTCGCACATGACTGGCATCGTCTCGGCGATGGCCGATCACATCGCGATTGGCGAATATCTATTGGTGCTGAGCGGCATGGGAGGGCTGCTTTCGTTCATAGGCGGCGCCGCCTGCTCGGCCATGATGATCAATTTTGCGCGCCGTCGAAAACTGAACAGCGAATATGCGCTGCCACTTTTACTGGAAGCCGCGATGCTGCTGTTTTTTGGGATTCTCGGCGCCCGCCTGGCGCATGTGGGCGGCCTGCTGGGTCCCGTGACGGTGATGTTGCTGTGCTTCATCATGGGCCTGCAAAACGCCGTCATCTCGAAAATTTCACATGCCGAGATACGCACCACGCACATCACCGGCATGGTGACCGACTTTGGAATCGAGCTGGGTAAGCTGGCCTACTGGAATGCGCCGCAGGCGGCCGCGGAAGGAACGCGCGAAAAGGTGACTGCGGACCGGAACCGCCTTCGCGTCCTGGGATTGATGGTGATGTTCTTCTTCGTCGGTGGGCTCATCGGCGCACTGGGCTTCCGTTATATCGGATTCGCCTCAACCATTCCGCTGGCATTTGCGCTAGTATTGCTGGCGATCATTCCTGCGACAGATGACATTGTCGAACGGATGCGCCGCAAACACTAAATCAACAAGTGCGGCATCACATGCAGCGTCGCTTGCCGTTCCGCTCGCGACGCCGTTGCTCATGCCGGATTGATGTCGTCCAAATCCAACGTCAGGGCTCACGCCGCTTTTTGAACTACGGGCGGTTCCCCAGCGGCGCGCGCGCGATCCCAATAGCCGATCCGATTGTAGGTATCGTGCAAGAGCTGCTCGTAGGTCCGGTCAACAATCGTGGACTCCTCATATTCCGGGCTGTTCCTGACCTCGGCGCGGGTCAGTGATACAAACACGCTGCTGGTGTCCCAATCGACACGATCGATCCAGTGGCTGGCAATCAATACCTTCTTTCCACCCGGCCACCAGTTCCGGGTGTCCACCACCAGATAGGGAATCTCCCACGACTCGTCGTCATAGATGAAGTCCTTGACGTGACCAATGCTGTCGTCGGTCGCCTGGATGTTGTAGCCGGATACTTTCACGCTGCTGCGCAAGTGCACATCCGCGTGATCGAGGTCGTGCTGCTTCACGGCCTTGGCGGCAGCTATTTCGTCGGCAGAGAGCGGATACGCAGCCAGCAGTGGATAGGCGCCGGCTCCCCAGATGCCCCCGCCATACCAATATTCCGGAAAAGCATAGTAGTTTGAATATTCGCGCTCATGCTGGCGCGATACCGGTTGCTGGGTATCGATATCCGGGCTGTCGATGACTTTCTGGCGCGTGAGCGCGACGTCGATTCGTTTGTCGCTGGCCAGCGGCTGCTTGACGGAGTACGGGGAAATAAGAACATCGCGGCCCGGCAACCACGTTTCGGTGTTGACGACCAGGTAGCGGATGGTCCAGGACTTGTCGTCGAAGAATGCGGCCTTGACGTGCCCGATGTCCCCGTCGGTCGCGGTGATGGTCGAATGGGTGAGATGGCTCAAGATTTTCAACACGGCAGTGCTCCTTGAAAGAAAGGTGACGGCAAGACGAAGTCGGCCTGGTTCAGGCAAGGATCGAATCGTTGCGATGTCGCATCGATTTGAATGGCAGCAAAACCGTTCGTCTAAAAAATCGGCCGGGATGATTGATCAGCAGTGCGTCGTTGCGTCCGGCTCTTGCGTGACAGACATCATGCGAACGTCGTGTATTGAACGTCTGTGCGCTGCCCCACGCAGATCCATTGTTGCCGGCGCACCGCCCGTGACGTAGTCGCAAATTCGCAGCGGTACTACTTCGATTTACCCAGCGCTATCCGGAATTCTTCCAGCTTCGCTTCATACGCTTCGGCTTCACCGTAGTCCAGGAACCGGTTGTAGCGGGAATGTGTTCCCAGGATCTTGTGCGCGTGTTTGATCGGGCAAAAATATTGCTCGGTTCGGGCCAGGATCTCGCCCATATACGCCATGAGCCCCGTTCCGTATTCGCAATAGGTGCAATGAAATTTCTCGATGAAGTTCAGGTACGAGAGATGTCTTCGATCAAACACGATGTAGTCGCTGCGCCTGACTTTGACGATGCCGTAAATTGAAAAACAGGCCCATTGGTAAAACGACACGCACGCATCCAGCATCATCAGCGGCAGGATCATCGCGTAAATCACCGGCCCGGTAACCAGGTTCTGCGGTCGATCAGTGACCAGCCAGCGAAAGAAATTACGCTTGAGTTTTTTATGCGCGGCCTTTACCGATTTTTCG
>JBDTWS010000083.1:0-17693 GCA_040006575.1 Betaproteobacteria bacterium
TGATCCTGCTGGCCGTGTTCGGGCAGGGCGTGGACAAGGTGATCATCGCGCTCATCACCGTGCAGTGGGCGTATTACGCGCGCACGGTGCGCGCGTCCGCGCTGGTGGAAATGCAGAAGGAATATGTCGAGGCCGCGCGGGTGTTGTCGTTGTCAAAAACACGCATCCTGTTCCGTCACCTGCTGCCCAATTGCCTGCCGCCGTTGATCGTGGTCGCGACCGTGCAGGTGGCGCACGCGATTTCGCTGGAAGCGACTTTGTCATTTCTGGGACTGGGCTTGCCAATCACCGAGCCCTCGCTGGGCCTGCTGATTTCCAACGGCTTCACTTATTTGATGAGCGGAAAATACTGGATCAGTTTCTATCCGGGCCTGGCGCTGCTGGTGACCATCATGTCGATCAACCTGGTGGCGGACCAGTTGAGGGATGTATTGAATCCGCGGTTGAAAAAATGATGTCTACGAAACAAAACCCTAGCACCAGAGCGGCTATCAGGTCATTTTCGGTCTGCGAGGCGCTCTGGCGCTGGAGTTTGCGCTATTTTTGCGAGGCGGGCCGCAAATGAGCAATGTCCTGCAAGTCGACAACCTGCGCACGCACTTCTTCACCAAGGCCGGCGTGGTGAAGGCGGTGGACGACGTGTCTTTTTCGATCGACAAGGGCCAGATCCTCGGCCTCGTGGGCGAATCCGGCTCGGGCAAATCGATGACCGGCTATTCGATCATGGGGCTGATCGACCCACCGGGAAAAGTGATCGAGGGCCGCATTTTGCTGAACGGGCAGGATGTCACCGGCTACAGCGGCGAACAGTGGCGTGGATTGCGCGGCAATCGCATCGCCATGATTTTCCAGGACCCGATGATGACGCTGAACCCGGTGCTGCGCATCGATACGCAGATGATCGAGGCCATCACCGCGCATGAAAAAATTTCCCGCGTCGCGGCACGCGAACGCTGCCGCAATGCGCTGTCGAAGGTGGGCATTCCCTCGCCCGATGAACGCTTGAATGCGTATCCGCATCAATTTTCCGGCGGCATGCGCCAGCGCGTGGCCATTGCCATCGCGCTATTGAACAAACCGGATCTCATCATCTGCGATGAGCCGACGACAGCGCTGGACGTCACGATCCAGGGACAGATACTTTTCGAGATGCAAAAACTTTGCCGCGAATCGGGCACCGCGCTGATGTGGATCACGCATGACCTTTCCGTGGTGGCGGGGCTAGCGGACAAGGTAGCCGTCATGTATGCGGGCAAGATCGTCGAGCAGGGCGCCACGGGCGAGTTGCTCGATCGCCCGCTGCATCCCTACACGCGCGGACTGCTGGACTCCGTGCCCAGTCGCAATATCAAAGGCCAGCCATTGAAGCAGATTCCCGGCATGACGCCCTCACTGCTGCGCATCGGCAGTGGCTGCGCGTTTCGCGAGCGTTGTGCACGGCGCACAGCCGAATGCGAAAGTGCACCCCCATTGTCGACACCGACCGGTAACGCATCGCGCCGCGTGCGCTGTTTTCATCCGCATCTTGAAGCCTTGGACACCATGAACACCATGAACGCCAGCCGTGAGGTGCCTGCATGAGTGAGCCGTTGCTGGAACTGAAACAGATTTCCAAACGCTTCGAGAAAAAACTCGATGCGGCGGGAAAATTCGCACGCTCACTGGGTGCCAACCTCAGCGAAGAAATAGTGCATGCCGTCGACCGCGTCGACCTGACGATTCGCAAAGGCGAGGTGGTGGGACTGGTCGGCGAATCGGGTTGTGGCAAATCGACATTGGGACGTGTGGTGGTGGGACTGCATCCGCAGAGTGCGGGTAGCAAATCGTGGCGCGGCAAGGATGTGGCCACGATGACCCCCGCCGAAAAGCGCGCCATGCAACTGGAAGTGCAGATGATTTTCCAGGATCCGTATGCCTCACTGAATCCGCGCCTTCGCGTGGAGGACATCATCGGTGAAGCGCCCGTGGTGCACGGCCTGGTCGGCGCGAAGGACAAGGCAGTTTACGTCGCGGAAACGATGCAGAGAGTGGGGCTGGACCCCGCACTGTCGCGGCGCTTTCCGCACCAGTTTTCCGGCGGCCAGCGCGCACGCATCGGCATCGCACGCGCCTTGGCCGTGAAGCCGAATTTCCTGGTATGCGATGAAGCCGTTGCGGCGCTGGATGTGTCGATCCAGGCGCAGGTGCTGAACCTGTTCATCAAACTGCGCGAGGAGCTGGATCTCACCTACCTGTTCATCAGCCATGATCTTGGCGTGGTGCGGCATCTGTCGGACCGGGTCGTGATCATGTACCTGGGCCGCGTGGTGGAAACGGCGCCGGCTGATGAACTTTTCGCCGCGCCGAATCATCCGTACACGCAGGGCTTGCTCGCGGAAGTGCCCTCGCTGGAAGTGCGCAAGAAAGATTTCGTCGCCATCAAGGGTGAAATTCCGTCGCCGCTGCATCCGCCGAGCGGTTGCCACTTTCACCCGCGTTGCCCGCATGCCGCCGGTGTGCCGGGAGACCGCTGCAGGACGGAGCAGCCGATGCTGAAGGAAATTGCCATCAACCGTTTCTCGGCCTGTCACCTGAATCCCTGAAGCAGTACTTGATGTCGCCACGCTCTGTAAATTGTTTTTGAAAGTTGAAGATCATGTCTACCCAACCGCACGCTGAATCGATCTCCATCACCCCATCGCGTACCGGACACGACCTCGATGTGCCTGTCGTTTTCGATTCGCCGCACAGTGGCAGCAGCTACCCCTCGGATTTCGACGCGGTGGTGCCGAGGATGACGCTGCGCCGTGCCGAAGATACGCATGTCGATGCGCTGTATGCGGCCGCACCCGACCATGGCGCGACACTGATCGCCGCGAATTTTCCGCGCAGCTATATCGACCCCAATCGATCCCTGCTCGATATCGACACTGCCCTGCTGGACAGCCCGTGGCCCGGCCCCGTCAACGCCGGCAGGAAGACCGAGAAGGGCATTGGGCTGGTGTGGCGGCTGCTCGACACCGGTGAAGAAATCTACCAGCGAAAACTCACGGTCGCTGAGGTTCAGTCACGCATCTCGACTTCCTATGCGCCGTATCACAAGGCCGTGCGCGACGCGATCAATGCCGCGCATAAACACTACGGCGCCGTCTGGCATATCAATTGTCATTCGATGCCGGCGACGTCCTCGGTCATTTCGGATGAAGGCCCCGGTGTGGCACGTGCCGATTTTGTGCTGGGCGATCGCGATGGCACCACCTGCGCGCCGGCGTTCACGACCTTCGTCGCGCTCACGCTGCGCGGCATGGGCTACGACGTGAAGATCAACGATCCCTACAAGGGCGTTGAGCTGGTGCGCGCCTATTCCGATCCCGCCGAACAAAAACATTCGCTGCAGATCGAAGTGAACCGCAAGCTGTACATGGATGAGACGACGCGAGAACGTAACGCGGGTTTCGACAAGCTGCAAAAAGACCTGACGCGCCTTATCCAGGCCGTCAGCAAATATGCGCGCGAGCATATTCCCGCACATGGCCACAATCACGATTGCGGGCACGACCATCATCACCATGATCATGCCGGTCATGGCCATCACCCCCACGACGACAAGCACAAACATGACCACTAAAGCGTCCACTGCAACGCCAGCCGGAGGTTCACCCTACAAGGTTGAGCTTTCCGCACCCGACATAGCGCCGTACAAAAAAGGTAACACCGGCGTCGAATACATCACGACCTTCGACTCTGGAAAACCCGGCCCGCACGTGATGGTGAATGCCGTCACCCATGGCAATGAAATCTGCGGCGCGCTGGCGGTGGACCGCCTGTTCAAGATGAATGTGCGTCCCAGCAAAGGCAAGCTCAGCCTGTCGTTCGCCAATGTGGAGGCATTCCATCGCTTCGATAAAAACCTGCCGCACGCGAGCCGTTTTGTCGACGAGGACTTCAATCGCGTGTGGACCCCGGCAACGCTGGACGGTCCGCGCGAGTCGGTGGAATTGACGCGCGCCCGCGCGATGCGCCCGGTCATCGACCAGGTCGATTTCCTGCTGGATATCCACTCGATGCATGATCCGCACGGCCCGGTGATGATTTCCGGTCCGCTGGACAAAGGCATCCAGCTTTCAAAAGACATCGGTGTACCGGAATTCATCGTCGCCGATGTCGGGCATGCCAACGGCACGCGCATGCGCGACTACGGCGGTTTCGGCGATCCGCAATCACACAAGGCGGCGGCGCTGGTGGAATGCGGACAGCACTGGGAACGCGGCAGTGAGTTGCTGGCATGGCAGAGCACCTGGCGATTCCTGCGCGCGCTGGATGTCGTCGATAGCGAACTGGCTGCGTCACAAATTGATGCTGCGGCCGTTGCACCGCAGAAAGTAGTGCGGATCACGGATGCGCTGATCGCCTCCACGCTTGATTACAAATTTTCCGATGGGCTGAAGGGCCTGTCGATTGTCCCGCGCCAGGGCGATGTGATCGCCACCGATGCGGGGAAGCCGGTGTTGGCGCCGTACGACGCTTGCGTACTTATCATGCCCACGCTGGTGCACGTGAAACCGGGCCTGACCGCCGTGCGTATCGGGCGCCTTGAGTAGCATGCTGGTTCGCAGGCTGGCGCCCGGCGACGCGCAGGCCTACTGGGAAACGCGCAATCGCGGTTTGCAGGAATTCCCCGATGCGTTCACCAGTTCGCATGAAGAGGGTGTCGCCACGCCGCTATCGGTTCTGGCAAAACGGTTTGGTGGAAGCGGGTCGGATGATTTTGTACTGGGCGCTTTTTCCAGCGAAGGTACGCTGGCCGGCCACGCCGGATTCCAGCGCGAGGCTCGCACCAAGAATCGCCACAAAGGCACCTTGATCGGCATGTACGTCGTGCCCGAGTTTCGCGGCCGGTCGGTCGGAAAATTATTGCTGGATCAACTGATCGGCGAAGTGCGCGCCATCCCCGGCATGGAACGCCTGAGCCTGACGGTCACGCATTCCAACGAGGCGGCGCGCATGCTTTATTTGCGCGCGGGCTTCGTTTCCTTCGGCATTGAGGAAAAGGCACTCAAGACCGGCGGTCGCTATTACGACAAGGAACACATGGTCCTCGCGTTGTAGGTACGGAAATATGCACCGGACCAAGCACGAAAATACGCGCGAAAATCAGTGTCCCGGCTCTTCGCCCTTTGCCGAAGGACGAATGCCCAGTTGCTTAAGCTTGCGGTAAAGATGGGTGCGCTCCAGTCCCACCTTGTCCGCCACACGCGACATATTGCCCTCCTCGCGGCGGATGTGATGCAGGAAGTATTGATACTCGAATCGCTCCCGCGCCTCTCGCAACGGCAGGTCGAACGGAATGCGTGTATGCGAACCCTGGCTGTCGGTATGGTCGAGGCCGAATTCACGCGAGATACGCGCCACGTCTTCCGCGGTGATTTCGCTGTTAAGGCTGGTGAGCGCCAGGGTCTTGATGGCGTTCTGCAGCACCGGCAAGTTGCCGGGCCAGTCGAGATTGCGCAGCGCATTAAGCGCGCCGACGTTCATCTGCCGCAGCGGGCATTCATTGGCTTCAACCATTTGCAGCAGGATGGTGTTGGCCAGCTCGGGAATATCTTCGGGGTGTTCGCGCAGGCTGGGAATGCGCAGCGTGACGCCGGATAGCTGGCTCAGCAGCGCGCCATCGAAGTCCCCGCTTTCGGTCAGCGGCAGCAACGGCTGTGCGCTGGCGGCGACCAGGCGAACGTTGAACTTGTCGAGTTTGCCGAGCAATTGCAGCAAACCTTTTTGCTCGTTCTTGTTGAGCCGTTCAAGTTGTTCGATGTACAGGACACCATCACGCGCCTCGGTCAGCGGTGCGAACGGATTGTCGGCCAGCCAGCTATGGTCGGGAGAACTGATCCACGCGGTATTGCGCTGGTGCACCATGCGCGCCACCAGTTCGAAACCACAACCGGTTTCACCCGTCAGCAAGAGCGGATTTTTCAGCCTGCTTACTTGTTCCAGGCGCTGGCGCAATTCGACGATCATCTTGGCGCGACCCAGATGCGTGAAAGTGAGCCCGGCCTTGGGCAGCATGCGGCCGCCTGCCAGCGCCTTGCCGACGGTCGCCACCAGCTTCGGCAGGCTGATGGGTTTTTCCAGGAAATCGAATGCGCCTATGCGTGTCGCCTCGATCGCGGATTCAATGGTGCCGTGACCCGACATCATGACCACCGGCATCGTCAGCTGGCCCGACAGCGCCCATTCCTTGAGCAGCGAGATGCCGTCCATATCGGGCATCCAGATATCGAGCAGGACCAGATCCGGGCGCGCTTCGCGACGCTGCGCGCGCGCGACGGCCGCGTTCTCCGCGACCTTCACGTTGTAACCCTCATCCTTGAGGATTTCGGATAACAGTTCGCGAATGCCGATTTCGTCGTCAACGACCAAGATATTATTTGCTGTCATGCTGGCTCCAGTGCTGCTTGCATCATAGGTCCAAGTGCCGCTCTGTGCGGGATTGGTCAATCATTCGTTCCGTCGAAAGCGGCAGTGTGATGCCGACCCGGACGCCATGCGGTTTTACGTTGACGATGGTGACCGCGCCGCCGTGCTCGTCGACAATTTTCTTGACGATGGCCAAACCCAGGCCGGTGCCCTTTGGCTTGGTTGTGACGTAAGGCTCGAAAATCCGTTCAAGCATATCGTCGCTGACGCCGCTGCCGTTGTCCTCCACCGTCAGCAATGCGCGCTCACCATCGACGCGCGTTTCAATAACGAGTGTTGCGCCCTCGGTGCCGGTCATGGCATCGATGGCGTTTTGCACCAGGTTATGGATGACCTGCCGCAACAGCGAAGCGTCGGCCATGATCGTGGGCAAATCCGCAAAAAGTTGCAGATTGATCGCAACGTTCATGGACTCATACAACACCAGCACATCGCGGATCAGTTCGTTGAGTGAAACCTCGGCCGCAACCAGCCGTGAGCTGCGTGAGTAAAGGCTGAAATCATCGACCATCCCCTTCAGCGCGCCCACCTGCGCAACAATCGTATTAGTCGATCGCAGCAGCATTTCCTGGTCCTCAGGCGGCAACTTGGATGAAAGTTTGTGCTGCAAACGTTCGGCCGAAAGCTGGATGGGGGTCAGCGGATTCTTGATTTCATGGGCAAGCCGGCGAGCGACCTCACCCCACGCGGCATCGCGTTGCGCCTGGATCAGGCCGGTGATGTCGTCAAACACGAGCACGAAACCGGAGTCGATCGTTGCCGGCAGCCGGGTGCCTCGCACAAGCAATGTGCGCTTTCCAAGCGGCCCTTCGTAACCGAGCTGGCGTTCCCAGGGTTTGTCGCGCGGGGTCGAAATTTGTCGCACCAGTTCTTCTACCAGGCTTGCCGTCGCAGGCAGCGACGCGCCCCAGTCGGAAAGCTTGATGCCCTTTAGCGTCTGGTGCGAGAAGCCCAGCATCTCCTCGGCGTTGCGGTTGATCGTTCGAACGTACAGGCGCTCGTCCAGCGTCATTACGCCAGAGGTCAGGTTGCCGAGTATCGACTCGAGATAGGTCTTGCTGTTCTCCAGTTCCTGCTGCTTGCGTGCGACGATGTCCGATGCTTCCGCGAGTTGCCGCGTCATGGTGTTGAAAGATTGCGTGAGCACACCAAACTCGTCGCGACTCTTCACTGGATTGAGTTTGGTGAAATCTCCTTTGGCGATCGCGCGCGTCGATTCCGCCAGCGCCGAGAGTGGTTCGGACAATCGCTCGGACAACAGGAAAGATAGCGAAATGGCCGAAAACAGGGTGAGCAGCATGGCGAGCGTCAAGGTGAGGGCAAACAGCCGCTTCAGGTCCTGTCGTTGCAGGCCCACTACCTGATAGTCGCGAATGCCGGCTTCAACGCTTTGCGCATCCACCGCGATATTCTTGGGTGCAGCCTGTACCACCTGCAACACATGCGGCGCTTCAAGCGCCATCCTGGGCGAGACAGGCAACACCACGCGTAGATACAAAACTTTGTCGGATAGCGATTCGGCAACTTTCACCGGTGCTTTTTGCAAGGCTTCCTTTGCTTCCGGCGGCGTGGGCTTGTCGCTGAAAAGACGGGCGCGGCTTCCCGCCAGTGCAATCAATTTTCCATCAGCTGAGAACAAGGTCATTTCTTCAAAGCCGTATTGCGCACGCAACTCCTTCAGCATCGTCGACTCGTCCTCATTGCTTTCGGACAGGCGGAACGAGGCTTCGCGGCCCTTGCGCGCTAGTTCACCGAGCGAACTCTCGAGAGCGGACTTGCCGAGATTGAGCGCGCCCTCAAATGCCTTGTCCACCGGCACATCAAACCAGGAGTCGATGGATCGATTCAGGAACTGCACTGAGATCGCATACACCAGCCCGCCGGGAATAATGGCCATCAGCGCAAACACCGCCATCAGGCGCAACGCAAGCTTGGCGCCGAATACGCGTGCTTTCAGTTTTCGCCATAAAGAAAAAATCTGGTAGCCGATCAGCGCCAGCAAGCCGACCGTTAATGCGATACAGACACCAAACAGCCACGGGTAGTGTTCGCCGAAGAACGCGTTGTTGCTGCTCGCGCGGAATAACAGGCCTACCAGCGCAACGCCGAGTGCCACGCAGGCGAAGGTCAGGAGGCGGATCATGGTGTGACCGTCCAGCGATACCAGTCCGAGGAGAGACTCCATTCCTTGGACGTAATCACATTGAGCTGGAAGGGTTTTGGCAGCTGGCTGGTGTCGAGGCGAAAGCGCAATGCGGCCTCATATTTTTCGCCCGGTTTCAGCTGGCCTTTTTCGGCCACCGTCCAAGAACGGATGCGAGAAAGTGCGCGCCGGACTTCCTCGAACGAATAGACGTTCTGCGAAATACCCGAGACCGCGATGCGATATTGATCCGTTAGTGGCGCATAGGAGATACGGCGATCGCGGGTAGCGGAGGCAACGTTCTGGTCGAGCCAGTACCACCGGCCGCGCGTGAGCTGGAACTCTGCAATGAAATACAGCGGGACACCTTTGCGGATGGCTTCCTGCATGCCCGCAGTCAACTGCAGGTCGATGTCCGCGTCGACCTGATAGCCTTCTTCGGTGGCCTCAAGCTTCGCGCTGGTGATGATGGCGCTTTGCGCCTGCGCGAACAGCGGGGCGGCGCAGGCTGTGACGAGGATGACGCGCGCCAGGACCTGCGGCCAGCAATGGCCGGCCTTAACCTGTTTTCTCCAGGAGCGCGTAATAAAAACCGTCGTGAACATGATCGGGTAGAAGTTGGCCATCCGGCGAATGCGCCGTCATGGCATCACCTGGCCCCGCTGCGGTTGGCAACGGCAAATCAAGCGGTAGTTGCCGTGCATTAGGCGTTTTTTTGATGAATTGCTCGACGATATCGCGATTTTCCATGCGAAAAATCGAGCATGTGGCATACAGCAATCTACCACCATTGCCGAGGCAATTCCACACGGCACCCAGCAGCCGGGTTTGCTGTCGCGCGAAGGCGTAGAGGTCGGTTTCACGCCGGATCCATTTGATGTCCGGATGGCGGCGCACCACGCCCGAGCCTGAACAGGGGACGTCGAGAAGGATCCGATCGAATGGTTTGCCATCCCACCATGCGTCGGGCTGGCTGGCATCCCCCGAGACCAGCTTTGCGCTCAATCCAAGTCGGTCGAGATTGTCGGCGACACGCGTGAGCCGGCGCTTGTCGCTGTCCAAGGCCAGCAACTCGATATCGGCCGACTCCAGCAAATGTCCCGCCTTGCCGCCGGGTGCGGCGCAGGCATCGAGCACGCGCGCACCCTTTGGCGGCGCCAATATCGCGGCCGCCTGTTGCGCGCCTTCATCCTGTACCGAGACGAACCCTTCGCGAAAACCGGGAAGCTCATTTACGGGAACCGGCTTTTCGAGCAACACGGCATGACCTGAATAATGTTTCGCCGACATGCCATTCGCGGCGAGCTTTTGCAGGTAATCCTCGACCGTGGTACGGCGAACGTTGACACGCAGCCACATAGGCGGTCGTTCACGCGCGGACAGGAGGATCGACTCCCAATGTGCGGGATGCTCTTTTTTCGTGAGGTCAATCCACCACGCCGGGAAATCGTATTTCGCGATGTCAGTTTTGAAATTGTCGCGCTGAAATTTTTCCGGCGCGCGAAGAAAATTGCGCAGCACCGCGTTGATCAGCGGCTTGGCGCGTGCCACGCCCATTTGCTCGGTGGCGGTGACTGCATGATCCACGATCGCGTGCGCGGCGGCCTTGGAGAATTGCAATTGCGACAACGCCACCAGCAGCAGATTTCTCACCGGCGCATCGCTCACCGGCTGCGTCAGCAATGCATCCAGTTGCGCCGACAACAGCCCGTAGTGCCGCAACGTGTCGAAAGATATCGAGTGTATCGCCGCCCGTTCATTGCCCGTCAGGGTTTTCCGCTTGGCCATGACCGCCTCAAGCACGCGATCAAGGTTCTTGCCGGACAGCACTTGCCCCACCACCTCCGCGCTGGCGCCCTGTATGGCAATCATGCCGGCCGGTATTTCGGGAGTGGTCACAGTCTTGTTCCTTTTTGTATTGTCATGCCGCGCTGCAGTTCGTCGATCATCATGCGCCTGCCGCCGGCTTTTTGCACCGTGCGCCAGCGCAATTGCTGTTCGCCACACTGGACAACAAGCGATCCGTGATTGGCTTCGACAATGGTGCCCGGTTCAACCGAATCCGCGTTCCTGTCGACCACGTCGGCGCGCCATATCTTGATGCGCTCCGTGCCGACCAGTGTCTCGCAGCCCGGGAAAGGATCGAAGGCGCGGATGCGTCGTTCCAACAATTGCGCAGGCTGCGACCAGTCGATGCGGGCTTCGGCCTTTTCAATTTTGCGGGCGTAGGTGACGCCTGCATCAGGCTGGGGGCGTGAAGTTAGTTGGGGAAGCATGGCAAGCGCTTCGACAATACTGGTGGCGCCCAGCGCAGTAAGTTTTTCGAAAAGCGATGTGCTGGTCTCATCAAGGACGATCGGGATTTTTCTTTCAAGCAATACTGCGCCTGTATCCAGGCCCGCATCCATCTGCATGATGGCGATGCCTGTCTCGGCGTCGCCGGCCTCGATGGCCCGCTGTACCGGTGCCGCGCCGCGCCAGCGTGGCAGCAGTGAGCCGTGGATGTTGACGCAACCGAGGCGGGGAAGTGTAAGCACCGCCGGCGGGAGCAGCAGGCCGTAGGCGGCGACCACCATCAACTCCGCTTTGACTTCAGCCAGGCGCGATTGCACGGTCGCGTCTTTCAGCGTGAGCGGTTTTTCCGTGGGCAGGCCTAGGCGGGCAGCTTCAAGCGATACGGCGCTCGGCGTGAACTTCATCCCGCGCCCGGCCGGCCGGTCAGGCTGGCTTAGCACCAGTGCGACCTCGTGCCCTGCCTCGCACAGGGCAGTGAGCGCAGCGGCCGCGAAAGGCGGCGTTCCGGCAAATATGAGTTTCACGATGTGTTTTCCAGAAACAAAAACGCCGGCCCGAAAGCCGGCGTTTTAAATCTTGCTGCGCGGAATATTACGCGCGCGCCGCAATGCGATGACGCGGTGTGGCCAGTTCGGCTTCGCGCTCAAGTTCACGCTGGCGCTTCACCAGCTTGTTCTTGATGCGATTGGATTTGAGCGGCGACAGGTACTCCACGAACACCTTGCCGTCGAGATGGTCGATCTCGTGCTGGATACAAACGGCCAGCATCCCGGAGGCATTGATGGTGAATCGCTGGCCGTCACGGTCCAGGGCGCTGACCATCACGGTTTCGGCGCGCTCGACTTTGTCGTAAAAACCAGGGACGGACAGGCAGCCTTCCTCATTGATGGCGGTGCCTTCCTTCTTGATAATCTCGGGATTGATGAAAACCCGAAGCTGGTTTTTCTCTTCCGAGACATCAATCACCATGATGCGCTTCAATTCCCCGACTTGGGTCGCGGCAAGGCCGACTCCCGGCGCTTCGTACATGGTTTCAGCCATATCATCGACTAACTTCTTGATTTTGTTGTCGATAAGCTTAACCGGCTCGGCAGTGCGGGCGAGTAGGGGATCGGGGTAGGTCAGAACGTCCAGAATAGCCATAATTGCTTGCGAATTGAATAAATTAGGTGCAGAATCTTCAGAGACAACATTAAGTTTGGGGCGCCCTACTGACCTTCAAGTCTAGTGGAACTCGCCTCATCTGGCAAATGCGGATGGGCCCCGGCCAAATATTACGGACCATCCACAAACACTTCAATAAGTGAGATCCGCCATGAAGAAAAGCAAGCTCACACTGCTGTTTGTCCTCTCAATCGCGGGATTTGTTCCTCAATCTGGCTGGACACAGTCCACCCCCGACGCGAAATCCGAGGTCGGCGGCAAGAAAGCGACTGTCAAGACAGCCGATAACTCTCCGCTGACGCTTGCTGCGGATGCCCCGAACACCTACACCGTCGTCAAGGGCGACACCCTGTGGGACATTTCCGGCCGCTTCCTGAAAGAGCCGTGGCGCTGGCCCGAAATCTGGAACATGAACCGTGACCAGATCAAGAATCCGCATTGGATCTATCCGGGTGATGTAATCAACCTGACTTACGACGCAAACGGCCGTCCGATATTGTCGGTCAACTCTGGTGGCACAAGCGGTTCGGGCTACGGCGTTTCCGGCGGTAATTCGAAGCTGAATCCGCAGATACGCGTGGATCGACAGGCAATGGCTGTTCCCTCCATTCCGTCCCGCGCAATCGCTCCCTTCCTGACGCTGCCACTGGTAATCGAAGAGGGCGCGCTGCTTGGTGCGCCCAAGATCATTGCGGCTGAAGATGGCCGGGTCATCATTGGCGCGGGCAATACCGCTTACGCAGTTGGATTGAATCCGGACGCCGGGATCAAATGGCAGATCTATCGCCCGGGCAAGACGCTGGTTGACCCGGCGACGAAAGAAATCCTGGGCTATGAGGCGATCTACCTGGGTGACTCACGGGTGAGCCGATTTGGTGAAAGCTCAACGCTTGAAATCATCCGCTCGAACCAGGAAATCAACCGTGGTGACCGCCTGACGCCGACCATCGAAGCAACGCTGCCGTCGTACAGCCCCCACGCGCCCGATAAACAGATGAAGGGCGCTGTGGTTTCCGTCGTGGGCAGCGTGGAAGATGCAGCGCAGTATTCGGTTGTTGCCCTCAGCCTGGGTAAACGTGACGGGCTGGAGGTGGGTCATGTCCTGGCGACGTTGCAACGTGGTGAAGTGGTCAGCACACGCGATGATGCTGCCAGCAGCGGAACCCTGCATGGAATCAAATCGTTTTTCACTTCGCTGGGCAACAATGAACCCGCCGCGAAACCGGAAAGCGGCTCAATTCCCGCTGAAGTAAAACTGCCAGACGAGCGCAATGGCCTGGTCTTTATCTTCCGCGTGTTCGACAAAGTTTCCTACGGCCTGGTGATGTCGAGCCGCCGCTCGCTAAAAGTCGGCGACGTTGTTCAAACGCCTTAAGACCCGCGCAACAACCGGTAATTAATGCCCCTTCCCGCCTCCGGCTCTGAGCCGGAAGCATGGCTTTCGCTCAATCTTATTGACGGGTTGGGAACCGAAGGTGTCCGACGGCTTCTGCGCGAGTTTGGCTCCCCTTCGGCCGTGTTGTCACAATCCGCGGGAGCGCTCGAAAATTTCGTGGCGCCCAAAGTGGCCAAAGCCATCATTGACGGGCCTTCATCCGAGCGACTTGCATCGGAAATTCAATGGCTCGGCGACGTCAATAACCATCTGCTGACTCTCGCTGATGCGGACTACCCGGCGCGATTACTCGAAACGGCCGATCCTCCTGTACTCCTTTACTTGAAGGGCAGGAGAGCGTTGTTGGCGGGTGCGGACCACGCAGGCATTGCCATTGTCGGCAGCCGCAACGCGACGCCCGGGGGAATGCAGACTGCGCAACAATTTGCCCGCACGCTTTCCCAAGCGGGAATGACGATTGTGTCCGGCATGGCGCTAGGGATCGACACGGCCGCGCACCAGGGCGGGCTCGAGGGCGCGGGCTCGACTATCGCCGTGGTGGGCACGGGGCTGGACCTGGTATATCCGGCGCGAAATCGTCAGCTCGCGCACCAGCTCGCAACACAGGGCCTGCTCGTATCCGAATACGCACTGGGCACGCCGGCACTGGCCGGAAATTTTCCGCGCCGAAATCGAATCATCAGCGGCCTGTCGCGCGGCGTGCTGGTCATCGAGGCCGCGCTGGCCTCCGGATCGCTGATCACAGCGCGACAGGCGGGTGAGCAGGGGCGCGAGGTTTTTGCGATACCCGGCTCGATTCATTCTCCGTTTTCGAAAGGCTGTCACGCACTGATCAAACAGGGCGCAAAACTGGTCGATGATGCCAACGATGTCCTGGTGGAATTGAATCTCCCAGCGTGCAACGTTCCTGTTGAAATCACGCGCGCCGCCCCCACCGTTGTGGAGGACGGTGTCTTGACCGCAATCGGTTACGATCCGGTGACCGCTGATTTTTTAACTGAACTTACCGGCATATCTGCCCACAAAATTATGGCTCGCCTGACGGAGCTTGAGTTGAGCGGGGTTGTTGCTTCGCTTCCCGGTGGAAAATTCCAGCGAATTTGCTGACCGGACGTCGCGACAGAAATCGTCGGGGCTTGCTAGCACGTCAATGCAAATTTGCACGCCGCGCGCCAGACTGCGCTTGCGGTAAATGTGAATCCCTGCTTATCATTTGTCCCTTTTGCCGATTTACCGGTCGGCTCCCACCCTTTTGAACACCTGAGTCACTCCATCTATGGGCAAGTCCCTCATCATCGCCGAGAAACCCTCCGTGGCCAACGATATCGCCAAGGCCATAGGGGGTTTTACCAAGCAAAAAGATTTTTTCGAGAGCGACGAGTATGTGCTTTCCTCCGCCGTGGGCCACCTGGTGGAAATCGGCATGCCCGAAGAGGAGGAGGTCAAGCGTGGCAAATGGACGTTCGCGCATTTGCCGGCAATCCCTTCCTATTTCCAGCTGAAACCCATTGAGCGTTCGGAAGATCGGCTGAAGGTCCTGCTGAAACTGCTGAAACGCAAGGACGTCGACGGCATCATTAACGCGTGTGACGCGGGGCGCGAGGGTGAACTGATTTTCAGATACATCGTGCAGTACGCAAAAGCGAAGCAACCGATCCAGCGACTGTGGCTGCAATCGATGACGCAGGGCGCCATTCGCGATGGCTTCAAGAAGCTGGAAGACGGTGTCGTCTATGAGCCGCTGGCCGATGCCGCCGTCTGTCGTTCGGAATCCGACTGGCTCGTCGGTATCAACGGCACGCGCGCGATGACCGCGTTCAATTCCAAATCCGGCGGTTTTCAGCTCACCACAGTGGGCCGCGTGCAGACCCCGACATTGGCCGTGCTGGTGGAGCGCGAAGAAAAGATCAAGGCTTTCCGTTCACGCGATTATTGGGAAGTGCATGGTTCGTTTGCCGCTGCTGCGGGCGATTATCCCGGCCGCTGGTTCGATGAAAAATTCAAGAAGTCGGAAGACGATGAAGCGCTGCGTCCTGAGCGCATGTGGGACGAGAAGAGCGCTCGCGCCATCGTCACCAAGTGCCTGGGCAAGGTCGGCATCGCAGAAGAAGAATCCAAGCCAACAACACAGGCTTCACCATTGCTGTTCGATTTGACGTCGCTTCAGCGCGAGGCCAATTCACGCTTCGGTTTCTCAGCCAAAACTACATTGGGGTTGGCGCAGGCGCTGTATGAAAAACACAAGGTATTGACCTACCCGCGTACAGATGCGCGCGCATTGCCTGAAGACTATGTCGACACGGTCAAGGACACACTGAAGATGTTGAAGGAAGGTGAATACAACGTATTCGCCAAGAAAATTCTCGACGAGAAATGGGTAAAACCCAACAAGCGGATTTTCGACAACACCAAGATTTCAGATCACTTCGCCATCATCCCGACGCAACAGGCGCCGAAGTCGCTGAACGAAATTGAATCGAAACTCTACGACTTTGTGGTGAAGCGTTTCCTGGCGGTGTTTTATCCCAGCGCGGAATTCCACCAGACCACGCGAATTACCCGCGTCGAAGGCGAGGCCTTCAAGTCTGAGGGCAAGGTCCTGGTCAATCCCGGCTGGCTCGCGGTGTACGGCCGCGAAATTGACGATGACAGCACTTCGCTCGCGGCGATCCAGCCGAAGGAAAACGTTAAGGCGGTTGAGGTGAAGGTAGTCGCCAACCAGACAAAACCACCGGCGCGTTTTTCCGAAGCGACGTTGCTGTCCGCAATGGAGGGCGCCGGAAAGTTGATCGACGATGAGGAGTTGCGCGCGGCGATGAAGGAGAAGGGCCTCGGCACGCCGGCGACACGCGCGGCGATTATTGAAGGTCTCCTGTTCGAAAAATATATTCATCGCGAAGGCCGTGAATTGATTCCGACCGCGAAGGCCACATCGTTGATGATTGCGCTGCACGGCTTGGGAATTCCCGAGCTGTACTCGCCGGAATTAACTGCGGAGTGGGAACAAAAGCTTGCCCTCATGCAGCAGGGAAAATTGTCGCGCGAAAAATTCATGGCCGAAATCGTGGCGATGACCGAGCACATCGTCGGCCAGGCCAAGAATTTTGAGCACGACACCATACCCGGGGATTTCGGCGCCATTGCCGTGGGTTGCCCCAAGTGCGGCGGTGAGGTGCACGAGAACTACAAAAAATTCCAATGCCAGGTGTGCGACTTCGCATTCTGGAAAATCCTGGCCGGCCGCCAGCTTGAAACGCACGAGGCGGAAGCGCTGATTGAAAAGCGCGAGATCGGTCCGCTCGATGGATTTCGCAGCCGGCAGGGCCGCCTGTTTTCCGCGAACCTGATTTTGAACAAAGAATTGGCGATCGAGTTTTCGTGGGGCGATGCAGCTAACGATGAGGACGGCGCTGGCCCGGACTTCAGCGGCCAGGAGTCACTCGGTCCTTGCCCGAAATGCCAGTCGCGGGTATTTGAAACGCCCAATGCCTATACCTGCGAGAAAGCGGTAGGCGCGGAGCGCACCTGCGATTTCCGCTCGGGTCGCACGATCCTGAAACGCCCGATCGCGCGCGAAGAAATGTCGCAACTGCTGGAGACCGGCAAATCTCCATTGCTGGAAAAATTCATTTCAAAGAAGGGCCGCCCATTTTCCGCCTTCCTGGTGCGCCAGCCCGACGGCAAGATCGGATTTGAATTTGAGGAGCGTCCCGCAAAGGGCGGCAAGGGCGCGAAGCCGGCCCCGGCAGAGCCGCTGCGCGTGCTGGGTAAGCATCCGGTTGATGATGAGGTTGTGTCTATCCTCTCGGGTCGCTATGGGCCGTATATAAAGCACGGCAGTACCAACGCGACCATTCAGGACAAGGACAAGATTGATTCGATCACCCTTGAAGAAGCGGTGGCGTTGCTGGAAGAAAAAGCCGGCACACCGGTGAAGAAGAAAACGACCAAGAGTGCAGCGAAACCCGCAGCCAAAACGGCGGCTAAAACAGCAACTAAAACCGCAGCGAAAACCAATGCAAAAACGGCTGACAAGCCCGCGACAAAAACACCTGCCGTGGCAAAGCGAAAAAAAGCCGCGTAGCCCGCATCACCTTTTCAAACCCCAGCATTTACGCGCTTTTCCAGATGAAAGTGGCCTGGAAAGCTCGCCGATGCTGGGGTTTTTAATTTTGGTTTCCTAATTTTGGCGTCTTGTTCGCGCCCCGCGGATTTCGATATCCGAGTTGGTTACTTATG
>JBDTWS010000084.1:0-17556 GCA_040006575.1 Betaproteobacteria bacterium
CCGGTCAGCAGCATTTTCATTGTCTGGAATTTTCCGATGGCACGTGTCAGCCGCTGTGTGCCGCCCGCACCGGGCATGATGCCGACGCGAATTTCCGGCTGGCCGAAGCTGGCGTTTTCACCGGCGATAATGATGTCACAGTGCATCGCCAGTTCGCACCCGCCACCCAGTGCATAGCCGTTCACGGCGGCGATGATGGGCTTGCCGCAATCGGTGATCGACTGCCAATGGACGTGCGTACGGCGCAGCATCATCTCGGCCGCACCGCGATCGGCCATGTCGCGAATGTCGGCGCCGGCCGCGAAAACCTCGGGTCCGCCGGTGAGGATGATGACGCGCACCGTGGTATCGGCATCGAGCTGCCGGAACATGCCGCCCACGGTTTCGCGCACTGACATCGACAGCGCATTTTTCACTTCCGGGCGATTGAGCGTAATGCGCGCAACCCCTTCGGAGGGACGATCGAGCAGTACTTCCGACATGTTTTCTCCTCGTTCCGCACAGCGAAACTGAATTTCAGATTCTCTGATTCACGATACCTGCTTGGCACAGCGGTGTAAACCCGCGCAGGCGTTGTATCGCAATGAATGATGCACTGCACTGCTATGAGGTTATAGCGAAAGCCGGCAAGGCGTGTTGTGGTGCAGCATGATCGTTTCAAAAAAACGCGCCTGAAAGCGTGTTCCGCATAGCGAAACACAATTCCGAAAAACGTTGACACCGGTTGCGCTGCTATGGAACGATGAATCGAACAGGTAATGCGCGTTGCCACTCACTGCGGCGCTGTTTTTTTCACGTAAGTCCGCGTATTTTCACTCACGATTTATCCAGGACAGCATCAGGATTGCCAACCCATCATGAACGACCGCGTGGAAGATTTTGCGTTGTTCGACGGCGCACAGGCCCTTGCACCCGATGGCGCGAAGGATCGCCAGTTCGTCACGGCGCTGGCGCGTGGCCTGGAAATCCTGCGCTGTTTCCGCTCGGGTGATCGCTATCTCGGCAACCAGGACCTGGTGAAGCGCACAGGTCTGCCCAAAGCGACCATTTCGCGATTGACGTACACGCTCACGCGCCTGGGCTATCTCAGTTACGCCGAGAAACTCGGCAAATATCACCTGGCCACGGGCGTGCTTTCGCTGGGCTACTCGCTGCTGTCGAACATGGACGTGCGGCAGATTGCGCGGCCCTTCATGCAGCAACTGGCGGATTATTCGCAGGCTTCCGTGGCGCTGGGCGCACGTGACCGGCTGTCGATGGTGTACACGGAGAACTGCCGCAGCAGCGCGACCGTCACGCTGCGGCTCGATGTCGGTTCACGCATTCCCATCGCCGGCACCGCCATGGGCCGCGCGCTGTTGTGCGGCCTGCCCGAACAGGAGCGCAATTACCTGCTCGACCTGATAAAGAAGAAAGCGCCCGCGGAATGGCGCGACACCAAGGCCAGCGTCGAGAAAGCGCGCCGCGAATATGAGCAACGCGGATATTGCAGTTCCGTCGGCGAATGGCAGAAAGATGTAAACGCGGTGGGTGTGCCCATCACCATCGGCAATGGTGCGGGGTTGCTGGCGTTCAACTGTGGTGGACCCGCGTTCCAACTGCGCCGGCACATGCTCGAAGACGATCTCGGGCCGCGGCTGGTGCAGCTCGTCAAGAATGTGGAAGCTGCGCTGGGACGCAGCGGATTGTAGAACTCAAACTGGACTATTCATGATTCGTGATCCCGAAACGCTGCAGGCACTGCTCGACAACATCTCGCGATTCGTGCGCGAGCGCCTTGTCCCCAATGAAAACATCGTTGCTGAAACCGACGCCATTCCGGCCGACATCGTTGCCGAAATGAAGGCATTGGGATTGTTCGGCCTGTGCATACCCGAGGAATTCGGCGGCCTGGGCCTCACCATGGAAGAAGAGGTGCGTGTCGCGTTTGAGCTGGGCCGCACATCACCGGCGTTCCGCTCGATGTTCGGCACCAACAACGGCATCGGCTCGCAGGGCATCATCATGGATGGAACGCCCGCGCAAAAATCACATTACTTGCCCAAGCTGGCCTCGGGCGAGATGGTGGCGTCATTCGCATTGACTGAGCCCGGCTCGGGTTCGGATGCGGCGTCGCTCACCACCTCGGCCGTACGTGACGGCGATCATTTCATCCTGAACGGCACCAAGCGCTACATCACCAACGCGCCCGAGGCCGGCATATACACCGTGATGGCGCGTACCGATCCGGGCAAGAAAGGCGCAGGCGCCATTTCTGCGTTCATCGTTGAGCGCGGCACGCCGGGACTCAGCCTCGGCAGGATCGACCAGAAAATGGGGCAGAAGGGCGCGCATACCTGCGACGTAATTCTTGACAACTGCCGCGTGCCGGCCGCAAACCTGATCGGCGGACTGGAAGGCGTGGGTTTCAAAACCGCCATGAAGGTGCTGGACAAGGGCCGCCTGCACATTGCGGCCGTGTGCGTGGCGGTGTCCGAGCGCATGCTCGCTGATACGTTGCGCTATGCGATGGAACGCAAGCAGTTCGGCCAGCCGATTGCCGACTTCCAGCTGGTGCAGGC
Organism: Betaproteobacteria bacterium; assembly: GCA_040006575.1. Lineage (GTDB taxonomy): Bacteria > Pseudomonadota > Gammaproteobacteria > Burkholderiales > Usitatibacteraceae > UKL13-2. The sequence goes on from JBDTWS010000084.1 coordinate 2,562, forward strand.
AATGCTGGCGGACTCAAAAACTGAAATCTACGCGGCACGCTGCATGGTGCTGGACGCCGCGCAGCGCCGTGATGCGGGTGAAAACGTCAACACCGAAGCGTCATGCGCAAAACTGTTTGCTTCCGAGATGTGCGGCAGGGTGGCTGATCGCTGCGTGCAGATTCACGGTGGCGCAGGCTATGTGAGCGATTACAGCATCGAGCGTTTCTATCGCGATGTGCGCCTGTTCCGCATTTATGAAGGTACCAGCCAGATCCAGCAACTGGTGATTGCGCGCAACATGATCCGGGAAGCCGCGAGCCTCTGATGCGTGCGGATGAAGAACTCGCCGTACTGAACGGGCTGCTGGCCACGCTGCCAACGCGAATACATGGCATCGTCGACCGCCAGCTCGCGGAAAACGGCAACGGCAAAGCTTTGTATCAGGAAGGTAGCTACTGGACTTATCGCGACCTTGCCGACAATTACGCCAAAGTCGCGGCCCTGCTCACGGGGCAAGGTGTGCGGGCAGGCGACCGCGTTATGATCATCGGTGAAAATTCTTTGGCACTGGTGACGTTGCTGTTTGCGGTGTCGTCCCTGGATGCCTGGGCGGTAATGGTCAATGCGCGATTGTCTGCGCGCGAAATCGACACGGTGCGTGAGCATTGCGGTGCGCGGCGCACGCTTTACCTCGTTGCTGATTGCGGCGAGGCGGTTGCGCACGCAGCACGTCACACTGCCAGTTCGCTCGATCTCGGCAATGCAGGTCCGATTGAAATTTCACCGCTGAATGAAACGTGTGTGCCGGAGCCGGTGCACGCCGACAGCCACCAGCAGGTCGCTGCACTCATTTATACCTCCGGCACCACCGGCAGTCCGAAAGGCGTGATGCTGACGCATCACAATCTCCTTTTCATCGCCGCCGTTTCGGGTTCGCTGCGCCGCATCGTCGATGCCGACCATGTGTACGCAGTGCTGCCGATTTCGCACGTGTATGGCCTGGCCTCAGTCTGCCTGGGTTCGATGTTCCGCGGCGCGTGCCTGCATCTCGAGTCACGGTTTACACCGCAAAAGATGGCGAGTGCATTGTCACAGCAGGGCATCACCGTGTGCCAGGGCGTCCCGGCCATGTACGCGCGCCTGCTGGAACTGCTGAACACGGGCATCAAATTTAGCGCACCGGATTTGCGCTTTGTCTATGCGGGCGGTTCGCCGCTGGATCCGGCATTGAAGCGCGCGGCGGAAGCGAGGTTCGGACTGACGATGAACAACGGCTACGGGCTTACCGAAGCTTCACCGACCATTTCACAAACGCGATTCGACGATCACCGAACCGATTGCTCGGTGGGCCGCGCTATACCCGGCATCGAGGTGAAGATCGCGGGAACGTCGGGCAAAGATTTACCGTCGGGTGATACGGGCGAGCTCTGGATACGCGGGCCCAATGTAATGAAGGGCTATTACAAAAACCCCGCTGCAACCGCGGACGTAGTCAACAGCGAAGGCTGGCTGAACACCGGCGATCTCGCGTCGATGGATGCCGAGGGCGCATTGTTCATCGTTGGGCGCACCAAGGAACTCATCATCCGCTCGGGCTTCAATGTGTATCCGGTTGAAGTCGAGGCGGTGCTGAATGCACATCCCGAGATTACGCAATCGGCCGTGGTGGGACGCGCCGTGGAGGGAAATGAAGAAGTGGTGGCCTTTGTCGAACGTGCACCTGCCGGGAAGATCAGCGAGGCCGGCCTGCTTGCATTTGCCGCGCCGTCACTGGCGCCGTACAAGCGGCCCGCACGGATTATTTTCATGACGCCATTGCCGGCAGCGGCCAATGGCAAAGTGCTGAAACACAAGTTGAAGGAAATGCTGACGACGCTGGTATTGAATTAGACAAGACATTCAACAAAACAAATGGCCGCCAAGGCCGGAGGAGATGAAATGAACAAAGTTATGAACAAGCCAATGAACAGGACATTGAAACTGAACATCAGGAAAATGGCTGGTGCAGTCTGCATCGCGGTGTTGTCGGTAAGCGCCTTTGCCGAAGAATTCATTGTCGGCTCCGAAGTGCCGTTGACCGGCACGCTGGCGCGCGTCGGCACCGGCATGATGGAAGGCATCGCGGTGGCGGCAGACGTGTTCAATCGCAAGAACGGCAAGCACAAGATAAAAATCGTCACCATTGATGATGAGTCTTCACCCGCCAAGGCGGTGGCCGCCGTGGAGAAGCTGGTTTCGCAGGGCGCAGTGGCATTGACCGGCGGTTACGGCTCCAACAACATCGGTCCCGCTTCCGACGCCGCCAGCAAGGCCGGCATTGTCTATATGACCTCGGGTGGCGTGGACGAAGCACTCTCGCACCGCGGCCAGAAAACTTTTTTCCGCATCAACAATACAACCGGTTATTCGCTGGCGATGCTGGGATTGCTGGACGACATGAAAGCGAAATCGGTTTCCATCGTCTATAACAACAAGGAAGCCACCACCGCGCTGGCGAAGGACGTCGAGAAGGCGTTGATGGCCAAGGGCATCAAGGTCACCACGCATGCCTTCGATCCCGCCATCACCGATTTCAAACCCATCATCAACAAGATCAAGCTGCAGGACAAGCCCGATGTCATCGCCATGTCCGGCTATGAAAATGATTACGTGGGCGTGATCCGCGCGGCCAAGGTGCTGAAGCCGGATGTGAAAGCGATGGTCGGCGTATGGTCTCTTGCGGTAATCAAGATGCAGCAGGATTTTCCTGACCTGATGCCGAATGTCTATGGCACTGCGTTGCTGCCGTATCCCGCAGAATTCCGCACACCCGACGGCAAGGAATTCGCCGATACGTACAAGAAATTATTCAACAAGGATCCGGATTATCTGGGGCAGTTCGGCTATGTGCAAAGCCAGTTGTTGTTTGAAGCCATCGTGCGTGCGCATGACGCGGGAACATTGAAGAAAGGCGGGCTGGAAGCGGAATTGCGCAAGACCGATCGCGATACGCTGATCGGCCGCGTGAAGTTCGACGCGAAGGGCGACAATCCGTATTTTTCGCACCGGATGGGGCAGCACCAGAATGGCAAGGTGGCGATCGTCTGGCCCAAGGATTCGGCGACGGCACCGATGAATTTTCCGGGGGTGCCTTGGTAGGTGCGCGAGTTTTTACGTTCTCGCATTGAGTTGGCATCGCCCCCATCCCGGCCTTCCCCCGTTGCCGGGGGAAGGAGCCAGCCTGCGGTGGCCGAGCGTTTCACTATCAGCAAGCCAGATAAATTGTAGAAATGATTCGTCCCCCGCCCACTACCTCCTTTCCCCGAGAACTCGGGGGAAGGCCGGGATGGGGGAGTGCCCGCAAGAAAATAAAAGTTAAAAACTTCCCTCTCAATGCAATGACCGAACTAATCCTCCAGGCTCTCTATTCCGGCATTCTTGCCGGCAGTTCCTATGCCCTCATCGCCCTGGGCCTGGCGCTGGTATTCGGCACCATGCGCATCATCAACCTGGCGCATGGCGAGATGGTGCTGGTCGCCGCGTACATGGCGTACACGCTGGAGAATGCGTACGGGTGGAATCCACTGACCGCCATTCCGCTGGCGGTCATCGTCGCCTGCATGCTATCGGTGATTGTCAATTTCCTCGTCGGCCGCATCCGGCATGACCGCGAACTCAATTCGCTGATCCTCACCTTTGGCCTCGGCATCATGCTGACAAATGTTTCGCTGATGATCTGGAAAGCCGATATCCGTTCCACTAAATCAGCATGGCTGCAGGATGCCATTTCATTCGGTTCGCTCTACAGCATGAAAAGTGAGTTGCTGTTTTTCGGCGTGAGCCTGGTACTGGTCGGCGCCGTCGCGTGGTGGCTGCGCGCGAGCTGGTACGGCCGTGCGGTGCGGGCCGTATCATCGAATCGCGAAGCGGCCAAGCTGATGGGTATCAATCCGCAGCGCACTGAACTCGTTTCGTTCCTGGTCGCGGGAATGCTGGCAGGATTCGCCGGTGTGGCGCTGTACTGCAACAGCGTGATCCAGCCTTCGCTCGGTGGCGCGTTAACGGTAAAGGCCTTCATCATCACGGTGCTGGCCGGGATGGGTTCCATCGTCGGCGTGTTAATTGGCGCACTGTTGATCGGCATCGCCGAAGCACTCACCACCACGCTGGCCAGTTCCGCGCTGCAGGATCTCACTGGCATGGTGTTGTTCCTGCTGGTGCTGTTCGTCATGCCCAATGGATTGTTTGGGACGAAGCAGCATGACTAGACGCACGCTTGCCACCGGCATGCTGCTGGTCGCGCTGTATGTTGGCGTGCCCTTGCTGTTCGGCGGTGATCTCTACCTCATGAGCAATATCGTCGCCGCATTGACCATTGCCGGCATCGCGCTGTCGTGGGCCTTGCTGGGCAACCTGGGCGGCATGGTGAGCTTCGGGCACGCCGCGTTTGTCGGTGTTGGCGCCTATGTTTCTGCGCTGTGCGTGATGAAGCTGGGTGTGCCGGTATTCGCAGCCATCGCGCTGGGCGGCATCGGTGCGGCGATGGCGTCGATCCTCATCGCACCGGCGTTGCGCCTGCGTGGCCCGTATTTCGCGCTGGCCATCCTGGCTTATGCGCATATCTTCAAGATCGTCGCCACCGAGTGGAAGAGTCTTACTAACGGCTCAGGCGGTCTGTCGAGCATTCCGCGTTTCCCGCAATGGCTGGGCTTTGATTTCGGCAGCAAGACCGGCTCATATTTTATTGTCCTCTCGCTGGTGCTGGCCTTCGCCGCGATTTATAACCTGGTGCGGCGCAGCCACTACGGACTCGCCTTGCGCGCCATGCACGATAGCGAAGCCGCGACGCGCGTAGTCGGCGTCAACAGCCTGTTGCTGAAGGGGTGGATGCTGCTGCTGTCCGCCTTCATGGCGGGGGTGATGGGTGCATTCAATGCGCACTACATCAATTTCCTGGAGCCCGATTACGCGTTCGGTGCGCCGTGGACCACCCTGCCGATTGTCGCCGCCATCTTCGGCGGCTATCGCACCATCATCGGTCCCGTCATCGGTGCGCTGGTGGTGTATCTCGTCGACCAGTTGATATTCAAGAGCCTGATTCCCTCGGGCCACCAGGTGATCCTGGGTGCCTTGCTTATCGGCATGATCCTGTGGAGCCCGGGCGGAATGCTGCCGCCGCTGACAAGATTTTTTAACCGGCGTGCACATGCTGAAGCTTGAGGCAGTCACCGTACGCTTCGGCGGCCTCACGGCGGTGAACCGCGTATCGCTTGAGGTGCCGCCGGCCGGAATCCTTGGCCTGGTCGGACCCAACGGCGCCGGCAAGACGACCTTGTTCAATGCCGTTTCCGGGTTGGTGAAACCCAGGTCAGGCTCGATTCAATTCGGCGGCCACGATATATCGCGCTGGCCGCAACATCGCCGCGCGCGCGCCGGACTGGGGCGCACCTTCCAGATTCCGCAGCCGCTGGCGCAATTGACGGTGCACGAGAATTTGGTCGTGGCGCAACGCTTCGGCGCGGGTGCGGTGGATGAACAAAAGCTCGATGAAATTTTGCAACTGGTCGGCCTCGCTGCCAAGGCGCACCGGGATGCGGCCACCGCATTGTCGTTATCGGAATTGAAGGCGCTCGAAGTTGCCAAGGCGCTGGCCACCCGTCCGCAGTTGCTGCTGCTCGATGAAGTGCTGGCCGGCATGGAGTCCGACAGCAAGCGCGCGTTCCGCGAGATGCTGCAAAACGTTCATGAGCGATTTCGCGTGGGCCTGCTCATCATCGAACACGATATCGAAACCATCAGCGCCTTATGCCCGCGCGTGGTCGTGCTGAATTTCGGCGAGGTGATCGCCGACGGCGAACCCGATGCGGTGTTTCGAGATCCGCGCGTGATCGAAAGTTACACGGGGGCAGTGCCGGCATGAACGCACTCGACATCCGCAACATTCGAGCCGGCTACGGCGCCATCAATATTTTATGGGACCTGTCGCTCGCGATCGAGGCAGGCAGGGTGACGACCATCATCGGGCCCAACGGTGCGGGCAAGACCACGCTGCTGCGCGCGATCATGGGCATGGTGCCGCTGGCGCAGGGTGAAATCGAATTTGAACAGCAGCCGCTGAAAAATATCCCGGGTTGGGAACTGGTTGAGCGCGGGCTGGTGATGATCCCCGAGGGCCGCCTGGTTTTTCGCGACATGAGCGTCGAAGAAAATCTGCTGATGGGCGCATTCCCGAAAGCGCGCCGCGCCGCGGCCGCGCACAACCTCGAGCGCGGCTATGCGATGTTTCCAAAGTTGCGCGAGCGGCGGCGCCAACTGGCGGGTTCCCTGTCGGGCGGCGAGGCGCAGATGCTGGCGATGGCGCGCGGCCTGATGTCGGAGCCGCGTGTGCTGCTGATCGATGAGCCGTCGCTCGGTCTCGCGCCGGTGATCGTGCACGAGATTTTTGCCATTATCGCGGCACTGAGAGCGGAAGGCAGGACGATTGTGCTGGTGGAGCAGAACACCAGCCTCGCGGTGAAAGCGGCCGATCATGTATACCTGATGCAGGGCGGAAAAGTAGTGTGGTCGCAACCGGCGGCCGACGTGCAACTGGACAAATTGCACGATCTTTATTTTGCGCGTCAGCCCGCGTAAATAAGTAAAAGTCTAGCGCTATGGCCATTCCCAGGCATAAAATGCCCCGCAAGGCGCACCAATGCTGGAGTTACGCTTGCAGAATCACCAATAAACTGCCTAGCGTCCGTAGCGTTTTTCCAGCATTGCAAACACGGCCCGCAATGTTTGCGCTTCGCCGCCTTCCGTGCGTCCCGGTTTTGCTTTCGGCGTCCACGCGAACAAATCGATATGAATCCACGGCTGGTCGCGCGGCACGAAATGTTCGAGGAACAACGCCGCCGTGACCGAGCCCGCCTGCGGGCCGCCGGTATTGACGATATCGCCGATGTTGCTCTTGATCATGTCGTTATAGTTTTGCCACAGCGGCATGCGCCATAACGGATCGCGTGTGCGTTTGCTGGCGTCATTGAGTTCATCGAACAGCGCGTCGTCATTGCAAAATGTCGCCGGCAGTTCCGGTCCGAGCGCGACGCGCGCCGCGCCGGTTAGCGTGGCGAAATCGATGATGAGTTCAGGTTTCGATTCCGACGCCAGCGCCAGCGCATCCGACAACACCACGCGACCCTCGGCATCGGTGTTGCCGATTTCGATCTGCAGACCCTTGCGCGTCGGCACGATATCGCCGGGACGATAGGCATTGCCGGCAATGGCATTTTCGACAGCGGGCACCAGCATGTGCAAACGCACCGGCAACTTCATGTCCATGATGAGACGTGCCACACCCAGCGCGTGCGCACCGCCGCCCATGTCTTTTTTCATTTGACGCATGCCGTCCGCACCCTTGATGTCGAGGCCGCCGGTGTCAAAGCACACACCTTTGCCGACGATGGAAATGCGCGGATGCGTTTCATCGCCCCAGGTGAGCTCGATCAGTCGAGGTGGGCGATGACTGGCGCGGCCCACTGCATGGATGGCAGGAAAATTATTTTTCAGCAGGTCATCGCCGGCCCATTCCCTGAACTGCGCGCCGAATTCTTTCGCCAGCGATTGCGCGACGTCCGATAGATGCTGCGGGCCCATGTCCTCAGCCGGTGTGTTGACGAGGTCGCGGATCAGCGTGGCGGAGGCCAGCGTTTTTTGCGCGCGCGCTACATCGTCGCCGGCGGCAATAAGCAGGTTGGCCGGGACGCGCGGATTTTTCCGGTAACGCGTGAATTGATAACTTCCCAGTCCCCAGCTGAGCGCGGCGGCGTAGGGATCGAGTGTGTCGTGATGGCTGGCCAGCGTGTAATCGCCGGCGGGCAACGTGAGAGGCAGATGCGACAAGGCGTAGATATCGCCGGCATCCCTTACACCGACCAGCACCTGGCCGATGCCGCCTTCCGCGGAAGGCACCATCGCGTGCGTGTGCGGGCGGCCGCGGAATTCGGTTGCTTCCAGCCACGCGCGGGTCCTCGCATCTGCGTGCGCGAGGAACGCCTCGAAGTTGGCACTGTGAATGACGACGAGGGGGATTGCCTTGTCGCTGTGCGCAGGTGAGATTTCAGTGATGAGCGCCATGACCGTTGTCCGTTTCTAGTAAATAATCCCGACCAATGCGCCGCAGGACATGGTGGCCAGCGAACCGGCGACAAGGCTCTTGTAACCCAGGTCGATGATGTCTTTGCGCCGCTCCGGACAGATGGTGCCCAGGCCGCCGATCATGATGCCGATGGACGCGAAGTTCGCGAAGCCGCACAGGGCGTAAATCATCATCACGCGGCTGCGTGGTGACAGTGCTTCTGGCGCAAGCCGCGCCATGTCGAGGAACGCGATGAATTCATTCAGTACCGTCTTGGTACCCATCAGCGAGCCGGCCACCTGCGCTTCATTCCACGGGATGCCGATCATCCACACCACCGGGCGCATGAGCAGGCCCAGCGTGCCTTGAAGTGTCAGCGGTGTGGCGAACGGCAGCAGGCCGAGGATCATGTTGGTCAGTGCGATCAACGCGGTCAGCACGATGAGCATGGCGGCGACGTTGATGTAGCTGCCCACGCCATCTACGGTACCTTGCGTGATGGCGTCCATCACGCTGCTTGACGGCTGGTCGGCAACGATATCGCCATCGGTGACGGGGCCTTCGTGCGGCACCATTAGCGCGGAGAATGCAACTGCGGCAGGCGCGCTGATGAACGACACGATGAGGATGTGACCCGCTGCATCCGGCACCACCGGCACCAGCATGATGCCGTAGATCACCATCACCGTTCCCGCGATGCCGGCCATGCCGCCGGCCATGGTGATGAACAATTCACCGCGTGACAGTTTCGCCAGGTAAGGCTTGATGAACATCGGCGCTTCCACAGTGCCGAGGAAAATATTGGCCGCTGTGGATACACCGACCGCGCCGCCGACGCCGATGGATTTTTTCAGCAGCCAGGAAAAGGCATTCACGATCATCGGCAGGATGCGCAGGTAGAACAACAGCGATGACAACGCGGAGACAACAATGATGAGCGGCAGCGCCATCGTCATCAGGATGAACGTGCTGCTGCCATCCTTGGCGACGAACGGCGCGTCGGCCGGATTGCCCGAGGCGCCCAGGTAACCAAACACAAAACTGGTGCCAACGCGCGTCGCGGCGGCCACACCGTTCAACGCATCATTCAACGCTCCCGATGCTTCCTTGAACCACGGGAATTTGAACATCAGCAAGAACATCACGATCTGGAGAATGACCGCGCCGAACACGGTGCGCCAGGTAATGGCGCTGCGTTTTTCCGAAATCGCCCAGGCAAACGCAAACAGCACGAAGAATCCGATCAGGCTCTGCAGGGCGAGAGGCATGGGGTGATGCTCCAGTTGATGTGTAGTGTTGACACACGAAGTCGCGTGCAAATTAAGTGGCGAATAATACCGGGGATTGATCAGACGCGGGTGCGCGGAAGTGGTTGCGCGTAAAATGCGTTGAACTTCACCAGCCCAAACAAACAATCATGAGCCGCTCGATCAAATCTGTTTTGGCATGCGCCGTCCTGGCCATCGCCGGTTGTGCCATCCAGCCCGAGCGCGCTGCGCAGACTGCCCTGGCGCCGCCCACCGGTACCGTCGATGTCAAGATCATCGCCTTCAATGATCTGCATGGAAATCTCAAGACACCCAACTTGCGGGTGCCGGTTCCCGATGCCACACAGTCGACGGGTTTCCGGCTGGAGCCTGCAGGCGGCGTGGAGCAATTTTCGGCGCTGGTGAAATCGCTGCGCGCAAAAAATCCCAATCACATCGTCGTTTCCGCGGGCGACCTCGTGGGGGCCACACCGCTGATGTCCGCGTTCTTCCGCGATGAGCCGACCATTGAAGCGATGAACCTCGTCGGTGTTGACCTGCACGCTGTCGGCAATCACGAGTTCGACTACGGCACCAAGCACCTGAAGCGCCTGCGCACGGGCGGATGCCCCGAGAACAAGGAAGGCAAGGCCGATTGCGCCGGCCGTGAACCGTATGCCGGTTCCAAATTCCCGTTCCTGGCCGCCAATGTGATCGAGGACAACACCGGCCAGACACTTTTCCCGGCCTATGTAATCAAGGATTTCGACGGCGTGAAAATTGCCTTCATCGGCGTAACGCTGGAAGGCACGCCGAGCATCGTGCGTCCGGGCGGCACGGCCGGGTTGACGTTCAAATCCGAAGTCGTCACCGTCAATAAACTGATTCCTGAAATCAAGGCTAAAGGCGTTGAAGCTATTGTGGTGGTGATGCATGAAGGCGGTATACAAGGGCCCGGTGGCGGCATCAACGATTGCAAGAATTTCAGCGGCAAGGGCAAAGAGGTGGTGGAGAAATTCGATCCCGCCGTGGATGTGGTGCTGAGCGCGCACACGCATCGTTACTATGTATGCGACGTCGGCGGCAAGCTGATGACCAGCGCCGGCAGCTACGGCTCGCTGGTCACGGACGTGAACCTGAAAATTGATCGCGCCACCGGCAAGGTCGTGAGCAAGAAGGCCGTCAATCTCGTGGTCGATCCGAAGGGCCCGAAAGATCCTGCGCTGACCGCGCTGGTCGACAAATATGCAAAGCTGTCCGAGCCGCTCGAAAATCGCGTGGTGGCCAAAGTGACTCGCGAAGTAACACTTTTGACGACGCCGTCGGGCGAATCGACCATCGGCAACCTCATTGCCGATGCGCATCTCGCCTCCGCTGCAGCGCCTGACAAGGGCGGCGCCGTAATTGCATTCAACAACCCCGGCAGCCTTCGTGCGCCCATTATTCCGGCGGCAGACAGCAGCGTGAAATACGGCGACCTGTTCAAGACACAACCGTTCCAGAACGATTTGATCAGCATGAATCTCACCGGAAGACAATTGAAGGCGTTGCTGGAACAGCAGTTCGGCGGCGACCGTCCCCGCATCATGGCGGTATCAAATGGGTTCAGCTACTCGTGGGATTCGAGCAAGCCGGCAGGCGAACACATCATTGCATCGTCGATGAAACTCAACGGCATGCCGATCAGTCCCGACCTTCAATATCGCGTGGTCGCCAATAGTTTTGTGGCCGGTGGAAGTGAAGGCATGTCGGTCTTCCGCGATGGAACCGAACGGCAGGTGGGTGTCCTGGACCTGGAAGCGCTGGTGGCATTCCTCTCCGCCAATTCGCCCTATACGCCCCCAGCGGTCGGCCGAATTACCAAGATCAACTGAGTTGCCGCGCGATCGCCGGGCATGCCGGGTCACGCATTGAAAAACCTTCGAAACTGTTGCATTCTCGCAACATTTCGAGTGGCTCAATTAGCCTGATTTTCAAGTAAAAACCTCAGACTATTTTTCAATTTCGGCGCGGAAGTCATTGTAAATATTGACATTGCTTGTCCGGGGCTCATCGTAACCTGACTGATTGGTTCACTTATCGACATGAATCCGTCATAATCGGCCGCTACAAAGCTAGATGTGAACTAAGCGCTCGTTTTTAAGTCCCGGACCCGTTTATTTGGGATAAAAATTCAGGCGATTTCCGAAAACCACTATCACTCTGGGGTTACTGCCATGCACTACAACAATCGGGTTCGCCTCTCGAAGCTGGCCTTTGCTGTCGCACTCGCGATCAGCGCCGTGCCTGCCTTCGCGCAAAACACCACATCGGCTATCGGCGGCCGCATCACCAACGCGGATGGCAAGGCTGTTGCCGGCGCGCAAGTGACGATCGTCCATAACGAATCGGGCTCGGTCAGCAATGCCGCGACCGATGCGGAAGGTCGCTATTCGGCGCGCGGTTTGCGTGCCGGCGGTCCTTACACCGTCACCATCACCAAAGACGGCGTGACGGAAAAGCGTGAGAACGTTTTCCTGAACCTCGCCGAAACCGCCAGCGTTGACGCGAAACTCGGCGGCGCGCAAGCCATCGACAAAATCGTTGTGACCGGCCAGAACCTGGGCTCGGACAAATTCAGCCCGAACGCCATGGGCGCGGGCACCAGCATCAGCCGCCAGGAACTTGATGCGTTCGCTTCCATCAAGCGCAACCTGCAGGACTATGCACGCCTTGATCCGCGCGTTGCACAAACGGATAAAGAGCGCGGTGAAGTTTCCGTTGCCGGCCAGAACACGCGTTACAACTCGGTCACCATCGACGGCGTCGGCATCCAGGACACGTTCGGTCTCGAATCCAACGGCCTGCCGACACTGAAACAGCCGATCTCGATCGACGCCATCCAGTCGGTGCAGGTCAACGTCTCCAACTACGACGTGACGCAAAAGGGTTACACCGGCGCCAACATCAACGCCGTCACCAAATCCGGCACCAACGATTTCCACGGCAGCCTGTACTACGTTTGGCGTGACGACCAGTGGGTCGGCGACCGCTACAATCGCACCACCCAGACTTATTCGGGCGCACCGGCATTTGAAGAAAATACCAAGGGCTTCACTTTTGGCGGCCCGATTATCAAGGACAAGCTGTTTTTCTTCACGTCGTACGAAGAACTGAAGAGTACGCGCAACGCACCGGCGCTCGGCCCGATCGGCAGCCCGCTGACCAACATCGGTATCACGCCATCGGCCATCGCCAGTGCCCAGGCAATCTCGACGAACCAGTACAAGATCGACATCGGTTCTTCGGCTATCCCGAGCGGCACTGAGCTGAGTGTGAAGGACACGCTGGTTAAACTGGACTGGAACATCAACGCGAACCATCGCGCCAGCGTGCGCTGGACCAAGACCGACCAGGCCGAACCGATCTTCCCGAACTTCTTCGCCACGCCTTCAACCGCGCTGTCGCTGAGCTCGGACTGGTACAGCCAGGTCAAGACCATCGAAACGACCGTTGCCCAGTTGTTCTCCGACTGGACGCCGAATTTCTCGACCGAATTGAAATTTTCGAATCGCGATTATCACAGTGAACCGAAGAACAATTCGACACTGCCGATCATCCAGCTGAGCTTCACCGGCGCACTCCCGGTCGGCACGCCGACCAGCGTGCTTGGCGGTACGCGCAACCTGAACTTCGGTACCGAACGCAGCCGTCATTTCAATATCCTCGACACCAAGACCGACGACGCGTACTTCGGCGCCAACTGGGTGCTGGGCGCGCATGAGTTCAAGTTCGCCGGTGACTACAGTGCAAACAAGGTATTCAACGCGTTCCTGCAGGACGTGAACGGCAACTACACTTTCAACTGTCAAAACAGCAGTGCGACCTACACCTACTCGTTCGGCTCGATCACCTGTGCTACCGCAACTGCTGCGCAGATCGAAGCGGCTGTGCTGGAAAACTACAGCAAGGGCCGTCCGACGACTTACTCGGTGCAGATCCCGCTGGCGGGCAACACACTGGCCGACGCAGCTGCAAACTTCACGCTGAAAAATTATGGCGGCGCGGTGCAGGATACGTGGACGATTAACCCGAACCTGACCCTGATGTTTGGCGTGCGCGTAGACCAGGCAGCAATCAGCGACAAGCCCAAGTTCAACGCCGCTGCAGCGGCACCGCTGATCGCGGGTAGCGGCACAACGCGCCAGTCCGGTGGTTTCGGCCTGGACAACAGCCGCACCGTTGACGGCGAACAACTGGTGCAGCCGCGTTTCGGCTTCAACTACACCTTTGATTCAGCACGTCCGACGCAATTGCGTGGTGGTTTCGGCCTGTTCCAGGGCGCCGCTGCAACCGTGTGGCTGTCGAATCCGTTCTCCAACCCGGGTGTGTTGACGCGCGTTATCGGCTGCGGTGGCAGCTTCGCAGCGTGCCCGGCAGCCGGCGGGATTTTCAGCCCGGATCCCAAGGCGCAGATCAGCAGTTTTCCTGGCGCCGTCCCTGCGGCCAACGTGGACTTCCTCGATCCATCACTGGGCCAGCCTTCGGTCTGGAAAGCCAACCTGGCGTTTGAACACGAACTGCCGTTCTGGGGTGTTGTTGCCAGCGTCGAATACCTGTACACGAAAAACAAATCGGGTATTTACTACCAGCACCTGAACCTGGGTGCACCAACGCGTACGGGTGCAGCAGACGGCCGTGACCTGTATTACACGGCATCCGGTTACAACCCGGCGTGCTGGACTGCCGGCGGCGCTGCGATCACAACAGGGGTTTGCGTGGATCGTCGCTCGCGCGCTTTGAGCAATCCGAACTTCAACAACGTGCTGGTGGCTGCCGAAACTGACAAGGGCCACGGCAACGTGGCAACTGTTGCCCTTAGCCGCGCCATTACAAAGGACTGGGGCTGGTCGTTTGCTTATACCCGCACGGATGCCACCGAAGTGAGCGGTCTCACATCGTCGGTATCGAATTCGAACTGGGCAGCACGTTCGATCTTCAACCCGAACGAGAACACGGAAGCAAACTCTGTGTACCTGGTGAAAGACCGTGTCAATGGAACCCTGAACTGGCGTCACAGCTTCTTCTCGGGCTTCAAGACCGAAGTGGGCTTCTTCTACGAAGGCCGTACCGGCAAGCCTTACAGCTGGACGTATAACAACGACATGAACGGTGACGGACTGGCCGGTAATGACTTGATGTACATCCCGAAAGCGCCGGGCTCAGGTGAAGTCGTGTTCCTGGGCGATACCGCTGCGGATCACACCAACGAAGCCAAGTTCTGGGACATCATCAATTCCAACCCGCAACTGTCCGGCTCGCGTGGCCAGGTCATGAAGCGCAACACCAGCTTCTCGCCCTGGACCAACACGGTCGACATGCGTATCAGCCAGCAGATCCCGACTTTCTTCAAGGGTCACAAGGCTGTGTTCATCCTCGACGTGCTGAACTTCGGCAACTTGCTCAACAAGAAGTGGGGCCGTATCGATGAAGTGCCGTTTGCATCCAACGGCGGTCAACCGCGCGGTTTCGTGAATTTCGTGGGTATCGATGCTGCCGGACGCTACATCTACAGCGTCGGCCAGGTTGCCGATCTGACGACCCGCCAGAACACGGGCGAATCGCAATGGGCTGTGCAGGCGACGGTTCGTTACGAGTTCTGATCGACACAAGTCAGCAGCAAGCTTTGCAA
>JBDTWS010000085.1:0-17378 GCA_040006575.1 Betaproteobacteria bacterium
ACCGACATGCTCTCCTGAGCAAAGCTTAGGCAGATATTTCTTGCGTTGCGCCTCTGAGCCATTGAGATACATATTATTCACGCACAAATTCGAATGTGCGCCGTAGGCGAGGCCCACGGATGCGGACGCGCGCGAGACTTCCTCCATCGCTACCGTGTGGGCTAGATAGCCCAGCCCCGTGCCGCCATATTCCTCCGGAACGGAAATGCCCAGCAACCCCAGGTCGCCCAGCTTTTTCCACATGTCCATGGGGAATTCGTTGGCGTGGTCGATGGCAGCGGCGCGCGGCGCCAGCTCGTCGTCGCACATTCGCTTTACCGCGTCGCGCAAAGCGTCGGTATCGTCGCTGATGTGGGTATCAAAAATCATGGGTTTCTCCGGAGGCCAGCATGGCGGGCGGCGGGCAGTCTGCGCTGCGGTGTAGCGTGTGGAATCAGCCGTCGTGAGCCGACATTATCGCGCGAAATGGTGCGCCGCGAAGTGCGGGCAAGTTCGTACCGCGGCGTTACTTGCCCTTTGTGCTGCCGCCTGCCTGCGCCTGGAATTCGCGCTCGATGATGGGGACCAGCACGGTCGTCATTCGCACCGCCTCGTTGGGTGACAGATGCGACCATTCGGGCAGTTCATATCCCTGCATCTCCGGATAATCTTCGAAATGAATTCCCGGCGAATTGGTGCGTTTCAACAGCACGTCCCAGGTGACCGCGCGCGGCACTGCTTTTTGCTCGAAGGCGTAATAGTCACCCGTGCTGGGCAGCCGCAGGAAAACCAGCTTGACGCCGCGCGTCCGCAGCGATGCCACGGCTTTTTCGGCGCGCGCAAGCTGCGTTTCAAGAACTTTCTTACGTTTTTCGGGCGTGTTGAGAAAAGGTGGCGGCGGTCCGCTGAAATTTTGCGCCCAGGTAGTGCGCGCGATAGTGCGGTACCCGGGGTCCGATTCGACCTTTTGCCACATTTTTGTGTTGCGATCGAAGTCAGACACGCTCAATTTGCGTACCCGCCAGCGTGGAGGCACTCCTTCGCGAGCAGGCCATGCCTGGCGCCGTACCACCACGTCGAGTGCGAAATCGGGATCGTAAAAAGCGAAAAACGGTTCGAGGAACTGCTGCGATACCCAGTGGCCGACACGGTCCGACGGCGCCTGTTTGTGAAAATACGGCACCGCATCGCCGCGATAGGCAAAGCCCGAAAAGAACAGGTCGGGCGTTACGCCGACGAGCAGGCGGCCGGTGAAGTTAGGGTCGGCGGCGAGGTCTTCGAGCACCGGCACCGAGGACGTACCTTCAAGGGCAAGCTGGATGGGTTTCTCACCGGTAATTTTCTCCCACACCGGCAACTGCACATCGAACAGCACGCGCGATGAGCCGATCAACACTGTCTTGCCGCCTTCGCCGTTGTCGATGCGCCGCCGTTGCTCGGCCCAGAAAGCGTCACTGTTGCGGTAAGCAGCCACGCCGCCGTAGTCGCGCCAATGCCACTCCCATGCGCCGAGCATGAGCACAGCCAGGACAACAGCAGCGATCCAGATGGATCCCCACGGTCGCGGCGGAATATCGCGCTCAGGTACGGGTTGTGCGACGCCCGGCCGGTCGGACGCCGTGAGGCGAAATCCGGGACGGGCAACACTTTCGCTGGAAGCACTCATGCTAGAACTGGAAATAGATGAAGGCATTGCCTGTCCCCTGTGCAATCACGATGAAAAATGCCATGAAGGCGAGGATAAACGCCAGCACTGCTGGCGGCGTGCGCCCGATGGCGGCCTCCAGCGTCTGATCGCGCATGCGCCAGTGCGCCAATACGATGGCGCTGATGATGATGGTCACCATCGTCAGGTGCACCGTCGGCAGGATCGGTACCGCGTGGGCGTTCAGTCCCAGCATGCCGTTGAGCACCAGCCATGCCTTGCTGAAGCTGTGTGCACGAAAGAATACCCAGGTGATATTGACCAGTGCATAGGTGAGCAAGCCCAGTAACACGAACGCCAGCGGGCCGGGGCGATAGCCCGGGAAGCGACCGCGCAGCGCGCGCTCGGCGGCAAGATAAAGCCCATGCAATCCACCCCAGACCACAAAGGTCCAGCTGGCGCCGTGCCAAAGGCCACCCAGTAACATTGTCACCATCAGCGCCAGGTAGGTGCGCGCTTCACCATGACGATTTCCGCCCAGTGGAATGTAGAGATAATCGCGCAGCCAGCTCGAAAGCGTGATGTGCCATCGTCGCCAGAAATCCGAGAATCCCACGGCGGCATACGGAAAACGAAAGTTATCCGGCATGGCAAAGCCCAGGCACATCGCCGCACCGATGGCGGTGGTCGAGTAGCCGGCGAAGTCGCAGAAAATCTGCCCGCTGAACGCCAACGTGCCGATCCAGCCGTCGAGCACACCGGGCACCTTGCTGCCATCGAAAATCATTTCGGCGGCGGGCGCCAGGAAGCTGTCGGCCAGCACCACTTTCTGGAACAGGCCCAGCGTCATCAGCGCCAACCCGAAGCGCAGCATGTCCGGCGTGGCGCGGCGGGGCTCGGCGAATTGCGGCACAAGTTCAGTGGGCCGCATGATCGGACCGGCCACCAGGTGCGGGAAGAACGTCACAAACAACGCATAGTCCAGGAAATTCTTCGCGGGTTGCGCGCGGTGCAGGTACACATCCAGCGTGTAGCACATGGTGGCGAAGGTATAAAACGAAATCCCCACCGGCAGCACGATATCGAATTTGGGCGCCTGGTAGGCCACGCCGACGCTGGACATCAGGAGGGTGAAATTCTCCAGCAGGAAATTGCCGTATTTGAAATATGCCAGCATGCCCAGGTTGGCAATTACCGAAAGCAACATCCACGCACGCCGCGCGCTTTGCTTTTGCGCATGCACCAGTTTTTGCGCGGCGTACCAGTCGACGATGGTCGAGACCCACAACAGGATCACAAACGGTGGATTCCACGCTGCGTAGAAAATATAGCTGGCGACCAGCAGGTTCCGTTTCCTGGCCTCCCAGGATAGCGGCAGCGAATGCATGAAAAGCACGCAGGCGAAGAACACTGCGAAAGACAGTGAATTGAAAACCATGTCGTGAAGCCTCCCTGATCGCCGCGCAACTTGCTTTTTATTAAAGCTATGTTTGCGAAAGCTGCGCCTAGATTACCTGATTCGTATACGGATGTCCTGTGGGAAAACGGCCATCGCAAGTCATGGAGAGGTTGCCTTAACGGCCATAGCGATTGGCGCCACACGCGTAGTTGCAGAGGATAATGCCCGCAACCAGTCGAGGAGTTGAAGCCATGCCCCCTGTACCACCATTACTGCACACTGCAGCCAACGCGTCAGCGCGACCGCCAGGTGAATCAATGCTTCACAAGCTCGCGCATACCGCGATGCTGCAACATGCGATGGAACCTGATTTTTCGCCCGCCGCCCTGGCGGAGGCGGGGGCTGCGAAACCCGCACCCATCGTGCAGGATGGGCAGGTACGTGATTTGCGCAATCTCTTATGGGCCTCGATTGACAATGACGATTCGCGCGACCTTGACCAGCTTTCGGTTTCATTACCATTAGCCGATGGTGCTGTAAAAATCCTGATAGCGATTGCCGATGTGGATTGCCTGGTTAAAAAAGGCTCGGCCATGGACGCACACGCGGCGATCAACACAACCTCGGTCTATACGGTGGCGGGTATTTTTCCGATGCTGCCGGAGAAATTGTCGACCGACCTTACTTCACTGAACGAAGGCCAGGAACGTGTGGCGATGGTAGTGGAGATGACCGTTGCTGCTGACGGCAGCATCACCGCCGGGAATCTCTATCGCGCGATCGTCCTCAATCGCGCCCGGCTCGCCTACAACGCCGTGGCCGCGTGGCTGGAAGGAGGTGCTCCTGCACCGGCAAAAGTTTCCGCGCTGCCGGGAATGGAACAACAGCTGCGCACACAGGACACCGCGGCCCAGGCGCTCAAGCGGGCACGCCATGCCAATGGTGCGCTCGAACTGGAAACGCCGGATGTTCAGCCGCTATACAAGGACGGCGTGCTGGCGGACATGCTGCCGGCGAAAAAGAACCGTGCGCGGGAATTGATCGAGGAATTCATGGTGGCCAGCAATGGCGTGACGGCTCGCTTCCTCGACCAGAAAAAATTGCCGTCGCTGCGGCGGGTGTTGCCTGTCCCACGTCGCTGGGATCGCATCATGGCGCTGGCTGCAAGCGTGGGCGATGTACTTCCGGCCGCGCCTGACGCGGTTGCGCTGGATGCGTTTCTGGGCCGGCGCCGGCAGGCGGATCCCCAGCACTTTCCAGACATCTCCCTTGCGGTCGTCAAACTGCTGGGCGCGGGTGAATACGCGCTGTGTTTGCCGGGCCAGACTTCTGTCGGCCACTTTGGCCTGGCCGTCAAGGACTACATGCATACCACCGCCCCCAACCGCCGGTTCCCCGACCTCGTCGCGCAGCGCTTGCTGAAGTCGGCCCTTGCCGGACAATCTTCGACCTACAGCGCTGAAGAACTGGCCGCCATTGCCCGCCAATGCACCCAGCAGGAAGGCAACGCTGCCAAAGTGGAGCGGCAGATTCGCAAATCCGCGACGGCGCAGTTGATGGTCTCCCGCGTCGGCTCGCGCTTCAGCGCGGTGGTTACGGGGGCGTCAGAAAAAGGTGTCTGGGTTCGAGTCTCGGGGCCTACCGCCGAGGGCAGGCTGGTGCGCGGCTTTGCGGGACTCGACGTAGGCGACCGCGTTGATGTTGAACTCCTCAGCACCGACGTTGTGCGCGGCTTCATCGACTTTGCAACCGTGGGCGCAAAATCATGACGACAAATAATCAGCCATTGTTTCCGCATCCGCTCGCCTACAAGAATGAAGAATTCCTCGACAGCGATGACGGTCGTCCGCTGCGCATCCTTGCCGAATACCTGCAGCCGCAACACGCCTTTCATCGCCAGCGTGTCTGCGACACCATCGTCTTCTTTGGCTCTGCCCGGCTTTCGCAAGACAGCCCGTTGGGAAAATATTACGAAGATGCGCGCCGGCTGGCGGGTCTGGTCACGATCTGGTCAGAGAGCCTGCCCGCGCACGCGCATCGCTATGTGGTGTGCAGCGGCGGTGGGGGCGGCATCATGGAGGCCGCCAACCGTGGCGCCATGGAGGCGGGCGGCAAGAGCATCGGCCTCAATATCGGCCTGCCGTACGAGCAAAAACCGAATCCCTACATCACGCCCGAACTGTCATTTGAATTCCACTACTTCTTCATGCGCAAACTTTGGTTTGCTTACCTGGCGCGTGCGCTGGTGGTGTTCCCGGGCGGATTCGGCACTCTCGATGAACTTACTGAGATCCTGACCTTGGTGCAGACGAAGAAAATCGACCGGCAGATTCCCATCGTGCTGTATGGATCGAGCTACTGGAAAGAAATCATCAATTTCGAGGCGCTGGCGCGACACGGCATGATCAGCCGCGAAGACCTGGCGTTGTTCCAGTTTGCCGATGATCCGGAAACCGCACTGGCCCTGTTGCAGGCAGGAATCACCGCAGAAATACAACCGGAAGGTCAACAGCAAACGCCGTCAATCGCGCACTCGCGAACGAAGGAGGGCTGACGGCGAGGTGATGACCGGAAAATCGCCTGGTTGCGCATGCGCGCCATCAGGTAGCAGTCACGCAGACACGCGATGCGCTTTTGCCTTGATCCTGGCTTTGGTGCGATGCGCACTATGCTTGACTTTGCGCACGCCGGATTTGACGCCATGTTTCACATGATGCGCCACCGATTTCACCTTGGCCTTGACGATGCGTGCATCGGATTTGACCACCTGGGCCACCGTTTGCTCCGCCGCATGTACTGGGGCGGCGGCGGTGGCGAGTGAAGCGAAAAGTATGGCGATAAGTTTTTTCATAATTGCCTTCGGGAAATAATTAATACGCCTTCACCCTGATCTTTACGCCAAGTTCGTCACGTACTGCGCCGAAAATGGCTGCAAGGTTGTCCATGCTGGGGTTGCCATTCTCCGACAGCATTCGATGCAGGCTCTTGCTGGGCCGGGCGGTGGCAACTGCCAGGGCTTCGAAGCCGACGGTAGCATTAACCAGATCGCGCAAAATCAGCCGTGCGGTATCGGGTTCGCCATTGAGGAACAACGTGGCGGCTTCGTCCAGCAAAGCCTTGCCAAATGCGGGGTCGCGCCTGGTGCGTTCAACAATGGTTTGCTTGTAGTCGCGGGTCAATGCCACCTGGTTACCTTTTCGTGTTGCGCGCCGCACCAGCTTTCTTGCGTCGCTTGAATTCGCTGTAGAGCGCTATTGCTTTCTCGATGTCGTTCTGCTGCGTTTTCTTGGTGCCGCCGCCAAATATAATCACCAGTGACTCGCCGTCCTTGGCCAGGTAAACCCTGTACCCAGGACCCCAGTCGATGCGAATTTCACCGATACCCGAGAACCATTTGATGCTCGAGGTATTGCCCGTTTCGAGTCTTACCAACGCGGTCGATACCTTGGCCGCGGCACCGGCGTCCAGCCCATCGAACCACTTGCGATAGGGGCTCGATTCATTCTCGAGCAAATATTCTTCGACACGAATACGCATGATTATGGTAACGCAAATGTTACCATAGTAAAGTCGACACTTCTATTTCTTTTGCGGCCGGGCTTACTTCGCTCCCATCCTTATCGCCCCATCAAGGCGTATGACTTCACCATTCAGCACTTCGTTCTCGATAATGTGTTTCGCCAGCGCCGCATATTCATCCGGCCGGCCGAGGCGCGAGGGAAACGGAATCTGGGCGCCCAGTGATGCGCGGATTTCCTCGCTCATGCCCTGCAGCATCGGTGTATCGAAAATTCCTGGCGCGATGGTCATGACGCGAATACCGAGTTTGGCAAACTCACGCGCAATGGGCAGCGTCATGCCATTGACGCCGGCTTTCGACGCGGCATAGGCGGCCTGGCCGATCTGGCCTTCGAAGGAGGCGACCGATGAGGTATTGATGATGACGCCGCGCTCGCCGGATGCATATGGCGTTTGTGTCGACATGCTGTGCGCTGCGAGGCGGATCACGTTGAAGGTGCCGATCAGGTTGATCTCGACGGCTCTACGGAAGTTGGCCAGCGAATGCGGGCCGTTCTTTCCAACCACACGCTCGCCGGGTGCGACGCCGGCGCAATTGACCGCACCCTGTAGTCCGCCGAATGCAGACATGGCCATATCGACCGCAGCCTGCACACTGGCCTCATCGCAGACATTGGTCTCGGCAAACCTGGCTTTGCTTCCGAGTTCGGCAACGGTCTTCTCGCCGCCTTCCTTGTTGATGTCGGCAATGATGACGTTGGCGCCGTTGCTGACCAGCATGCGTGCAGTGGCCGCGCCAAGTCCGGAGCCGCCGCCGGCGACGAGGAAAGTTGAATTCTGGATTTGCATTTTATGAACCGGAAGTAGGGGAAGAGGGAGCGTGTGGAATGGCTGCCAGCGGGATGTCATTTTCTGCTGCCCAGCCAGTCCAGTGCTGCAAGTCGTGACTGAGGAAATATGCCGCCAGTGCGTCCCGGGTAAAACTGACGCCGGACGCCGCTTGTACACGCGCGGCAAAGTGCGGCTCCAGTGCGGCCAGCGCGATCCAGCCGTCAGACGCGCGGTAGAAATTATAGCCGGGATGTTTTCCTGCCAGCAGTCCGCCGGTATCAGTGAGGCCATGCCGATGCGGTCCGGCAAAAGTGCCTGCCGCGTTTTCAAGCGAGACGACAATACGATGTCCATGCCCATCGCGTTGCGACAGGCGAAGTGCCGCAAACGTCGCCGCGACCGCTCGCTCAGCGCCGCCCAGGTCAGCCAGCAGCGTGGGCGGGAGATGTGGCGGCGTGGCCAGGCCCGCTACCGCAACATACGTGAGGTCGTGTCCGGCATTGTCTTCACTGACCGACCCGGCAATCGCGACATGATTCAACTTCGGGAATTGCGCTGCGAGCGTTTCCCACGCCAGCCCCAGTCGCGCAAGTGCCGCGCCGCGCTGCGAGGTGAGGAGCACGTCCGCGGTTTTCAGCAAAGCGAGCAATGCGCCACGGCCGGTTTCGGTTTTCAGGTCGAGCACCTTCACCTCGATGCCACGATGCAATTCATCGTAATAGCTGCGCGCGTAGTGGTGCATGGGATCGCCGCCCAGTTGTTCCGGTGGTTCGACCTTGATCACGGTGGCGCCGAAATCCGCCAGCCTGCGCGCGCAAGCGGGGCCGGGAAGATTGACGGCGATACTCACGACGTTGACGCCCACGAGCGCGGCGGCTTCGGGCGCGGTGCTACCATTTGCCTGTTTTTTCATCCGTGGATTATATGACCGCGACATTCCATCAGCTCGCACCGGGCATCACCGTCATTGAACGAGGCTGGCTCAACTGCAACCAGCTGGTGCTGGCGTCACCGCAGCGCAATGTGCTCATCGACAGCGGCTACGGGCGCGTTGAACATGCAAAGGCTACCCGGAGCTATGTCGCGCGGGCGCTCGAAAACGCGCCGCTGCACTGGCTCATCAATACGCATTGCCACAGCGATCACATGGGCGGCAACCGCGCGCTGCGCGAGCATTACGCATGCCGCGTGACGATTCCTGAAGGCGAAGTGAAGCACGTCGTGCCGTGGACAGCACAAAGTTGCTGGTCGGAAGAAATGGATCAATACGCAGAGCCCTTTGCCTTTGACGACACGATGTCCGCAGGCGACACCTTTGAAGCCGGTGGACTGCGATGGGAAGCGCACGCTGCGCCGGGCCACGACATGGATGCCCTGATGTTTTTTGCCAGCGGGACGGGCATCCTCATGACCGGCGATGCGCTATGGGAACGCGGACTGGGATTTGTGTGGCCGCAACCGGCGAACGTTACCGGGCCGAACCCCTACATTGTTGCCGCGCTGGCTGCGCTGGATCATATTGAAAGCCTCAACCCCCGGATCATTGTGCCGGGCCACGGCGCGCCGTTTTCGGATGTGTCAAAGGCGCTGGCGGACGCACGGGCAAAACTCGCCGTGTTCGCAGGTGATCCCGTCAGGAATGCGCGTCATGTGGCAAAAGTCATGTTCGTTTTTTCGCTGCTGGACAAGCGCGAAATGAAGCTGGCCGAGGTGCCCGCATACCTTGAATCGGTACCCGTGTATCGAAAAATGCGCGCGGAATTCCTGGGTGGCGAGAATGCGGAACTCGCAACACGCATGCTGGAAGAACTGGTGCGAGCAAAGGCGATATCAATTGAAAGCGGCGTCGTGACACCGGCGATGCGAGCCTGACTTTACCGGTCGGCGAGCCTGCATTCCGGGATGAAACTCCCGTGCTGGTGCGGTTTTTCAGCCTAAAATGGCTGTAAAGCCGCACCAGTGCTAGACTTTGGCATCGGAAATATCAACGCCGAGGAATAACGCAGCTTGCGCCAGCGAGTCCGTCGTAAGCACACTGGCACCGCGATTGTTCGCCGTGTTCTGGAGGGCCTTGCTCTCCTGCACGAGTCGCGTGGAGACCAGAATGGCCGCGCGCAACGGAAAATTGGCCTGCGTTGCCATGTATTCACCAATGCTGAATCGCGAACCGACGGAAACATTTTCCGACATGGCGAGTGCATGGATCAATACTTTCCAGATCTTGTGCTGTTCGCAAAGTTGAAACGCGGCGTCGGTACAGGCCTTGCCATCGAGAAGGTCGAATTCACCTTTCACCACGGCCTCGATGTACCCGGCGCAAACCTTAGTCGTGAATTCCATGGCCGTCGAATTCGTATGGCGGTAGAGGCCGCATGTACTGCGCAATCATGTGCCGTAGCCTTGCAGTCCCGGCAGGTTTTCCACCGTAATCCCACCGTATTCGACCCGCAACAATCCCGCGCGCTCCAGCACCTGCAATGCCTGGTTGATGCGTTGGCGCGAGAAACCGCACAGCAAACCGATTTCCTCCTGCGAGATCTGGATGCGGCGGCCGATGTCGGGATTCAACACGGGATTGAACAGTACCGACAGTGAACGCGCGACCCTGGCATCGGGCTCGAGCAGGCGTTCGCTTTCAACGAGGGTAATAAATTGCCCCAGCCGCTCATTTAATTGCACCAGCACGAAGCGGTTGAAACCGAGATTCGAATCGAGGAGGCGATTGAAGGTTGCGCGCGGCATGTAGGCGATGCGGCTGTCGCGCAGCGCGAGGATGTCGTAGCGGCGCATCTCGTCTTTCAGCAGCGAGCCTTCACCGAACCAGCCGCCGGATGGCACGCCGGTCAGGGTGGTGAGCTTGCCCTCGGCGGAGAGGTTGCTCATCTTTACCAGCCCGTCGATCACACCGATCCACGATTGCACCGGCTCGCCCTTTCGGCACACGTAGCCGCCCGCGCACACCTTGCGTTCAACCACTTCAGTGGACACGCGCTGCAGTTCCTCAGGCGAAAGGTTTTCGGCCCAACGGCATCCGGAGAGAAAAGCATGCATCGTCACGGTCGCGGCCGGCGGCGCTGCAGGCGCGGGCGCCGATGTGATCGATGGTTTGCTGCGGTGCAGTGTGGACTCGTTCATGTCCGGACAACTATACACGCGGCAGATTGTTCACAGTCATCGCGCCGGATGGAAACCGGTGGTTTGCGATGAATGTCGTCACGATGACAACCGGGCATGAGGTCGCTGGCTAGACTGCTTGCCTAGTGCGGATGCGCGCCGCTATAGTGGGCAGCGCTGGTGCATGCGTATCCGACGCAATATCACAAAAACAAAATAACAGCCGATGGAGGAGACTGCGATGCCCGCAACGGCAGCGCCTGATACAGGCTTGACTACTGGCTTGACCTTTCCGCGCCTGCTGTTGAAGCACGCGGCGGAGCGTCGCGACCGGCCCGCGTTGCGCGAGAAAGACCTGGGCATCTGGCAGACCTGGTCGTGGGGGCAGAGCGCCGAGGAAATTCGCGCACTTGCGTGCGGCCTCGCCTCACTGGGGCTGAAGCGCGGCGACGCGCTGGCGATCATTGGTGAAAACCGTCCGCGGCTTTACTGGTCGCTCACGGCGGCACAGTCGTTGGGCGCTATTCCGGTGCCGTTGTACCAGGACGCTGTCGCACAAGAGATGGTATTCGTCTTCCAGAACGCAGAAATCACTTTTGCCATCGCTGAAGACCAGGAGCAAGTGGACAAGCTGCTGGAAATCCGCGCGCAATTCCCGGCGCTGGCGCATATTATTTACGACGATCCGCGGGGACTCAGGGGTTACACCCAGCAAGGCTTGATCAGTTTTGAAGAACTGCAAAAGCGCGGGCGCGAATGGCATGGCGCGAATCCTGATTTCTTCCTTCAGGAAATCGACAAGGGCAGCGCGAGCGATATTGCTGCGCTGTTCTATACCTCCGGCACCACGGGCAGTCCCAAGGGGGTGGTGCTGACACACCAGGCGATGATCGCCTCGGGTCGCGCCTATAGCGACTTCGAAAATATCGGCGCCGACGAAGAACTGCTGGCGTACTTGCCGATGGCCTGGATCGGCCAGAATCTTTTTTCCTATGCGCAATCAATGGTGGCGGGATTCTGTGTCTCGTGCCCGGAATCGTCCGAGACGGTGATGAACGACATGCGCGAAATCGGCCCGACCTATTATTTCGCGCCGCCGCGTGTGCTGGAAGGTTTGCTGACAACGGTCATGATTCGCATGGAAGATGCGAGCTACCTGAAGCGCAGGATGTTTCACTATTTTATGAACCTCGCGCGTCGCGTGGGCTCGCGAATACTGGACGGTAAGTCAGTTTCCGCATCGGATCGCCTGCTGTATTCGCTGGGCAATATGGCCGTGTACGGGCCGCTGCGCAATGCGCTGGGCATGAGCCGTGTGAAGGTGGCGTATACCGCGGGTGAGGCGATCGGTCCCGACCTGTTCGTTTTCTACCGTTCCATCGGCATCAACCTGAAGCAGCTCTACGGCCAGACCGAAACGACGGTGTACGTCTGCGTGCAACCCAATGGCGCCGTCAAGCCGGACACCGTCGGCCCGCCTTTGCCCGGTTGTGAAATTAAAATTGCCGGCGATGGCGAAGTGCTGCTGAAAACACCGGGACTGTTCCGCGAATATTTCAAGAACGCCGAAGCGACGGCTGAAGCGATCGACAGTGAAGGCTGGTTCCGTACTGGCGACGCGGGTTTTTTCGATGAAGACGGCCACCTGAAAATCATCGACCGCGCCAAGGACGTCGGGCGGCTGATTGACGGCACATTGTTTGCACCGAAATATATTGAGAACAAGCTGAAATTTTTCCCGCACATCAAGGAAGCGGTGGCGTTCGGCGACGGTCGCGATCACGCGACGGCGATGATCAACATCGACATCGAGGCCGTGGGCGACTGGGCGGAACGGCGCAACCTCGGGTATTCGGGTTACACCGACCTCGCGGCGAAACCGGAAGTGTATGAGCTGGTGCGTGACTGTCTGGAAAAAGTGAATCTCGACCTGGCGCATGATCCCAAACTGGCCAACTCGCAGGTACAGCGCTTTGTCATTTTGCACAAGGAACTGGATGCCGACGACGGTGAACTGACGCGCACGCGCAAAGTCCGGCGTCGCATCATCGCCGATAAATACCAGAAGATCATCGACGCACTCTATGGCAGGGAATCCACGGTGCAGATCGATGCGCAGGTGAAATTTGAGGACGGGCGCACCGGCATCATCCGCGCGGATTTGCGCATCATGGACGTGAAAACGTACACGCCCGAACAAGCGGCCGGCATGCACAGGAAAGCCGCATGATCGCGACCGGACCCATGCAATCACATACGCCAACAAATGCGCCAGTTGAGCGCGCAGCACGCAAGACCGGCGAAGTCATCCTGGCCCTTGAAAATATTTCGCTGGCCTTCGGCGGCGTGCAGGCGCTGTCGAATATCAGTTTCGATGTGCGTGAACATGAGATCCGCGCCATCATCGGCCCCAACGGTGCGGGCAAGAGCTCGATGTTGAATGTCATCAACGGCGTCTATCACCCGCAGCAGGGCACCATCTATTTCAAGGGCGAGAAACGCCATCGCATGGTGCCGCACAAGGTGGCATCCCAGGGCGTGGCGCGCACTTTCCAGAACATTGCGCTGTTCAAGGGCATGAGCGTGCTGGACAACCTGATGACCGGCCGCACCCTGATGATGAAGACCGGCATCCTGCAGCAGGCGATGTACTGGGGTGCCACACAGCGCGAAGAAATGGCGCACCGCGTGAGGGTGGAAGAGATCATCGAATTCCTTGAAATCCAGTCGATCCGCAAGACACCGGTGGGCCGCCTGCCGTATGGCCTGCAGAAACGGGTGGAGCTGGGCCGCGCGCTGGCCGCTGAACCCACATTACTGTTGCTCGATGAACCCATGGCCGGCATGAACGTGGAAGAGAAACAGGACATGTGCCGTTTCGTGCTGGACGTGAATGAGGAATTCGGCACGACCATTGTGCTGATTGAACACGATATGGGTGTGGTAATGGATATTTCGGATCGTGTGGTGGTGCTCGATTACGGCCGCAAAATTGGCGATGGCGTGCCTGACGAAGTGCGCAACAACCAGGCGGTGATCGACGCCTATCTTGGCGTGCAGCACTGATGGGCCCGTTTATCGAAGTGGTGCTGGGTGGCCTGATGGCGGGCGTGTTGTATTCGCTGGTGGCGCTGGGCTTCGTGCTGATTTACAAAGCCTCGGGTGTATTCAATTTTTCGCAAGGCGCCATGGTGTTGCTGGCAGCGCTCGCGTTTGCGCGGTTTTCGGAAGTGATGCCGATGCCGGTCGCCTTTTTGCTGGCTGCCGTGCTGATGGTGGCGCTGGCTTTCGCGGTGGAATGGCTGGTGTTGCGCAGGCTGGTCAACCAGGAAGGCATCATCCTGTTTCTCGCCACGTTCGGGATTACCTATTTCATTGAAGGCTTCGGGCCGCAGTTATTCGGCGACAGCATTTACCGCATCGACCTCGGCATGCCGAAAGAGCCAAAAATTATTCTCGAAAACATGTTTGAGGGCGGCCTGCTGATTAATCTTGAAGACCTGATCGCCGCCGTGATCGCCGGCTTGCTGGTGGCCTTTCTCGCGCTGTTTTTCCAGAAGACGGCGACCGGCCGTGCGCTGCGTGCCGTGGCCGACGATCACCAAGCGGCGCAGTCGGTCGGTATTCCGCTGAATCACATCTGGGTCATTGTCTGGAGCGTTTCGGGCTTTGTGGCGCTGGTGGCCGGCATGATCTGGGGATCCAAGCTGGGCGTGCAATTCTCGCTGGTGCTGATCGCGCTGAAAGCTATTCCCGTCGTCATCCTCGGCGGCTTCACCTCGATTCCGGGCGCGATTGTGGGCGGCCTCATCATCGGCGTGGGTGAAAAAATCGCGGAGGTCTATCTCGGCCCTATCATCGGCGGCGGCATTGAAAACTGGTTCGCCTACATGCTCGCGCTCGCATTCCTGCTGATACGCCCGGAAGGGCTGTTCGGCGAACGCCACATTGACCGCGTGTAAGGCAAAGACAAACCATGTTCTATCGCGAGAACGGACAATTCAAGACGAGCTACCAGGCCGATCAGGCGCTGTTGCCGATTGTCCAGGACCGCGTGTTCATGGTCATCGTGCTGTTGATTGCGTTCGTGGCCATTCCGCTGTTGGCCGACGAATATTTTTTCCGCGCCATCCTGATTCCATTTTTGATCCTGGCGCTGGCAGCGTTGGGCCTGAATCTTCTCGTGGGTTACTGCGGGCAGATATCGCTGGGCACCGGTGGCTTCATGATGGTCGGTGCCTATGCTGCATACAACCTGGCGCTGCGTATTCCCGACTTGAACATGCTGGTGGTGTTCATACTCGCCGGATTGATTACAACCGTCGTCGGGATGCTGTTCGGGATTCCCAGCCTGCGCATCAAGGGCCTCTATCTCGCCGTCGCCACCCTGGCTGCGCAGTTCTTCCTAGACTGGTTGTTCTCGCGCGTGAAATGGTTTACCCACGATTCATCATCGGGCTCGGTCAGTGCACCGGACCTGGTGGTGTTCGGTTTCAATTGGAACGCGCCGGTGGAGAAATATTTGTTCGTCCTGTCGACGGTGGTGCTGTTCACGCTGATCGCCCGCAACCTCACGCGTTCCAGCATCGGCCGCTCGTGGATGGCCACGCGGGATATGGATGTGGCCGCTGAAATCATCGGCATCCGTCCGGTCTATGCCAAGCTCACCGCGTTTGCCGTCAGCTCGTTTTTTATTGGCGTCGCCGGCGCGCTGTGGGCCTTTGTGCATCTCGGCTCGTGGGAGCCGCTGGCCTTCGACGTGAACCGGTCTTTCAGCCTGCTGTTCATGGTCATCATCGGCGGGCTCGGTTCCATCCTGGGGTCATTCCTCGGCGCGGCATTCATTGTTATCCTGCCTTTGCTGCTGAACCAGTTGCCGCACTGGCTGGGCATTCCGGTGTCGACTGCCACGGCGGCGCATTTCGAATCGATGATTTTTGGCGCGCTGATTATTTTTTTCCTGATTGTCGAGCCGCACGGACTGGCTCGGCTGTGGGCAATCGCCAAGGAAAAACTCAGGTTGTGGCCGTTCCCGCATTGAGTTGCTTTCGTTTGGTTGTATTTTCGCAAGTTCGCATGTTCACACTTCGCAGTTGTTGTCCCTTAGTTGTCGGGTTGCCGTTCAAACAAGAATAGACACACACCCGGTTCCATAAAGTTCGATTCACAGGAGGATGCAATGAAGACAATGATGAAAAAAATGGTGGTGCTGGCGGCGATCGGCGGTAGCCTCGTTGCGGCTGGGGCAGGGTTGGCGTTCGCGCAGTCGGCCAATGAGCAGTTCGTCCCGGTGATGGTGTTCCGCACCGGCGCCTATGCGCCGAACGGTGTGCCATGGGCCAATGGTTTCGTCGACTACCTGAAACTGGTAAACGAGCGCGACGGTGGCATCAACGGCGTGAAGATCACGTACGAGGAATGCGAGACCGCGTATGCGGCGGATCGCGGCGTGGAATGTTACGAACGCCTGAAGGCAAAAGGCCCGACCGGCGCAACCGGTTTCAATCCCCTTTCCACGGGCATCACCTTCGCCATCACCGACAAGGCGCCCAATGACAAGGTGGTGATTTTCACCACCGGCTATGGCCGCTCGGAATCGGTGGACGGCAGCGTGTTCGGCTGGAATTTCCCGCTCATGGGTACTTACTGGGATGCGGCCGATATCCTGGTCCAGCACGTCGCCAAGAAAGGCAGCCTCAAGGGCAAGAAAATCGCGCTGATCTATCACGACTCGCCCTTCGGCAAGGAGCCGATTCCTGTGCTGGAAGAGCATGCCAAAAAGCACGGTTTTGAATTGCTGAAACTGCCCGTCACGCATCCCGGCCTGGAACAGAAAGCCACCTGGCTGCAGGTGCGCCAGCAAAAACCGGACTACGTATTCCTGTGGGGTTGGGGTGGCATGAATTCGACAGCGCTGAAAGAAGCGATTGCCGTTTCCTATCCGCGCCTGCAGATGTACGGCGTGTGGTGGAGTGCAGCTGAGCCCGACACCACGCCGGCCGGTCAGGCGGCAAAAGGCTACAACGGCCTGGCGCTGCAGCACTCCAGTGAAAAGGATGCGCCGGTGCACAAGGATATGAAGAAATTCGTGCTCGATAAAGGCAAAGCCACCGGGCCGAAAGAAGAACTGGGCTCGGTGCTCTATAACCGCGGCATGATCAGTGCAATGCTGGTGGTGGAAGCGGTGCGCCAGGCGCAGACCAAATTCGGCAAGAAGCCGATGACCGGCGAGCAGGTTCGCTGGGGCGCGGAACACCTGAATATTGACAACGCGCGCATCAAGGCGATGGGCTTTGAAGGCGTGATGCAGCCGATCAAGACTTCATGCACCGACCACGGGGGCGGCCATCGCGCACGCATCCACACCTGGGATGGCACGCAGTGGAGCTACACATCGGACTGGTATGAATCCGACCAGAAAATGCTGCGCCCGATGATCGAGGCGGCCGCCAAAAAATACGCGGACGAAAAGAAAATCACGCCGCGCGATTGCAAGAAGGAAGGCTAGGTTGCCGTAGAGGTAGAGGCCTGGTTGCCGGGCAGGGCGCAATTCATTTCGCGCCGTGCCCGGCAGCAAGGTTTCAATCTTTTTCCTGATATGAACGCCACCACTCATCAATTCCCCGTTGCCGCCCTCGCCAGCAAAGCGCCGTTGCTGGCCGTCAACGGTATCGAGGTGATTTACAACCACGTCATCCTGGTATTGAAAGGCGTGTCGCTGTCCGTCCCCGAGGGCGGCATCGTTGCGCTGCTGGGCGCGAATGGCGCGGGCAAGACGACGACATTGCGGGCCGTGTCCAACCTGCTCAAAGGCGAACGCGGCGAAGTCACCAAGGGTTCCGTTGAGTATCGCGGTGAAACAGTGCACCAGCTTTCACCGTCGGATCTGGT
>JBDTWS010000086.1:0-17169 GCA_040006575.1 Betaproteobacteria bacterium
GATATGAATTCAAGAAATGAAACTCAAGAACTGGCGCGCCCTGCAAGCCTTTTTGCCCTGTTTATCCGCACCAGTGCTTGAGTTTGGCCTCCATATGCGGGCCACGTAGAATCGCGGTTCATTCCCTATCGCAACCGCCGCCATGTCGAAAAAAAGCAAACGCATTACAGCCGAGGATCTCTGGAAAGTACAGCGCCCGGGTTCGCCTTCGCTATCGCCCGACGGATCACAGGCTTGCGTGGCCGTCACCCGTTACGACATGGAGGAAAATCGCGGCAGTACCCACTTGTGGCTGCTGTCCACATTCGGTGGTGACGCACGTCCCTTGACGCAATGCGGCGAGAAAGACGGCCAGCCACAATGGTCGCCCGACGGGTCGTCCATCGCCTTCATTGCGAAGCGTGCCTACAGTGAAATCGCCGGCAGCGTTCCGGATGACGAGCCGCAGATTTATTTGATCGCCCCGGATGGTGGTGAAGCCAAACGGCTCACCACGCTTTCCACCGGCGTGTCGGCCATCAAATGGTTCGCCGATGGCACTAAGCTCGCGTTCGTATCCTGGGTGTGGCCGGACCTGAAGTCGGAAAGGGAACAGGCGAAGCGCGTGAAGGTAAAGAAGGACGACAAGGTCAAGGCTCACGTGGTGGACCATACGGCTTTCCGGCATTGGGATCACTGGTTGTCCGATGGCCGCGTTCCGCGCCTGCATGTGGTGGACGTGAAGACCGGAAAATGCCGCAATCTTTTCGCCGGCAGCAAATACGAATTGCCGGCGTTCGACACCAGCGCGGCAGACTACGATATTTCGCCGGACGGAAAACACATCGCATTCTGCTTCAATCCCAACCCCGACCGTCGCGGTGACCAGGATCACCACATCGTCGAGATGGACATCAAATCCGGCAAGGCGCGCACTTTTACTGCGACCTCGACTTTTTCGCACTACAGTCCCGCCTATTCACCCGACGGAAAATCGCTGGCGGTCCTGATTGCAAATTTTGTGCGATCCGTGGATGACGATCCCAAGGTCGCACTGATCGATCGCAAGAGCGGCAAGCTCACGCGCTGGTCGGAGTGGGATCGTGTCATCAACGCGCCGCTGCGCTGGGCGCCGGATGGCGGCAGCGTTTATTTCGCGGCCGATGATGGCGGCAGGCTCAGTGTCTGGCAGCTCGAAGCCGGCAAGAAAAAACCGAAGAATGTCGCGCCAGGCGGCACCGTCACCGAGTTTGATGTCAAGGCGGAAACGCTGGTGTTCGTCCGCAACAACATGTCCTCGGCGCCGAAGGTTTTTGCGGCGGGTGCTGATGGCGCGGACGCGCGCGGCATCGAAAATTTCAATGACGACCTGATGGCGAAATGGAAACTGGGTGAAGTGCGCGAATTCACCATCAAGGGCTGGAACAACGAACCAGTGCAGATGTGGGCCGTGTATCCGCCGGACTTTGATCCGAAGAAAAAATGGCCGCTGGTGCACAACATCCACGGCGGTCCGCACGCCAACTGGGGCGACAACTTTCATTTCCGCTGGAACAATCACCTGTTCGCCGCTGCGGGGTACGTGGTGGCGTGCGTGAATTACCACGGCTCGCTCGGCTGGGGAAACAAGTTCCTCGAATCGAACAATGGCATGTGGGGCACGAAAGAACATGCAGACGTTGAAGCCGGTACCGACTTCATGCTGAAGCAGGGTTACATCGACACCAAGAGAATGGCGGCGACCGGCGGCAGCTACGGTGGCAAGATGGTGGCGTGGATGAACGGGAGCAACGGAAAACGATTTGCCGGGAAGGGCGGCGACCGCTACAAGGCG
Source organism: Betaproteobacteria bacterium (assembly GCA_040006575.1). Lineage (GTDB taxonomy): Bacteria > Pseudomonadota > Gammaproteobacteria > Burkholderiales > Usitatibacteraceae > UKL13-2. The sequence goes on from JBDTWS010000086.1 coordinate 1,814, forward strand.
TACGTGTGTCACGCCGGTTGTTTCGACTGGGTGTCGATGTACGCCGGTGATGCCGGCTACTGGTTCAAGCACGCGCTGAAGACCAGCTACTGGGACGATCCGGTCAAGTATGCCGGGCAGAATCCCATCAATTTCGCGAAGTACATGAAGACGCCGACGCTGGTCATTCACGGTGCGCTCGATTATCGTGTGCCCGACGCGCAGGGGCTGATGTACTACAGCACGCTGAAGACACTGGATGTGCCGACGCGGCTGGTGTTTTTTCCCGACGAGAATCACTGGATCCTCAAACCGCAGAATTCGCGGCTCTGGTACCGGGAATATTTTTCCTGGCTGGATAAATATATCGGCAAGGGGCCGTCGAAAAAATCCGCCTGATGCAGGCATTTTTGCGTGTGACCATCGGCGGATCATTTTTCCGCCCATCAACCGGAAACCAAATTGTTAAAACGAATTCTTAAGGGTTGTGCGTTCGCGATGATTGCCTACGTTGTATTCGCGTTGCTGGGTTCGCTGGTCCTGAGTGAAATGTTCTCCCATTCACAGGACACCAATCTTGAAATGACGGTATATGGCTTTTTCATTGTCGGGCCGATTGCCGCCATCGCGGCGTTTTGGTACGGCGTTCGCCGGCCCAGAGTTGATGCAAGTGGTTCCTGAAAGTTTTCGATGATTTTTTCAAAGTTGGTGGATTTTTTTCGCAATCGCAACCGTGGTTACGCTTCACCGTGGTTACAGCTGACCGTGCTTTGCGCCATCGCGCGCGATGGCATTGAGCCAACGCAGTCGTTTGCGTTGCGCGGGAAGGTGCTGGCCGCGACGCCGATCCAGTTCGAATTCAAGGATTCAAACACCTACCTCGTTTTTTTCCGCGGATCGGAAGAGGGAATGCAGAATGCGAACGGCCTGGCCGAATCCTTGCGGGCCTACGCGCAGGAAAATGCAATTCCGGCGTTTGGTGTGGGCGTTGTGCAGGGTGAATGCCTCGCCCAGATGGGGCCTGCGGGGCGCCTGGCTGGAAAGCCGGCGGGCAAGGTAATTGCCGATGCGATGCGGCTGGCAACAGACGATGCGAATGCAAATGCGGCAAGGCAAACGCATGCAGCAGCGCAACCGCATGCAAATGCGTAAGCGTCGTGCCGGAGTCGTTTGACGTGTCGACGCCACCGGACATGGCACCACTCGCCAAGCATTTCCCCGCGCTCGACGGCCTGCGCGGCATCGCTATCCTGCTGGTGCTGGTCCACATGTTCAACCTGCTCGGTGCGCAGGATGGCGTGGCCGCATACCTGTCGAGCCGCGTCAGTTATTTCGGCTGGACTGGTGTGCAGCTGTTTTTTGCGCTGAGCGGTTTCCTGATCACCGGCCTTCTGCTCGATACGCAACGAGCCGGCAATTATTTTTCCGGATTCTATGCGCGCCGTGCGCTGCGCATCTTCCCGCTCTATTTCGCCGTGCTGGCGCTTGCGTTTATCGTGCTTCCCGCCGTGGGCATCATGCCCGCGAAAATTGCCGCTGACCAGCCGAACCAGGTCTGGCTGTGGACCTACCTCACCAACCTCGCCGGCCACTTCGACATGGCCAGCAAGGGGTTCCCGCATTTCTGGTCGCTGGCGGTGGAAGAGCAGTTCTATCTCGTGTGGCCATTCCTCATGTACGCACGCAGTCCCACCCAATGCGTGCGCTTGTGCGTGGCTGCAGCTGTGGCGAGCCTGGCGCTTCGTATCGTCCTAGCCTCGATGGGTACGCTGGACGACATGATCTATCACGATTCATTTTGCCGGATGGATGCGCTTGCGCTGGGCGCCGCCGCTGCCGCAGCCATGCGCGTACCCGCGTATCGCCAGTGGCTAATCGCCCGCCACCGGAAGTTGCTGGTGGCTGCCGCGATCCTGCTGGTGGCAGGCGCCCTCGTCACGCAGGGATTCCGTCTCTATACGTTCGCCGGTGAGACGGTGGGCTACACATTTATTTCACTGGAATTCGTGCTGCTGCTGATCGCAGCCGTTTGCGCGGAATCCGAAGACGCGCGCGGCTGGGTGCGCGTGTTGCGCTGGGGCCCGTTGCGCGCGGTGGGCAAATACAGTTATGCCATGTACCTGTTTCACAAACCGTTGCATGACTATGTCGGCCGGCCACTGGTGACCGCGCTGGGTTTCGATGTCGCAGGATCAGTGATGAGGAATGCCGCCTACATGCTCGTCGCCACATTGGTGACTTTCGCCCTGGCGGTGCTGTCCTGGCATTTATTCGAGAAGCATTTCCTGAAATTAAAAATTTACTTCGCGGCCAGGCCATGAATCTGAACAGCAACGATCTCGAAGACATCAGCACGCGCACGCTCGCGCATTACGATGGCCGCGCGGATAAATTCTGGGAAGGCACGCGTGGTCACGATGTCAGCCAGAACATCGCCGCGCTGCTGAATTTCATCGAAGCAGAGCCTCCTTGCAAATTGATGGATTTTGGTTGCGGCCCCGGCCGTGACCTGAAAGTCTTCAAGGACATGGGCCACACTGCCATCGGGCTGGAAGGAGCGCCACGATTTGCCGCCATGGCGCGCGAGTACAGCGGCTGCGAAGTGTGGCAGCAGGATTTCCTGCGGCTGGATTTGCCTGCTTCGACTTTCGATGGCATCTACGCCAATGCATCGCTGTTCCACGTGCCGCGCCAGGAATTGCCCCGTGTGTTGCTCGAATTGCACGCCGCGCTTAAACCACAGGGCGTCCTGTTCAGCTCCAATCCGCGCGGCGAAAACGAGGAAGGCTGGAACAGCGGCCGTTACGGCACTCACCTCGATCTGGACGTGTGGCGCCAGTACATGACCGGTGCCGGCTTTACGGAACTGATGCATTACTATCGCCCCGACGGACTGCCGCGTGAGCAGCAGCCGTGGCTGGCCAGCGTGTGGCGGCGGACTTGATACGGAACCTGAACATAAACAAGGCCATGAACAAGGACATGAAATGAAGCGGATGCTGTTGATGGTGGTGGCGATGTTGGTGGCATGCACGGAGGTGCAATATGCCGGCGCGCAGCAGATGGTTTACGTGGTGCGGCACGGCGAAAAACTGGACGACAGCAAGGACCCGGTGCTTTCGCCCGCCGGTGAAGCGCGCGCTGCGCGCCTGGCCGGTTTACTCGCCGCATCGGGCGTGAAGACGATCTACACCACGCAGTATCGCCGCACTGTGCTGCTGGCTGCCCCGCTGGCGCGCAAACTGGATATCACGCCGAACATCGTGCCCGCCGCCGACACGGCAGCGCTGGTCAGGAAAATAAAATCACATGGCCCGGACGATATCGTGCTGGTCGTCGGCCATAGCAATACGGTGCCGGAAATCCTGAAAGCGCTGGGCCATCCCGGTGACGTCAAGATCGAGGAGACCGAGTTCGACAATCTGTTTGTACTCGTACCAAAAACGCCGGGCGCACCTGCGCTGGTCCGGCTGAAATATTAAGACAAAGCCCCCGGCCATGATCGTTGCAGAAACGGACCGGCTCATCCTGCGCCGCTTCAACGTTGACGATGCACCGTTCATCCTCAACATGCTCAACGAGCCATCATGGATTCGTTTCATCGGCGATCGTGGCGTTCGCGATCTCGACGGCGCGCGCGATTATCTCCTGACCGGTCCGATCGCCATGTATGAGCGCGCGGGCTTCGGACTTTTCCAGGTTATTTTGAAGGAGGGCAGTGTTCCCATCGGCATGTGCGGCCTGATCCGACGCGACAATTTGCCCGATGTGGACGTGGGCTTTTCACTCATGCCGGATTACTGGGGAAAGGGTTACGCGGGTGAGGCCGCCGCAGTTGCGCTGGCGCTGGGACTGGGCAAGTTCGGGCTGAAACGCATCGTCGCCATAACGTCACCTGACAATGAAAGCTCAATCCGCTTGCTGGGCCGGCTTGGTTTCAAGTTTGAAAAGGTGTTCGACTTCAGGCCCGGCGATCCGGTAAATTTGTATGCAATTCAGGCATGAAACTCTATATCTGGCGCGGTTGCTGGCGTGAAATGCGTCTGGAAGCCGCTCCCGTGCTGGAGTTTGCTGTTTAAGACCGCGGGTTTTTCAAATTAGTGCCTGTGAAAACGCCAAGGCAACCGGCCAGCGATATTCTCCTGCGCGTACACCCGGTGCGAGTTGAAATCGATAACTAATATCTACCAGCTTGTCGACGATAAAGCCCGTCGCGACGCGCATGCTGCCGACGCCTGCGGACGCATTCAACCGGTGGCGATCGATACGCACTTCAACGGCGGCTAGAAGCTGCGGGTTGTAGCTCGCAGAAAGCACGTAAGCGTTGCGCGTGTTGTTGGTCAGCTTGACTGAGGTCGCGCCTTCGACATCGACATAACCACGATCGATGTCACGCTGTCGAATCACAATGTGTTGCTGTTGTGCTACCGGCGTCACCCGCATGACCGCGGGGATTTCAATGCGGAAATTGAGGCTCGCACTCGCGCTGGTAGTCCCCGTGCTGCTGCCGGCAAGCGCTGCCACTGGCAACATGCCGAGCGCTGCGGCGGCTGCATGGAGAAACGACATGAGCGAGCGGGATTTCACACCCGCACTCTGCTCCTGCTAAAAGCACGGCGCTATCAGGGGCCGCCTGATGTGGCGGGTGGTAATACCCTGTTTCGATGTCGGCGGTTTGCGCACGACCTGGACATTGTCGGCCGCGCCAGTGGCGGCAAGCTGGCTAGTGGTTTTGCGCGTAGGTGTAGCGTCGCCACCAGTTCTCCAACGGTCCGCCAATGTCGAATCTCAACATCAAACGGCTGCCCGCGAGCAGCACAGCGTAAATTGCCGTTGCCAGCAACAGTAATTGCCCCGGTCCCGCAGTCCCACCAATGCCAAGGCCGAAGCCGTTCAGAAACAAGGCCATCAGCAATGATTCTGTGACGTAAAGGGACAAGGCGATTCGCCCGGCGGGTGCGAACAAGCGAACCAGCAGGCTGTTATTTCCCATCAGCGCAAATACGGCGACAAACGCAATCGACAGCACCGGCGCCAGTTCACCGGTGATCATGCCGAGAACCGGATGCGGTGCCGCGGTGAATGGGGTCTGCGACGCCTGCCACTGCAGGCATGCATAAAAGGCGTTGAGCGGAACACCCACGATCAATCCGATCGCCAGCATTTTTTTCCACAGCGCCCGATGGCGTTCAGGCCTTCGCAATAATCCAAGTTGAGCGGCAATCGCGCCTAGCAGGAACAGCACCATGAATTGCGGGATGAGAAAAACAAATCCGGTTGAAACGTAAAAGTAATCGCCTAGCCGCTGCGCTGTTGCCGCCGCGTATCCGCTTTCCGTATAGGCGGTGATCGCTTTTACAATCTGCAACTGGATTGGCGTTTGCGCTTCGACTTCTGCTTTCGCTTCCACTTCCGCTTCCGCTTCCGCTTCCGTTACCGCTTCCGCGCTCGATGCATTCTTGCCGGGGCTCGGCGTTTCCGGCGAAGAGGTGGCCATTCCCAACATGCCAACCACCATGAGGACCAAGGCAATCAATGCCCAGAAGCGAATGCCCTCAATCAGCCGGTGCGGACCGGCACCGGCATAGCGCTTGAGCAAATATCCTGCGGCCGCGTAACGAGTGAGGATATCGCCGAACCAAAGCAGTCCACCATGCACGAGGCCCATCAGCAGCATCGCGTTCATGCGTCGCGTGAATCGTTGCGGGGCATCGACGCCCTGCGCAGTCCAGCGCCGCATCTGCACGGCAAAACCATAGCCGAAGCAGAATCCGAATATCGGGTAAAACTTGAATTCCAGCAGGAATGCCGTGAACACGACGGCAAGGTGGTCGGCGGAACTGCTTTGCGCAGTCAGGATGCCGAGCGATGGCGCAGCCAGGCCGGTGACGAAGCATTGGATATTCACGGCAAGAATGCCGAACAGCGCGAACCCGCGCAGGGCATCGATCACCGCATCGCGCTGCATCAGGCTTTGGGCAGGAGTAACAGCAGCGAAGCGATGGCGACCGGCGACACAATGCAGCGCAGGCGGAAAAACCATGTCGGGATCAGTCGCTGCAGATGCAAAAGTGCATCCACACCCCAGGACGCCGCCAGTAGCGCGGAAGCGATAACCAGGCGCGCCGAGTATGAATCGATTAATAGCAGCGCAGCACCCGGCAGGGTTAGCGCAAGAGGCAGCAGGAACAGCGTTTGCGCACTGCGGGGTGCGGTCTCCCGCAATGACACGCCCAGTCCCCATTGAATGCCGCCGAAAAATGCCAGGACCAGCGCCGCATAAATACTGATCGCCTGCAGCAGGCGCATCTTGTTGAAGCCAATTTCAAGCCAGGCCATGGTGGCTGCAGCAAGAAAAGGCAGCGTGCCCAGTATCGCCAGGATCAAAACAAGGTGTGGTGGGCGCGAGTGACTTGGCATAGCGGTTGTGAGCGGGGTGGCGTGCCCTTGTTGGCGTGGCGTGGCCTAGCGTGGGCGCCTTGCGCCGATGTCGACTCGCGTGGTGCCTCGTGTAGACACCTGCGCGCTGATCTTTTGCTCTGCGTCCACCGACCACGGCAGGGGCAGGTCATCCTGAAGCACGGTCAGTGTATGCGGACCGGAGACCACGGGTGCGAATTCGAATCCGCCGAACGCATTGGTGCGAGTGCTGAATTTCCCATCGAGGAGGATGAGCACATTGGCGGCGCCGTTTTCATTGCCGTCGCGTGCGCCGTTGCCGTTGGCGTCGAGATAGAGCGTGCCCTCAATGCGACCGCTGCCGGTGCCCGGCGCGCCACCCATCGGCACGGTGGCCGTGCCGGCATGCGAACCATAGCGCAGTGTGATGAAGAATCCGCGGTCGCTGGGACGGACGCGCACCGTATCCGGGATCACCAGCGGGCTTTCGATCAGCACGGCATCGACCAGCACACCACGATTCACGTACAGCGATGCGCCAAACGACCAGTCACGGCTGATCTGCCAATCCACGCCCGCCGTGGCTGCCACGGTCGTACCACTATTCTGGTTGCCGGCGCCATGGCCGCTTTTTTCACTGACGCGTCGTGCGCGGAGGCTGCCCTGCAATGACAGGCTCGTCGTCAGTGGGGCACGGCCATTGAGACCCAGCTCAACGGCATTTTCATAGCGGGGCGTGGTGACGATGCCAACGGATGTTCCGGTGTCCACGGTGGCGGCCACGGAGTTGACCGGTCGCAGTCTCTCCAGGCTCAGCGTGGTCGAGAGCGACATGCCTGTGTCGGTGTACATCGAATGATCGATTGTCGCCGTCTGGCTGCGCTCCCCACCTTGCGTTGACGCCACGTCAAGTTGCGCGCGGGTGACGCCAAGGCTGTTGCTCATTTGCATGTAGCCAAACACCGACGCACCGGTCACGCCGAAATTGCGCACCGCGAATCCACCGCCGCTGGAAAGCTTGGAGTTGTGCAGCCAGCGCGCGCTGCTGCTGGCGAACCAGCCGTCGGGATTCAGTCCCGACACACTTTTGAACGCTTCGACATTGGCGGAAAGATCCCAGCGCAGGGAGTTGTAGTCAAAGCGATAGCTGCCGCCCTGAAGATCCGTGGGCAGCGGACGGTCGATCCAGGTGAGACCCTCGGTGAAACGAAATAGCGATACCTGGTGGCGGCCGCCGCCATCGTGCCAGGTCGCATCGCCCCACAGGCCGGTTGCGTCGGTTCCTGCGCTGCTCGATGCGAGTGCGCTGCCCTGCCAACTGATGCCATTCACGGATTCATTGCGTGCAGCGCTGATGTAGAAGCCGCGCGGATTAATCCGCCTGGCATTGTCATCGTCCACGGCGACCTCCGGAAGGACATTGTGTCCCTGCGCCACCACGGCGGCCGCAGTCCACGGGCCGCGTGTGGACTGGGCGAACACGCTGGCCACTTCGCCACCTGATCCGACAAAACGCGACTGCGGAAATCCTTCAAACCTGCCGGGCTCGCCGGCGCTGCCGCCCACCACGATGCCATTCACCCCTTCATTTCGCCAGACGCTGGAGCCCCCCAGCACCTGCGGCGAGGGCAGCGCAAGCCGGCTGTTGCGTCGCGCCAATTCGGGAATGACAAGATTGGTGGTGCCCAGCGCATTGTCGACCAGCCACCCGCCATCGAAGGGCAATCCGGTCTGCCGCACGCTCCAGCTGGTAAGCCCGGTCGTACGATTGCCGCCCAGTGCCAGCGCGTGCAGCGACAGTGCGCCGAAGTTGGGGGTTTCAATGAAAGCGTCGAGCTGCAGTCCCTGCGTATCGATGCGGGTGTTGGCGGCGGAAGCCGACGAATTTTTGGACGTCTGCAAATTGCGTGTGAACTGCAGGGAAATTCCGCGTGGCATGCCTTCACTGCTGTACTCCCGCACTTCGACTTCCGAGTTGTCCGGCAGCACATCCTGCATGACGCGGTCTACATAGGGAGCTTGTGTAGCTGGAGGCGAAGGCGAAGGCGCTGCAGGTGCGGAAGGTGCGGCCGGCGGGCCTGCAGCATGCGCAGGCGCGCTGTGCGAAGCGGTGACCGCCATCGCAACAGCCATGACAAGCAACTTCATGCAGGCATGACTATGCAGATAAGGGAAGCGGTCGCGGAGACGAACGTCACGATGTCGCCGGCTGGGTTGCCTGGCCGCTGAACTATTTCGAGGCTGGCGTCGGTGCAACGGACTTCGCTTTCGGGGCGGGCGCAGCGTTGGCAGGCACGGGGGCAATCGCGGAGGCAGGCACCCGGGCGGCTGGCGCGTCGAATTTCACATCCAGTGGTGTTTTCTGGTCAGACCACTCGAGACTGCCCTTGATGGTCAGCGGGTAATTCAGCACAACGGAGTCGGTACCCGGCACATTCGGCACCAGTGGAATCATGCGCGTTTGGCCCGGGAGGATGGGCAATGCCTCCGGCACAAAATCGATTTTCTTGCCCTTCGCGTCGACACCGATCAAGAAACCACCCAGGCGCCCGTGGGCGTTGCCGGTATTGCGCACCTGCAATTGCGGCACCTGTGCGGATTCGTGCATCGCCACACCCGCGGGCGTGATATCCAGTTTTGCGCGTGCATCACCTACGGTCGCATACACAACGACGCCAATCCGCCCGCTGACCGGGAAACTGAGCGCACCTTCGGTCTTGATGACCTGTTCCAGTCCTTCGATCATGATCGCGAAACGGCATTCGGTCGAGGGAGCGTCGACGGGTGGCGCAATTTCAAAACGGAAACGAATCTTGCCGTTGGGCGCAAGCGCAAGCTCTTTCTTTTCCAGCGCAACCCAGGGGCGGCAGCTATTGGGCGCCAGCTCGTCGGTGAAAATTGCATTGCCGTCTGCGCCCAGTGACCAATCGTTGGTATAGACGCGATAGCTCCCCTTGCTGCTGGCGACATGGGTAATTTCGATGATCTGGCGCGAGGTCTTGCCGGCCTGCACCGTGAGCTCGAACCGCGGCGGTGAAATCACGGCGGAAAAGCCCTGTGCGAAAGCGCTGTGCTGCACGGCGAACAAGGTAATCGCACCCAGGAGCAGGGCGGCCATTGCCTGCGGGATTCGCTGCCTCGATATTACGTTGCCGGTCCGGATTAAGTTCGTGCTGGGCATTGCCGGTTACTCCACGTCGATTTCAAAATGAAACTTGAGCCGCTGTACGTGGCTCAAGCGTACGCCGTCCGCTTCAATCTGCACGTCCAGGACATCTTCCATGCGGCGCTCGCGAATGGTGCCCGAATACACCAGCGTGCGGCCCCCCGGCACAAGTTCGCCATCCAGCAACAAGCCATGTGTGCGCCACTTGATCTTGACTGAGCCGGTCGAATCCGCCGGCAGCACCATGTAGATGCGACCGGTTTTCCCCAGCCACGGCACCATCGCCAGTTTTACGTTTACCTGGCTGCGACCGATGATTGCATTGTCGCGGCTTTTCGGCGTGACTGAACGCCACGTCATATTGGGTGTTCCATCGAGCACGACAGTGGCCGAGTCGTCGATGATGGCGGGCTGCAGGCCAGGCACCGCTGCCTGGGCGACGATTGGGGCGAACATCGCCGTGCACAGAATGGTCGCGACGGCTACTGTGTGCCGCAGATATCCTGGCAAGCTCATGGCACAGTCAGTGTATAGGTGGCCCGCCCGCTGTACACGCCGGCAGCCACAACGTTGGTATTGGCATAAGTGAAGGTGTGGCAATTTTCCACGTAGGTGTTCGACGCGATATTGCGCAGGAACAGGGGGCCGCCGGGAAATGTACCGGCCGGAATATCGACAGTGGCCGAGCCGATCGAAGTGCTGGTCCAGCTGATTTGCGTGAAGGGCAGCGTATCCGTGCCGCTGGTGAGTGATGCCGGTGTGGTCACCTGCAGAAGTGCGGTGCTGGCCGTGGTGCTGGGTTGGCGGAAATAACCGCCGACATAAACCTGGTTCGGCAACACGCACACTGTGTAATTATCGTAGGGGCTGTTGGCCTGGGTGCTGTTGCTGGTCATTGTCTGCGCAGCACCGGTGCCTACGACAGCGGCAGGAACAGTGACAGTCACCTTATTGATTGTCGCATTGGCAGCATTGGTGGTCGAGTTGCCCACACCAAGATAGACGGTCTTGGTCCCGGGCGTAATCGTGAGCACCCATGCCTGCGAATGAAATGACGCGAGCCACAACAATGCCGCAAGCGTAGCAATCATCGCAGTTGGGCGCGGGCGATTCGCACGATGCCTTTTTTGATCCAATGTGCCTGTCCAGAAAATCATCTCTGCTCCAATGACAAATGCCAGCGCTGGGCTGGCATTTGCGCGCGTCGAAAGCCCTGTTGAGATTCTACAGAACAGTCGCCGTATAAGTTACACGGCCATTGGCTGTAGGGCCATACGTACCGAAAGGCACGGTGTTGGTGTTCTTGTAGGCGAAGGTCCAGGTGGAACCGACGTTGGTGACCTTGGCAACGGGAGCCGGTGCAAAGTTTGCGCTGGCGCCGGTCAGTGGCAAGGCAGCCAGGTGCGGGAAGGTATTGGCAAACGCAGGTGCAACCAAAGCCGAGTTGGCGATCGAGATTTCTGACCAGGGAATCGTATCGGCGGTAGCGTTTGTCAACGCGCCGGTTGTGTTGGCGGTCAGGGTCACGACACCGGCATTGCTGCGCAGCAGGGCGGTAACTGCACCGTTGCCCAGGTCACCGGATGCCACTGCGCCCGGTACCGATGTGCCGTTGCCGACGCTGGCAACCGGAACTGCAAAGGTCATCGTATCGATCGTGCCGACAGCAGCAGCACCATACAGGCCACCGGTTCCTACGCGCAGGAACAGTACCTTCGGAATCGTGATCACGAAATCCAGGCGCGACGTTGCGCTCAGCGCGCCAGCGCCGGTCTGGGTTGACGATTCGGCATGAGCCAGCATCGGCGCGCCAATTGCGGCGAGGACGGCTGCGGCAGCGAGGGTTTTTGAGAATGTGGATTTCATGAGGAGTCCTTTGTGTGGCAAGAAATAATTAGGCGAGGCTTACAGAACGGTGGCGGTGTAGGTAACGCGGCCGTTGGCGGTGGGGCCGTACGTACCAAAAGGCACCGTGTTGGTGTTCTTGTAGGCGAAGGTCCAGGTGGAACCGACGTTGGTCACCTTGGCGACAGGAGCCGGTGCAAAGTTTGCGCTGGCGCCGGTCAGTGGCAAGGCGGCCAGGTGCGGGAAGGTGTTGGCAAACGCAGGTGCAACCAAAGCCGAGTTGGCGATCGAAATTTCCGACCATGGAATCGTATCGGCAGTAGCGTTGGTCAGTGCGCCCAACGTATTGGCGGTCAAGGTGACGACGCCGGCATTGCTGCGCAGCAGGGCGGTAACTGCACCGTTGCCCAGGTCACCGGATGCCACTGCGCCCGGTACCGACGAACCGTCACCGACGTTGGCAACAGGAACAGCAAAGGTCATCGTATCGATGGTGCCAACGGTCGCCGCGCCGTACAGGCCGCCGGTACCGACACGCAGGAACAGGACCTTGGGAACGGTGATAACGAAGTCAAGGCGGGAAGTAGCGCTCAAGGCAGCGGCACCGGTCTGAGTGGAAGATTCGGCACGCGCCAACATCGGCGCAGCGACGGCGGCGATTACGGCTACTGCAACGAGTGACTTGGAGAAAATGTTTTTCATGATGCGTCCTTTGGAGAGAGAAGTTGAATTCGACAGGACGCAGTGTTGCACGCAATGTGAGTGAAAAAAGTGAGGGAATTCACTACATCGTGTCAAACATTGTCAACTTAACCAACGCGAAATTACGCTTGAAATACTAGGTGTTCCAAACGTCGCCGCGAAGTGAATCTGACAATTTCTGAATCGTGATTTGTCTATATATTCAAACGAATGGCCTCTGAGAGAGGCCATCGATTTGAATGTTCAGCGCAGGAATAGATTTATTGCACTACTAGGATGTTCTAAGTGTTATGGCCTAGGAGAATCGCACAATTCCGCTATGTAGGACACAGCTGTTTACAATTCGCTTGGCAGCGGGTTTCCCTTAGCCCGGGTCGTACGAATGATCGCCGTTGCAATCAGCGCCGCAAACATCGAGAACCACACCAGCGACCACACCGGTACCGGCACGCCGAGGATGGGTGGATATTGGTCGGCACAGCCACCATTGGCAAACAGGAATTCCGGCCAACTGTTCGCCATGGGCAAACCATTCACAAATTCACCGATGGGATCCGACAGGCAGGTCGTCATCGATGAGCCTTTGCTGACCTGCCAAACCGCCATTGCAACACCGATACTCGCCAGCAAATCGGCAATCACGGCGTACACCATCGTACCTACCCGCGCCGGACCATGTGCGACTGCTGCCAGGCACACCACAGCGAGTGCCATGTACAGATAGCGTTGCAGGATGCACAACGGGCAGGGCTGCTGTTTCTGCGGGCCGTATTGCAGATACCACGCTGCGGTAAGGAGGCAGAGGCAGATGATTCCGATTGCGGCAAAGATGATGCGCGCCGATAGCTTGATTTTCATGTAGGAGTGGACGTCAGGCCAGCACGCGAAGTTCCCGCAGCAGCACTGACAGCATCGCCAGGTCCGATTCGCGCGCTGATTTGAGATCGGTCATGACCTCGCGCATGCGAATCAGTGCTTTTTCGTGATGGGCTTCCCACTCCGCAATGAGTTTCTCGGGATCCGTGATAGCCGGTGAAAGTTTCAGTACGCCGGAAGTCAACTGGCGTTGAAGGTTGGCAAGGTCGTCACGCATGGCCGCGCGCGCCATCGCTTGCCAGTGGGTATCGAAGGGAAGCGCTGTCACCTGGCTGGCAACCCAGCGCAAATCCAGCTTGCCCACCAGCGCGAAATACACCTGCGCAGCAAGTTCGACGTGTCGGTTGAACTCCCGCGCGCTTTCGACGATATCGAGTACCGAGTACATGGCGTCGGAGCGTGCTACTTCGCTTGCGAGTGCCGCGGGTACACCTTGCGCCGTCAGGTGGGCTTCGCCAGCCTGCATCGCGGCCAGGTCCTGCGGCGACAGGAATTCGGGCAACCGCTTGCCGATGGTATCGACACCCGGCGCGAAAAACGCCAGCACGTCGGCAATCGGCATATGCTCCGAACGCCGGCGCAGGAACCACAGCGTCGCACGCAGAACCAGGCGGCCCACATCGATGAGCATTTCGGATTGCGTTGCGGCCGGAACCACGTTGTCGAGCGCGTCGATGGCGCTCCACGAATCACCCACACGGAACACATCGCGGGTGAGGATGTAGCAACGCACTACTTCAGCCGCGGAGGCACCGGTTTCTTCCTTCATGCGATGCACGAAAACACTGCCGGTACGATTGATCGTGCTGTTGGCAATTTCGGTCGCGATGATCTCGCGTTTCAACGGATGCGTGGGCATCACATCGGCAAAGCGTTGTTGCAGCGCCGTCGGAAAATACGTGACGATCGCCCTGGCGACATATTCATCGTCGATCAGGCTGGACGCGACCAGTTCATCAAACAATTCCATCTTGCTGTAAGCCAGCAATACCGCGCGTTCCGGTGAGGTCAATCCCTGTTTCTTCGCCTTGCGTTCAGCGATTTGCTCGTCGGATGGCAGGTATTCGACCTTGCGGTGCAGGCGCCCGGTCTTTTCCTGGTGGCGCATGAAACGCGTTTGCGCATCGAGCAATTTTTCAGCACGCACGCCGGACACCGCCAGCGACTGCGTCTGGAAATAATTGTCCTTCAGGACCAGCTGGCCGACTTCATCGGTCATCTCGGCCAGAAGTGCATTGCGATCGGCTTCCTTGAGCTTGCCCGCGTCGATGGCGGCGCTCAGCAGGATCTTGATATTCACTTCGTGATCGGAGCAATCGACACCTGCCGAATTGTCGATGGCATCCGTGCAGATGCGGCCACCATGCATGGCGTATTCAACGCGACCCAGCTGCGTGCAACCCAGGTTGCCGCCTTCCGCCACCACCTTGCACCGCAGTTCGTCGCCATTGATGCGCAGCGCATCGGTGGCCCGGTCGCCCACTTCGGCATGCGACTGGTAACTTGCTTTTACATAAGTGCCGATGCCGCCGTTGTAGAACAGGTCCACGGGGGCCTTGATGATGGATCGCATCAATTCAATCGGGGTCATCGCCTGGACTGCAGCATCAATGCCCAGTGAAACCTTGACCTCCGGCGTCAGTGTGATGGTCTTCGCACCGCGCGGGAAAATGCCGCCGCCCTTCGAAATCAGCGCGACGTTGTAATCCTCCCAGCTCGAGCGCGGCAGGTTGAACATGCGTTCGCGCTCCACGAAGGTCTTCGTCGCATCGGGATTCGGGTCGAGGAAAATATGGCGGTGATCGAATGCGGCGACCAGGCGAATATGTTTCGACAGCAGCATGCCGTTGCCGAACACGTCGCCCGACATGTCGCCGATACCCGAGACGGTGAAATCAGTCGTCTGGGTATTCACGCCGATCTCGCGGAAATGGCGCTTCACGCTTTCCCATGCGCCCTTGGCCGTGATGCCCATTTTCTTGTGGTCGTAACCGGCTGACCCGCCCGAAGCGAACGCATCGTCCAGCCAATGGCCGTACTCAATACTGATGGCGTTCGCATAGTCGGAGAACGTCGCCGTCCCCTTGTCTGCGGCCACCACCAGGTAAGGGTCATCCGGATCATGCCGCACGACATCTTTCGGCGGAATAATCTTTCCCTTGAGCAGGTTGTCGGTGATATCCAGCAGCCCACGCAGGAAAATCTGGTAGCAGGCAATGCCTTCCTTCATGTACGCATCGCGATCGGAGGCGAGGGGAGGCGTCTTCAGCACGAAGCCACCCTTGGAACCCACCGGCACGATCACGGCGTTCTTCACCATCTGCGCCTTCACCAACCCCAGCACTTCCGTGCGGAAATCTTCCGGACGGTCCGACCAGCGCAGCCCGCC
>JBDTWS010000087.1:0-17015 GCA_040006575.1 Betaproteobacteria bacterium
TCGACGTCGGCGAAGGTGTTTCTCGCCTGTCTGATGCCGGCAGCAATGTGGCGGTATTTCGCTCGCAGAAACGCGAAATTGAGGAAGATTTCAATCGCGGAGTGTTGAGTGAAGCCGAGCGTGACACGGCGTTGAAAGAGTTGTCGCAGCGCCTCGCTGACGAAGTGCCGGGCGCGACTTCCGTTGATCCGGCGCCGGTGCGAAAGCGGCCCTGGATATTGTCGGCCGCGCTGGGCGTGCTTATCCCGCTGGCGGCTGTTGCCATGTATGTCACGGTGGGCATGCCGCAGGCTTTGCGCGAAGGTGGCGTTGCGGCTTTGTCTGCAGCGGGCGCAGCAGCAGCGCCGCCCGGCCAGACTGCGGGCCCCAATGGTGAAGCGCCGATGTCCGACAAGCAGATTCTCGCCATGGTCGATACGCTGGCGCAGAAGATGCAGGAGAAACCGGACGATCCCAAGGGCTGGGTGCTGTTGGCGCGTTCGCAGAATGCGCTGGGCCGCTATCCGCAGGCGGTGGCCGCGTATGAACGTGCGACGAAACTGCTGCCGAACGATGCGCAGCTGCTGGCCGATTACGCGGATGCCCTGGTTTTGGCGCAGGACGGCCGTTTCGATGGGAAACCAGTCGCGTTGATCCAGCAAGTGCTGAAAATGGATCCCAACAATATGAAGGGTCTCGCGCTCGCAGGCACCGCCGAACTGCGGCTGGGAAATCGCGAGACATCGCTGAAGCACTGGGAAAAATTGAAAACGCTGGTCGCGAAAGATTCGGACGACTACCGCCAGGTGGAAGCGATCATGGCGGAAATCCGCAGCGGAAAGCCGATGGCGCCGCAGGTCGCGCGCAATGATGTGCCGCCGGCACCTAACCCTGCTCCGGCCAATGCCCCATCCGCCAAAGCAGGCAATCCGGCAGTGACTGTTTCAGGACAGGTGACGCTGGCGCCCGAGGTCGCGGCGAAGATGGCGGCGAGCGACACGCTATTTGTATTTGCGCGCGCCAAGGAGGGGCCACGCATGCCGCTGGCGGTGTTGCGGATCCCCGTGCCGAAAGTGGGCGAATTCCCGAAGACGTTCGAATTGACTGACGCAATGGCCATGGCGCCGGGAATGAACCTGTCCTCATTTCCGGAAGTCGTGGTCGAAGCGCGCATTTCCAAATCGGGCAACGCGCAATTGCAGCCGGGTGACCTGTCCGGCGTCAGTGAGGTCATCAAGCCGGGTACGCGCAATGTGAAGGTGACAATATCGAGGGTGGCGCCTTGACCTTGACGGTCACCGGGTTGGGCCTGACACGCGGATCGCGGCAATTGTTCGCCGGCCTTTCATTGCAAGTGGAGGCAGGCGAGGCGCTGGTCCTGCGTGGCGCCAACGGCAGCGGCAAGACCAGCCTGTTGCGGGTCCTGGCCGGATTGACAGGTGCCGATGTGGGCGAGCTGCGCTGGAACGGCGAGAAATGGACGGTACTCTGCGCAGGCCAACGTGCGACTGCGCTGTATCTCGGGCACACCGATGCGCTCAAGGATGAATTGACGGCCGCCGAAAACCTGGCCGAAGCACTGGCCTTCGATGGTGTGACGTTGCCGCCGCATGAAATCTCGAGTGCGCTGGATGAAGCGGGACTGGCCGGCCGCCATCAACTTGCTACACGCCGGCTGTCGCAGGGGCAGAAACGCCGCATCGGCCTGGCACGGCTCAAGCTGTCGAGGAAGCCGCTGTGGCTGCTGGATGAACCGACCAACGCGCTGGATGCGGAAGGCGTGAAGCTGTTTTCCGGCGTCGTCGAATCGCATCTCAAGCGCGGCGGCCTGGCCTGCATCGCCACGCATCTTTCGCTGGCGATCAACGCGCCCATCCACGAAATGTCGCTGGGCGACGCCGCGTGAATACGTCGATGGCCGGTACATTTGCGCAGCCCATGAATTCGCCCGAACGCGGCCTCTGGATTACCGCCTCGCGCGACGTGAAGATCGGGCTGCGATCGCGTGCGGAATTGGTGCAGGCCATCATGTTCCTGGTTATCGTGGTCAGCCTGTTTCCACTCGCCGTGGGGCCGGATGAAGCGCTGCTGAAACGCATCGCCCCGGGTGTGGTGTGGGTGGCGGCACTGCTATCCGTGCTGCTGACGCTGCCGCGCCTGTTCGCGGCCGACTATGCCGACGGTACGCTGGAGCAGATGCTGTTGTCCCCGTACCCCCTGCCGGTGATTGCCGCAGGTAAAATGCTGGCGCACTGGCTGATGAGCGGCCTGCCGCTGGCGCTGATTTCACCGCTGCTGGGCCTGCAATTTGGCCTCAATGCGAGCGAACTGTTGGTGCTGATGGTGAGTCTGATGCTGGGTACGCCGGTGTTGTCGATGATCGGCGCCATCGGTGCGGCGTTGACGCTGGGCGTGCGCGGTGGCTCGATCCTAATGGCGCTGCTGGTGTTGCCGTTGTATGTGCCGGTACTGATTTTTGGTGCCGGCGCGGTCGAACAGTCGATGGCATCCATCGACACTACCGCAAACCTGTCCCTGCTGGGGGCGCTCCTGTTGCTGGGGGCGCTTTCGGCGCCGTTCGCAATCGCCGCCGCCCTAAAAATTTCACTGGATTGATTGTGAGCCTGTTCAAGTATTCCTCTCCCGCGACGTTCTATCCCCTGGCCGGAAAGATGTGGCCGTGGTTCGCGTCCATCGCGCTCGCGCTGGCATTGACGGGGCTGTATCTCGCGTTCTTCGTGGCACCGACTGATTTCCAGCAGGGTGAGGTCTATCGCATCCTGTACATCCACGTGCCGCTGGCAATCATGGGCATGTTCATCTATCTCATCATGGCGGTGTACGGCGTGATGGCGCTGACGTTTAACACGCGGCTGTCGTCGATGATGATGGAGGCGCTGGCGCCCACCGGCGCATTGTTCACGGCGCTGGCGCTATGGACCGGCTCGCTGTGGGGCAGGCCGACCTGGGGCGCTTACTGGGTGTGGGATGCGCGCATCACATCGACGCTGCTGCTGCTGTTTCTATACGTGGGCTACATGGCGCTGATCAACGCCATCGACGACAAGAAACGCGCGGACAAGGCGGGTGCGCTGCTGGTGATCGTGAGTTCGATCAATGTCCCGATCATTTATTTTTCGGTGAAATGGTGGAACACCCTGCACCAGGGCTCGTCGATTTCGCTGACCGGCAATTCGATTGCATCGCCTGCCATGCGCTGGGCATTGCTGGCGATGACATTCGCCTGCTGGACCTATGCGATCGCCATGGCACTGGTGCGCGTTCGTGCCATCATTGCCGAGCGCGAACACGGTGCGGCGTGGCTGAAAGGCGGCGGCAAATAATGGATTGGGCGGACTTTTTTTATATGGGCGGGCGCGGATTTTATGTCTGGGGCTCGTTCGGCGCGTTTGCGCTGGGAATCGTGGCGGAAATTTTGCTGCTGAGACTGCGTGCCAGGCGCGCCACGTCAGTAAATGGAGAAAACAAGAAATGAAGCTGCGCCACAAACGATTCATGTGGATCGCCATGGCCGTGGTGGTGGTGGGCGTGGCGACGGCACTGGTGCTGCGCGCGTTCAATTCCAACCTGGTGTTTTTCTTTACCCCCACCGAAGTGATCGCGAAAAAAGCGCCGCAGGATCGCGCATTTCGCCTGGGCGGGCTGGTGACGGCGGGCAGCCTCAAGCGCAATCCGGATGGCTTGACGCTGCGCTTCGATGTCACGGATACGGTGCAAACTATTCCCGTGAGTTTTACCGGCATCCTTCCCGACCTGTTCAAGGAAGGCAAGGGCGTGGTGGCGCAGGGGAAGATGTCCGGCGGCGTATTCATGGCCAGCGATGTGCTGGCCAAGCACGATGAAAATTACATGCCCCCCGAAGCGGCCGAGGCGCTGAAAAAAGCCGGGCACCCCATCGAGGGCAAGGTATTCGCCGGGCAGAAACCGGTTGTCACGCAATCTCCTGCGGGGTCCAAACCATGATTCCAGAACTCGGGCACTTTTCACTGATATTGGCGCTGTGCCTCGCGATCACGCTTGGCGTCGTGCCGATGGTGGGTGCGTTTCGCAACGACACCCGGCTGATGTCGCTGGCGCGGCCGCTGGCGCAGGGACAGTTCGTGTTTGTGATGTTCGCATTCGGCTGCCTCGTGTATTCATTCGTGACGAGTGATTTTTCAATCCAGAACGTTGCCGCTAATTCGAACACCAAGTTACCGGTGTATTACCGCGTAACGGCGTCATGGGGCTCGCACGAAGGCTCGCTGTTGCTGTGGGTATTGATGCTGACCGGATGGACGTTTGCGGTGTCGATCTTCAGCCGCAACCTGCCGCTGGAAGTGATTTCGCGTGTGCTGGCGGTCCTGGGTTTGATCGCGGTGGGTTTTTACCTGTTCATGCTGATCACCAGCAATCCGTTCGACCGCCTGTTCCCGGCGGCGCTCGAAGGGCGTGATCTGAATCCGCTGTTGCAGGACCCGGGCATGATCTATCACCCCCCGATGCTGTACATGGGTTATGTGGGATTTTCGGTTGCGTTTGCGTTCGCCGTGGCCGCATTGATCGGCGGCCGGCTCGACGCCACGTGGGCGCGCTGGTCGCGGCCATGGACGACGGCCGCGTGGTGCTTCCTTACGATCGGGATTTGCCTGGGTTCGGCGTGGGCGTATTACGAGCTGGGCTGGGGCGGCTGGTGGTTCTGGGATCCGGTGGAGAACGCGTCTTTCATGCCCTGGCTGGTGGGCACGGCGCTGATTCATTCGCTGGCGGTGACGGAGAAGCGCGGCATTTTCAAAAGCTGGACGGTGTTGCTGGCGATCATCGCGTTTTCGCTCTCGCTGCTGGGTACATTCCTGGTGCGTTCAGGCGTGCTGACGTCGGTGCACGCATTCGCCACCGATCCGCGGCGCGGCGTATTCATCCTCGCGTTCCTGGTCATCGTTATCGGCGTTTCGCTGGCGCTGTATGCATGGCGTGCGCCGCAACTGGGCCTGACCCGGTGGCCCACCGGCTTCACCTGGGCCTCGCGTGAGATGGCGCTGCTCGCCAATAATGTGCTGCTGGTGGTGGCCATGTTGACGGTCGCATTGGGCACGCTGTATCCGCTGTTCCTCGACGCATTGCAGCTCGGGAAAATTTCCGTCGGACCGCCTTATTTCGATCTGGTGTTCGGCATTGTCATGACACCGACCGTGTTCCTGATGGCCATCGGGCCGTTCGCGCGATGGCGCAATGCGACGCTTCCTGAAATCATTGTGCGAATCCGCTGGGCGTTTGGTGTTGCGATCGTGAGCGGTATCGTGATTCCGTTCCTGATGGGCAAGTGGTCACCGCTGGCCGCGCTGGGATTGTTCCTGGCGACCTGGATCATCGCAACCTGCACCACCGCGATCGCACAGCGTTTCCGCACCACGCCGGCGACGGACTTCATGGGAAAGTTCACCGCCAACAGTCCCAGCTATTACGGCATGCATCTCGCGCATCTCGGCATTGCGGTGTTCATCATTGGTGTGACACTGGTGAAAAGTTACCAAAGCGAACGCGATATCCGCCTGGCGCCGGGACAAAGCGCCATTGAAAACGGCTACGAATTCAAATTCATTTCAGTCGCCGAAAAACCGGGGCCGAATTATCGGGCCACCGTCGGGCGGTTCGAAGTTTTTCGTGACGGCAAACTGATCGAAGTGATGCAGCCGGAAAAACGCGCTTATGCGACCACGGGGCAGACCATGACCGAGGCCGCGATCAATTCGGGTATGACGCGCGACCTGTATTTGTCGCTGGGTGAACCGGTCGAGAGCGCGACCGACGGCGCGTGGGGTGTGCGAATTTACGTGAAGCCGTTTATCAACTGGATCTGGTTCGGTTGCATCATGATGGCCATGGGCGGTGCGCTGGCGATCTCGGATAAGCGTTATCGCCTGAAACTGCGGCAGGGTTTGCAGGCGTCGGCAGCGGTGGAGAATGTCGCCATCGTTTCTTCGCCCTCGCCCGCTCCGGGCAAGGGTCGCAAGAATGCCAATCGGCGTCCGCGCAAACCTTCACCGCAGGGAGCGGATTGACGATGGAAGCGGCTGACCCGATCAACACAAACACCCGGCCCCCGGCAACACCGCTGGTGCGCGCGTGGCGCTACGCGCTGCCGCTGGTAATTTTTTTTGGCATCGTCTGGTTCCTTTGGAAAGGACTCCAGCTCGATCCGCGCGCCATTCCTTCACCGCTGATCAATAAGCCTGTGCCGGTATTTTCATTGCCGCAATTGCATGATGCAGGCAAGCAACTGGGGTCTGCAGACATGAAGGGCAAAGTCTGGTTGCTGAACGTCTGGGGATCGTGGTGCGTGTCGTGTCGTTACGAACATCCGGTGCTGAATGCATTGGCGAAGCAGGCGGTGGTTCCCATCGTCGGCTTCAACTGGAAGGACAAGCCGGAAGACGCCAAATCATGGTTGGCGAAATTCGGCGATCCCTACCAGGTCTCCATCAGCGATCTCGATGGGCGTGTGGCGATCGACCTGGGCGTATATGGCGCACCGGAAACGTTCATCATCGACAAGGCCGGCATGATTCGCTACAAGCATACCGGGCCGATCAACCCGGACACAATGCGCGATGTGCTGTTGCCGATTATTCGTGACCTGGGCAAAGCATGATTCTTATTCGAAAGTCCAGCATTGGCGAGTTTTGCAGGTCATTTATGGCTGGAAAAGCGCGCCAGTGCTTGAGTTTGATGTTCATTTTCGCCGCATTTGCGGGCACCAGCGCATTGGCGCAAACCCCGACACCGGACATGCCGCCGATGTCGCCGGAGCTGGAGCTACGCCTCAAGAAACTCGAGACCGAACTTCGCTGCCTCGTTTGCCAGAACCAGACCCTGGCCGAATCACCAGCGGGACTCGCGGGCGACCTGCGCCGCGAAATTCGCCTGCTCGCTGACAGCGGCAAGAACGACGAAGAGATCAAGCGCCACCTGAAAGAACGCTACGGCGATTTTGTTTTGTACAAGCCGCCAGTCGAATCGAAGACGTGGCTGTTGTGGTTTGGACCGTTCGTCTTGCTATGTGGTGGCGCGGTGCTGGTCGTTCTGGTCAATCGTCGCCGCAACCTGGTGGCTGCGGCATCGCCGACAGTCTCACTCTCCGACAGCGAACACTCGCGCGTCAGCAAATTGCTGGAAGACTAGCGCAGCGTCTTGGCTGGCATGCGTGCACGCTACAGCGGCGTGCACATCACCACACCTTCATTGATCCAGCCACGGTCGCTGACGAGCACGCCGGCTTCATAGCGGCTGGTTGTATAGCGATGGTTGGAATCGTTCTGCAGCCAGCGGTTGTTGTAGAGCCGCAGCACTGCCTGGCTGCCGGTGGGACACTCGGCGGTATTGGCGCGGTGGGCCCAGAAATCTACGCCCTCATCTACGGTGCCCAGCGTCCTCACCAGATTGCAGTCCGCTGCCTCGGTTGAGAAAAAGTGCGTGAGGATTTTCGGATAGAAGAATCGACACACCGGCGCCTGTGTGGCGACGCGTGATTCCGCCGGACCGGGGATGGTGAAGCCCTTGAATTGATAACCGGTGCGCGACCAGCCGGGCCCGGCGATACCGCTGTCGATGATGTTCTTGTCCGAGTTGCGAGACGTGATGAAGTAGCGGTTGAACACCTCGCTGCGGAATTCATCCACCAGCACTTCGCCGGGACCCACCGCAGTCGGTGGCGTGTAGTCGATATGCAGGTTGTCGTCTAGTCCACCCTTGATATTTTTCTGCCGGGTAAATTGGTCCAGCGCGGTCTTGTCGCCATTGAGATAGGCTGAGAAAAACGGGATGACCCAACCGAATACATCGTCGGCGTAGCTGGTGGCATAGGTGTGTTCGACACCGGTCAGTGCGACCTGGTAGCGCGCCCCCCGGAACTGCTTCATGGCCTGTTCCATCATGATGATCGGTGCGGTGGTATCCGCCGTGCCGGAGATGGCGAGGAAGGGTTTGGTCACCTTGTTGGCGGTGGCATTGTTGTCGCCGAACGCGGGCAGGAAACGCTGTCCCGCATACGGCACATAGCCGACGGCCGCCTTGATGCGGGGATCCTGCACGGTAGCGCGCGAATTCAGGCTCGGGTACCCGCTGGTAATTTCTGCACCCAGCAGCCAGATCATGGTCGCACCACCCATGCTGCCGCCGATTCCGCCGATGCGGGTCTCGTCGATGTATGGGGCGAATTGCGGACTGGCCAGCATCAGGTCAACCACGGCCTTCATCGAGAGCGGACGCAGCGCCTGCAATTCCACGATCTTGTCGAAGTTGAGTAGGATGTAGGCGATATCGCCGAGGTCCTCTACCTTGACGCGGGAAAAACGCTTGTCGCCATGAAACGGCGCAGCAACGATGTAGCCATAGCTGGCCATGCGCACCAGGAAGTCCACCGACTTGCCGTCGACCGGGCTACCGGCGAGGCCGTGAGAGAACATCATCAGTGGCCAGCGGCCGCAGCCGGCTTGCATATTGAAGATGGTGCACGCCTGGGGTGCCAGGATCGGCAACTGGCCGACGCGCTGCATATGCGGAATGCGCTGGCCGTCGGGCAGCAGATAGTCGGGCCGTGGGTTCGAGGGGTCGGTCGGATAGCAGGCGATCACCACAAAATCAACGCCGGTGTTGCGGCGGCCCGGATACAGGTCACTGTTGGGTATTTGCGGACGCGCCACCAGCGTGTCGCCGGGTTCGAGCAGGATGTCACGCACGTAATGATCGTTGGCACCGGTCCAGAAGTCGTCAACATTGCCACCAAGTTGGGCAAGGCGCGTGCTGTCGATGGCAATATTGGAACAGGCGACCTGGAAACTGCCGGGGGCGACCGGCAATTTTTCGATGCTGTGGTTGGGAACTGCGGCCTGCGCGCCGAGGGGGGCAAGTAGCATTAGCGTGGCGGCGGCGGACAAGGCGAACGAGAAAAGCGTATTTCGATTGTGCATGTGTGCTCCGGATTCGGGGATTGCGTGTCTGCATAGGACTGCAGGACATTTCTGTGTAAGCATCGCGCCTGGGGCCGGTTTCTGGCATTCTTCAAACGCGCTAAGGAACGTAGGACTTTTCCGTCACATGAAACGTTCCGGCCCGCACATCGGAGGACACCTGGCGTTATGGACGACATTGCTACCTTGCGGCGCATCCTGAAAACCAACCACGTCGTTGCCGTTGTCGGCCTGTCGGCCAACTGGTGGCGCCCGAGCTTTTTCGTGGCCAAATACCTGATCGACCATGGTTACCGTGTGATCCCGGTGAACCCGGCATATCAGGAAGTGTTGGGGCAGAAGTGTTACCCCAGCCTCAAGGATGTGCCGGAAAAGATCGATATCGTCGATTGTTTCCGCAAATCCGCGGAGATTTTGCCGCTGGCGCAGGATGCTGTCGATATCGGTGCAAAATGCCTGTGGATGCAGCTGGGCGTGATAAACCAGGATGCGGCGGCGCTGGCCACGAAGGCGGGGCTCGATGTGGTGATGGACCGCTGCATAAAAATAGAGCATGGGCGCCTGTTCGGCGGGCTGAATTACGCCGGGGTGAATACACGTGTAATCTCGGCGAAAAGACCGGTTTGAAATAACCAGTAAAAAAGGAGTCGACGCACTGATTGCGCACTGCGGCGCTGCAGCATGAATGCCCGGCAATTGCTGCTCATCAGGAATGACGTTTGTTCGTCGCAGACTGCGGGTCGTTCGGGGCGACTGCCTTGACGGTGGAGGGAGCGGCGGCCAAGATGGCGTCGTCATCGGAGGAAATCATGCAGGACTATTTGATCTGGACCGTTGTGGGATTCGTGCTCGTCATCGTGGAATTGATGACCGGGACTTTTTATTTGCTGGTACTGGGCGTGGGCGCGCTGTTCGCCGCTCTCGCCTCCTACCTGGGTGCGCCGTTTATCGTGCAAGTCGCCGTGGCCGGCGTGGTCGCCAGCTTCGGCACGTGGTGGGTGCAAAAATGGCACGCCGCCCATCGCAAGGATGGCGACCAGTCCAATGCCATTGACGTCGGCCAGATGGTGACCGTGGTCAACTGGGTCAATCGTGCTGAAGGCATGCTGCGCGTGAAGTACCGTGGTGCGGAATGGGATGCGCGGGTCAAGCCGGGCGATGTGGTTTCGGCCGGGGCCGGCGAGGGCGCGATGCTCTACATCCTGGCGCAGGACGGCCAATGCTGGGTGGTTGGTAGCCAGAAGCTGGTGGGCTAGTGCTCCAGCGTCTCATCAATGGGCTCATTGCCGGCGTCATAGCCTGGGCGGTAACGCATTCGAAATGGATCGCGCTGACGGTGTTCGGCGTGAGCGCCAGCCTGTCGTCGAACAAATTTGCCTGGTTCGACGAGGTTACCAAGGGCATCAGGGACGAGATCGAAAAAGCGAGGATCAAGAATGGTGGTTCGCCCTCGAAACCGCAGGCTCAAGTGTCCGCCACGACTGTAGAGGCCAACAAGGCGGCGGCCCGGATCACTGCGGCAACCGCCAAGACAAATGCAACGGCCGCGGCGGGCGCAACAAAGGCTGCCGCCAAAGCGCTGGTCGAGGCCAGCACCAAATCCGGGTCACGCCACCAGTCCCACGAGATGCTCAAGAATAAAACCGATGCGGGTGGTCGCTCTCGCATAGACAACATTTCAATGAAGTCCGCTGTTCCCGTGTCATTCGCAACGGTATTAGAAAAACGCAAGGAGATTCCCATGTTTGCAAAAATGATTGTCGCCGTCGTCCTGGCCGCTGCCGCAGGATTTTTCACGCAAAGTCCGGCTGCCGCCATCGGCGTGTTCCTGGCGGCGTTCTTCATCGCGCTCATCATCGAAGGTGTGCGCATCGTGCCGCAGCAGAACGCCTGGGTGGTGGAGCGATTGGGCAAGTTCCACATGACGCTGCAGCCGGGCTTCAACCTGATCGTGCCGTTCATCGATCGCGTGGCCTATCGCCATTCGCTGAAGGAAGTGCCGCTGGATGTCCAGGAGCAGGTGTGTATCACCAAGGACAACACCCAGCTCGCGGTCGACGGCATCATTTATTTCCAGGTGGTGGACCCCAGGCTCGCCAGTTATGGCACGTCGGACTACGAGCTGGCAATTTCACAGCTGGCGCAAACGGCGCTGCGTTCCGAGGTCGGCAAGATGGAATTGGACAAGACATTCGAATCGCGCGACGAGATCAATCACAAGGTCGTAAGTGTCCTCGATGAAGCGGGCCGTACCTGGGGCATCAAGGTGTTGCGCTATGAAATCAAGAGCCTCACGCCGCCGGAATCCATCCTGCGTTCGATGCAGGCGCAGATCACGGCCGAGCGGGAAAAGCGCGCGCTGATCGCAAAATCCGAAGGTGTGCGCCAGGAAGAAATCAACATCGCCGACGGCCAGCGCCAGGCATCGATTCTCGCGTCGGAAGGCCAGAAGCAGGCGGCCATCAACAAGGCGCAGGGCGAAGCGACTGCATTGACCACGGTGGCCGAAGCCACGGCATCCGCGGTTCGCCAGGTGGCCGCAGCACTGAGCGAAGAGGGCGGCATGCAGGCCGCGAATTTGAAAGTGGCGGAGAAATATGTGGAGCAGTTCGGCAATCTCGCGAAGGCCGGCAACACGCTCATCATTCCGACCAGCCTGGCAGATGCAGGTGGTTTCGTTGCTTCGGCAATGACCATCCTCGACAAGGCAAAGATCGGCCAGTCGCAGAAGTAGACACGTTTCAACGAGGCAAACTCCAGCATTGGGGCGGTTCACAGGGCATTTTTGCCCTGCGAGGCGCACCGGTGCTGGAGTTTTAATTTTTAGGAGGCGCAAAAATGGCCGACCGGCACTTTGGTTTTGAAACACTTGCGTTGCACGCGGGCCAGATTCCGGATGCCGCCACTGGTGCGCGTGCGTTGCCGATTTACCAGACGACTTCGTTTGTTTTCGACAGCGCAGATCACGCTGCGTCCCTCTTCAATCTGCAGACGTTTGGCAATGTGTACACGCGCTTGTCGAACCCCACCACTGCCGCGTTTGAAGAGCGCTGCGCCGCACTCGAAGGCGGGCGTGCGGCAGTCGCCACGGCAAGCGGACAGGCGGCCGAGATGGTGGCGCTGTTCAACATCCTCGAGACCGGCGATCACATCGTGTCATCGTCGAAGTTGTACGGCGGTACACACACGATGTTCAACGTCAATTTCAAGAAGCTCGGAATCGAGGCCACGCTGGTGGATCCCGATGATCCCGAAAATTTCCGGCGCGCCATCCAGCCGAATACGAAGGTAATTTTCTCCGAGACGCTGGGAAATCCGGCGATCAACATGGTGGACCTTGGGGCGGTGGGCAAGATCGCGCATGAAGCGGGTATTCCTCTTGTCGTCGATAACACCGCCGCATCGCCCTACCTCTGCCAGCCGCTGAAGCATGGTGCCGATATCGTTGTGCATTCGGCGACAAAATTCATGGGTGGGCACGGCACAACGATGGGCGGCGTGGTGGTGGAGGGCGGGAAATTTCCGTGGGGCAATGGCAAATTCCCGTCGATGACCGAGCCCTCGGAGGGCTATCACGGCGTACGTTTTTTTGAAACGTTCGGCGATTTCGCGTTCACGATGAAGGCGCGCATGGAAGTGCTGCGCGTGTTCGGCCCGACGCTTTCCCCGTTCAATGCGTGGCAGTTGCTGCAGGGAATTGAAACGCTGCCGGTGCGCATGGACCGGCACTGCACTAACACCATGGCTGTGGCGGAATTCCTTGAGGCACATCCGCAGGTGGCATGGGTGAACTATCCAGGGCTGAAATCAAACCGCTATCACGACCTGGTGAAACGCTATATGCCGAAGGGCGCGGGCGCGCTGCTGTCGTTCGGCATCAATGGCGGCACGCTGTCGAGTTTCGAGGCGGGCGTGAAGTTTATTGAAGGTCTTCAATTCATTTCGCACCTGGCCAATATCGGCGATGCGAAATCGCTGGTGATTCATCCGGCGTCCACCACGCATCGCCAATTGAGCGAGGCAGATCAGGTCAAGGCCGGCGTGCCGCCCGATATGGTGCGGCTGTCGATCGGGTTGGAAACGCTTGATGACATCATCTGGGACATCGAGCAATCGCTCGCGGCGATCAAGTAACCAAGGTAGCTAGGCCGGGTAGGTCGCGCCCAGTACGCAGGCGTGCGCGGCGCCGGTGGTGGCGGTCATGTCGACCGTGCGTCGCTGTGTGGCACGCAATGCGAACCAGGCAAAGGCCAAGGCTTCCACTTGCTGTGTGGGAACGCCATGGGCATCGGTTTTTTCAACGACGCCGCAGGAAAAACGCCCGGCGAGATCGGCCATCAGCGCGGCATTACTTGCGCCGCCGCCACACACCAGGATGCGTTTGGTCGAGGGTGCGTTGCGGGCGACGTCGCCAATGATGACTTTCGAGGTCAACGCCAGCAACGTGGCCTGCACATCCTGCGGCCGCTCGGTGCCGTCGAGTCGTGACGCGAGCCATGCCATGTTGAAGAGATCGCGGCCGGTGCTTTTGGGGGGCGGTGATGCGAAGTACGGGTCATCCGTCAATCGTTGCAGCAAGCTTTCTAGAACGTTTCCCGTTGCGGCCCAGGCGCCGTTTTCGTCATGCGAAACGCCCTGGTGCATGGCAATCCATCCGTCCATCAGGCAGTTGCCGGTGCCGCAATCGTATCCCCACGCGGGATTGTGTGGCGCGAGGAAAGTGAGGTTGGCGATGCCGCCGATATTCACCACGACGCGGCTTTCATCGGCGCTATGGAAAACACCTTCGTGAAAAGCCGGTACCAGCGGCGCGCCCTGGCCGCCGGCGGCGATATCGCGCGAACGGAATTCGGCCACGACGTTGCAGCCCGTGAGTTCAGCGAGAAGCGCGGGGTTGTTGAGTTGAACCGTGAAGGCCAGGTCGGGGCGGTGGCGCACAGTTTGTCCGTGACAGCCGATGGCGGCAACATCGGCAGCATCGACGCGAGCGTCCTGCAGGCAGCGTTTGGCGGCCTGTGCATACACCTGCGCCAATCGGTTCGCGGCGAGATAGCTGCGTTCGATTTCATTTCCACCCGCCGTGTTCAGCGCGAGCAATTCAGCGCGGAGGTCGGCGGGATAGGATTCGCTGGAGAACGCGAGGACTTTGGGTTGCACTTCGGAGAAATCGGCCAATACCGCATCAGCGCCATCGAGCGAGGTGCCCGACATGATGCCAATGCAAAGCGAACGATTATTCAAATTGTCCGAAGTTGGCGTCGCGCAGCAGCGCCAGTTTTCCGCCCTGTAGCGCGGCCGATTGCTTGAACGCCGCAATGTATTTTTGTGCGAGTGGTTCGGCTTTCGGCAAGGCAACACGCAGTGGATCCTGGTGAATGCCGGACACCTTGAATTCGTAATGGAGGTGCGGGCCGGTTGCCCAGCCCGTGGCACCGACGTAGCCGATGGTCTGGCCCTGGCTTACGCGGGTTCCGCGGCGCACGGAGGCGGCGAATCCGGACATGTGTCCATACAACGTGGTAATTCCGCCGGCGTGGCGAATTTCGATCATGTTGCCGTAGCCGCCTTTTACGCCGGCGTATTCAACTGTGCCGTCCGCCGTAGCCCAGATCGGTGTGCCACGCGGTGCGGCGAAATCCACACCGGTATGCTGCCGCCAGTTTTTCAGCAGCGGATGGAAGCGTCCGCCAAAACCTGACGACACACGCGAAAAAGCGAGCGCCGAACGCAGGAATGATTTCGCGCGATTCTGGCCTTCGCCGGAATAATAGCCATCGTTGCCTTCGCTGTCGGTAAACAGGAATGCCTCAAAAGTCTTGCCGTTGTTGGTGAATTCGGCGGACAACACGCGGCCCGGGCCCATGTATTCACCATCGCGATACAGCATTTCGTAGATGACGCTGAAACGATCGCCCTTGCGCAGGTCGATATGGAAATCGATATCGGTGGAGAACACGCGCGCAATCTGGTTGGCGATGGCGTCGGGAATGCCTGCTGTATCCGTCGCGCCGTACAGCGACGAACGAATGATGCCGGATTTGTAGACTTGCTGCGCCGTGGAGGAAACTTTCAGGTCCTGCCCAATGAAACTATCGCCCTGGCGCGTGACTTGCAGGTATTGGTCTGGACTGTACAGGTAGGTGAAGGACTGCATTGTGCCGTCGGCACTGGTCACAGCCTGCACGGTGCGACCTGGACGCAGCTGGAAAATGCTGCGGGCCGATTTGTCGGTGCGCATGAAATTGAATGCGGCCTGGTCGTCGACATTGAGCCGTTTCAGCAATGTGGCGACACTGTCGCCACGCTGGATGCGGTCGCTGGTATGAAATTCCGCCACATCGTCGAGGTTGAGTGCCGCTTCTTCCGCTTTCGGCAAAGCCAGGTTTTGCGTGATTTCGCGGCGCTGGATATTGTCGAGCTGGCTGTCTGAAGAAACGCCGAACGCGGTGAGCACGCCAAATATTGGCAGTGCGAAAAGCACTGTCACGGCGATCGCAAGGCGTTTGGCTTGTGCGCGTTGCATGACGAGCCATCGGCCGGCGCCACGCTTTTGCGCTAAGATTTTGAATTCTGCGAATGTCATGCTGTCCTGAGGATCAATTGATCTTGTGCCCGCAAGGCGTTGAAGAATAACAGTAAAGACCTTGCGCTGTCACTCCTCCTACCTGAAGAAAAAACGATATGACTGTTACAACTGACGTCGATGGCGCGCTGGCCATCATAAAGCGTGGTGCCGACGAGCTAATTGTCGAAGCGGATATGCGGAAGAAGCTGGAGAGTGGGCGCAAGCTGCGTATCAAATTTGGTCTCGATCCAACTGCACCAGATTTACATCTTGGTCATACCGTTGTGTTGAACAAAATGCGGCAGTTCCAGGATCTTGGCCACACCGTCATCTATCTCATCGGCGATTTCACGTCGATGATCGGGGACCCTAGCGGCCGCAACGCAACGCGCCCGCCTTTGACTCGAGAGCAGGTTGAATCAAACGCAAAAACCTACTTTAGCCAGGCTAGCCTGGTGCTCGACCCTGAAAAGACGGAAATACGCTACAACTCAGAATGGTCCGATCCTTTGGGCGCGCGTGGAATGATAGAGCTGGCGTCCCGATGGACCGTTGCGCGCATGTTGGAGCGTGATGATTTCACCAAGCGATTCCAGGGTGGCGTTCCGATCTCGGTGCATGAGTTCCTGTATCCATTAATGCAAGGCTATGACTCCGTTGCGCTGAAGGCCGATGTGGAGCTGGGGGGCACGGACCAGAAATTTAATTTGCTGGTCGGGCGCGAACTGCAAAAGCAGTACGGCCAGGAGCAGCAATGCATTCTCACCATGCCGCTGCTGGAGGGCCTCGACGGTGTGGAGAAGATGTCGAAGTCCAAGAACAACTATGTGGGAATTACCGATAGGCCCAGCGAAATGTTCGGCAAGCTCATGTCCATTACAGATGTAATGATGTGGAAGTACATTGAATTGCTTTCGTTTCGGTCCCTGGAGGTCGTTGCGGGATGGAAAAAAGAAGTCGAGGGTGGCCGCAATCCGCGCGATATCAAAGTCGCGTTTGCACAGGAGATCGTTGCGCGGTTTCATTCGGCAGATGCGGCAGACGCTGCACTTGCTGATTTCGAAGCGCGCCATCACGGCGGCATTCCCGAGGATATTCCTGACGTGACGATCGAGTGCCCCGAAGGTGTGTTGGGAATAGCGCAGATATTGAAACAGGCGGGCCTGACACCAAGTGCGTCTGAAGCCGTACGCATGATCCAGCAGGGTGGCGTAAAGCTTGACGGCGAAAAGATAAGTGACAAGGCGCTCACTCTCAACAAGGGCGCTACAGTAGTAGCGCAAGTGGGCAAGCGCAAATTCGCGCGCGTCACTCTCAAGTAGCGAATCTTCGAAAATAATTTCCGGTCTGTTGAAAGTTTTTTCGCAAAAAGACTTGACCGTGTTTTCGGAAGATTGCATAATGTGAATCCTCCACAAAACGCAGCAAGCAAAGCGTGGCGACGGAGTTGCTCTTTAAAAACATGACAACCGATAAAGGTGGGCACGGGGTGTATTGAGTGC
>JBDTWS010000088.1:0-17013 GCA_040006575.1 Betaproteobacteria bacterium
TAGTGGGCCGTGAATTTGCTGGGATTCTCAACGGCAGTAAGCGTGGGTGAGGGTGTTGCAAACTGAATCGCCGACGATCGGATTGCATAGGGCGGTGTGCCGCCGAAAATGAGGAAGTCCACGTCGCCACCTGGGCACTCGTTGACAAAGGCCCCGCTTATCTTCCATTCAGGCGGCACCGTCGTGAACTGTCCCGTGCCGATACTGGGTTGCTTGATGATAAAAGTCGCCGTGCGGAAAGCACCCGTCAGGACATCGGTAATGCGGATGGTGGCAATCTGGGGTAGCGCGCCAGTATCGGCGCGAATGATCGCAACGGCCTTTCCGGTTTCGTCAGACCTGACGGTGATGGTGTTCGCAAAGGTCGTCTGGGCGACGTCCGTCGGGAATTTGAATGCGCCCTGTACAACATCGAAGCGCACATTGCGGCTGGCGGTAGATCCTCCTGCGCTCACGGTGAGGCTGGCTGTGCCCGACTGTCCGCTACAAATGAATCCTGCACCCGCGCAGGCGGGAAACTCGGGTGGGGCTGTGCCGGTAATCGTAATGTCTCCATTGATCAGGTTGGGCTGGATCGCCACAGCTGAAGTTGCGGTTGCGCCCGCCTGGTCCCTGACGGTGATGGTAACGCTCTGCTGCGCCGAAACGGAGGAGGGCGTGAGGGAAATCTGCGTATCGTTGACAGCGGCAGTCGGAACTTCAAGCAGCGAGGCATTGCTCGATGTCAATTGGTACGGGCCGCGCGCTCCGCCGCCTGCGATCGAAAACGTGAGCGGCACACCGGGGTAGGCCGTGGCAGTTGCGGGTGATAACGTCAGCGCGAGGGCCGGATTGCTTGAAGAGGAAACCGCGCCGCTTCCACAGGAGTTCAATACCATCAGGCAGCAGGCCAGGATTATCGACTTCACACCGTGCTCAAGCATCCAGTTCATCTTCACAAAAAAATCCTTTCGGGTCTTGAGGCATCACCCCAAGAATGCAGCAAAAGTGCTTGCATATACGAAGATTCTATCAAAGCGGGAATGACGCGTTCATTATTAGCCGCATGACATTCCCAAAAGCGGTAATCGTGCTGGCCCGCCGACCGCCAGACAAATTTGTTGCAGCGCGCAATAAGCGGCGCTATTATCGAAGCATCCAGGAATAGTCTTTCTGCATCAGCGTGTTGGGTGGCTTTACCGAGCGTCCCGTCCGTCGATAAACTGCGGGGCCAAAAGCCCGAAATTCCCGGTAACAATTGTCTTCCTCATCATTGCTGTTCCGCCGCGAACAAGCTGCAATGGATTTGTTACCTCGCAATAGGTGTTGTCACCTGTTTATCTCGGAGAGTTTTCGCATGCAAGAAGTTCCTGCAACTGCCCCGGCTTCGTCGTCCCCGCCCGTCTCACAACAAGCACCCAAGGCACAAGGTTTATACGACCCGCAGAACGAACACGACGCCTGCGGTGTCGGCTTCGTCGCCAACATAAAAGGCAAGCGCTCTCATTCGCTGGTTGAGCAGGGCCTGAAGATCCTTGAAAACCTGTCGCATCGCGGCGCGACCGGCTATGACCCTTTGCTCGGCGATGGCGCCGGCATCCTGATCCAGCTTCCCGACCAGCACCTGCGCCGTGTGTGCGGAAAGCAGGGCCTGACGCTTCCCGCCATCGGCCAATATGGGGTCGGCATGGTATTTCTTCCGCGCGAACCGGCATCGCGCATGGCGTGCGAACAGGAAATCGAGCGCGCCATCAATGCAGAAGGGCAGATCCTGCTGGGCTGGCGTGATGTTGCAACGGACAACACCGGACTTTCCCCTGCAACCATTGCAGTAGAGCCGCTGATTCGCCAGGTATTCGTGGCGCGTGGTTCAAGCGAGATGAGCCAGGATGACCTGGAGCGGAAGCTTTACATCATCCGCAAACGTTCCGGCCACGCCATCCAGGCGCTGAACCTGCGGCACGGCAAGGAGTTTTATGTGCCGTCGTTCTCGACACGCACAGTTGTGTACAAGGGCATGCTGCTGGCCGACCAGGTCGGAAAATATTTCCTCGACCTGCAGGACCCGGCGATGGTGACCGCACTGGCGCTGGTGCACCAGCGTTTTTCGACCAATACTTTCCCGACCTGGGATCTCTCGCATCCGTTTCGCATGATCGCGCACAACGGCGAAATCAATACATTGCGCGGCAACGTGAACTGGATCCGCGCGCGCCAGCAGGCGATTGCGTCGCCGGTATTGAAGGACGACCTGAAAAAAATCTGGCCGCTCATATACGACGGCCAGTCGGATTCGGCCAGTTTCGACAACTGCCTGGAAATGCTTGTCATGGGCGGCTACTCGCTGTCACACGCCATGATGATGATGATCCCGGAAGCATGGAGCGGTCACAAACTGATGGATGAAGACCGTCGTGCGTTTTACGAATATCACGCGACGTTGATGGAGGCATGGGACGGCCCGGCTGCCATGGCATTTACCGACGGCCGCCAGATCGGTGCGACGCTTGATCGCAACGGCCTGCGTCCCGCGCGCTACATCCTTACCGACGACGATATTGTCGTGCTCGCCTCCGAAGCCGGCGTCCTCGATTTTCCGGAATCGAAAATCGTCAAGAAATGGCGTCTACAGCCGGGGAAGATGTTCCTGGTCGACACCGAGAAGGGCTGCATCGTCGATGACGAACAACTGAAGCGCGAACTCGCCACCGCGAAGCCTTATCGCCAGTGGGTCGAGCAGGCGCGCATCCGGCTCGATCAATTGCCCGAACCGGCGCCCGCTGAAAAATCATCTGTTCCCCTGCTCGATCTACAGCAGGCATTCGGCTATACGCAGGAAGATTTGAAAATCATCCTGTCGCATATGGCCCGTACCGGCATCGAGGCCACCGGCTCAATGGGAAATGATTCGCCGCTTGCCGTAATGTCTGACAAGCCGCGCAATCTCTATCACTACTTCAAGCAATTATTCGCGCAAGTTACCAACCCGCCGATCGATCCGATCCGGGAAGAACTGGTGATGTCCACCGCCATCACGATCGGCCCGCGCCCCAATTTGCTGGATATTCACCATACCGATCCCGGCCAGTGGCTGGAAGTCGCGCAACCGGTGTTGACCACCGAGGATATGGAAAAAATTCGCCATATCGACATGTTCACCGGTAACTATTTCCGCAGCCACGAACTGGATATCACCTATCCCGCCGCCTGGGGCACGGAAGGTATTGAAGCGGCCGTCGCATCGCTGTGCGCGCATGCGGAAGATGCGCTGCGGCTGGGCTACAACCTTCTCATCGTCACCGATCGCCGCGTCGACGTGGATCACGTCGCCATCCCAGCGCTCCTTGCAGTCGGCGCAGTGCACCAGCACCTCGTGCGCAAGGGTTTGCGCACTTCAACCGGCCTCGTCGTCGAAACCGGCAGTGCGCGGGAAGTCCATCATTTCGCCCTGCTTGGCGGCTTCGGCGCGGCCGCTGTACACCCGTATCTGGCCTTGCAAACACTGCACAACATGCGCGACTACCTGCCGGACGTCGACCCGCAGGAAGCCGAAAAGAAATACATCAAGGCCATCGCGAAAGGCTTGCTCAAGGTCATGTCGAAGATGGGTATTTCCACCTATCAAAGTTACTGCGGCGCGCAGATTTTCGAAGCGGTGGGATTGTCCAGCCAGTTCGTCAAGAAATACTTCACGGGCACCGCAAGCAACGTCGAAGGCATCGGCATTTTTGAGATCGCCGAAGAAGCCATGCGCCAGCATCACAAGGCGTTCGGCGACGATCCGGTCCTGCGCACCCAGCTCGATGCGGGTGGCGAATACGCCTTCCGCGTGCGCGGCGAAGATCACATGTGGACGCCCGACGTCATTGCACGGCTGCAGCATTCCACCAAGTCGAATTCGTATTCGACTTACAAGGAATACGCCAAGCTCATCAACGACCAGACCGCACGCCAGCTGACCCTGCGCGGCCTGTTCGAAATCAAGCCGGACGGCGCGCCGGTGCCGATCGAGGAAGTCGAATCAGCAAAGGAAATCGTCAAGCGATTTGCGACCGGCGCGATGTCACTGGGCTCCATTTCGACTGAAGCACATGCAACGCTGGCTGTCGCCATGAATCGTATCGGCGGCAAGTCCAATACCGGCGAAGGCGGCGAAGATCCGCGGCGATTCATTCCTGTCCAGAAAGCGGGTGAATCGCTGAAAAGCAGGCTGGGCGCGGATGTCGAGACAGATATCGCCCTGCAGCCCGGTGATTCCTTGCGCTCGCGAATCAAGCAGGTTGCGTCGGCGCGATTCGGCGTGACGGCGGAGTACCTCAATTCCGCCGACCAGATCCAGATAAAGATGGCGCAGGGCGCCAAGCCCGGTGAAGGTGGCCAATTGCCGGGCCACAAGGTTTCCGACTACATCGGCAAATTGCGTTTTGCCACACCCGGTGTCGAACTTATTTCACCGCCTCCGCATCACGATATCTATTCAATCGAAGATCTCGCGCAACTGATTCACGATCTGAAGAATTGCAATTCCAGCGCATCGATTTCCGTGAAGCTGGTTTCCGAAGTGGGCGTGGGCACGGTCGCAGCGGGAGTGGCCAAGGCGAAAGCCGATCACGTCACCATTGCGGGCCACGACGGCGGTACCGGCGCCTCTCCTGTGTCTTCAATCAAGCACGCAGGCACGCCATGGGAATTGGGCCTGGCCGAGACACAGCAAACCCTGGTGCTGAATCGCCTGCGCGGCCGCATTGCCGTTCAAGTGGATGGCCAAATCAAGACCGGGCGCGACGTGCTGGTCGGTGCATTGCTGGGCGCCGATGAATTCGGTTTCGCCACCGCGCCGCTCGTGGTTGAAGGCTGCATCATGATGCGCAAGTGCCATCTCAACACCTGTCCGGTCGGTGTCGCCACGCAGGATCCGGTACTGCGCAAGAAATTCACGGGACAGCCGGAACATGTGGTGAACTTTTTCTTCTTCGTCGCGGAAGAAGTTCGCGAACTGATGGCCGCGATGGGCATCCGCAAATTCAACGACCTGATCGGTCGCGCCGACCTGCTCGATACGCGCAAAGGCATCTCGCACTGGAAATCAAAGGGCCTCGATTTCTCGCGCATATTCCACCTGCCCGATATGCCGGCGGAAGTGTCGCGTTATCACACGGAAACGCAGGACCACGGATTGGTGAATGCGCTGGATAACATGCTCATTGAGCGGGCAAAACCCGCACTCGACAAGCGCGAGAAAGTTACCATCGAGGCAACTATCCGTAACCTGAATCGCACCGTGGGCACAATGCTCTCAGGCGCGGTGGCGAAGAAATACGGCAATGAAGGCTTGCCCCACGACACCATCAATATCAAATTGACGGGCACGGCGGGCCAGAGTTTTGGCGCGTTCCTCGCGCATGGCATCACCATGGATTTGAGTGGCCAGGCCAATGATTACGTGGGCAAGGGCCTCAGTGGAGGTCGCATCGTCGTCAGGCCGTTGCCGGATTTCCGCGGCAATCCGCTGGAAAATATTATCGTCGGCAATACCGTCATGTACGGCGCTACTGCCGGGGAATCGTATTTCCGCGGCGTGGCGGGCGAACGTTTTTGCGTGCGCAATTCCGGCGCGTCCGCCGTGGTGGAAGGCACGGGCGATCATGGCTGCGAATACATGACCGGCGGCACGGTCGTGGTGCTGGGAGCAACCGGCCGCAACTTTGGCGCAGGCATGTCGGGCGGCGTCGCATTCGTGCTCGACGAAGAGGGCATGTTCAAGAATCGCTGCAATATGGCGATGGTTGAACTTGAGGCCGTCGGCGATACCGTGACACCGTCCTGCCACATGGGTGTTTCGGACGCCACGTTGCTTAAATCGCTGGTCGAGAACCACGCCAAATACACCGGCAGCCAGCGCGCCATGGACATCCTGGCTAACTGGCCGAAGTGGTCGCGCATGTTCGTGAAGGTGATGCCTTCGGAGTACAAGCGGGCGCTGAAGGAGCTGGCTGAAAAGAATGCGTCGATGCTGAAGCAAAAAGCTGCCTGAACAACGGCATCGCGTTCTCCACACCCACACCCGACTCGATCATCCAACACACACATCGCACGAAAGATTTTCAATGGGCAAGCCAACCGGATTTCTTGAATACCAGCGCCTGAGCGAGGCATCGATACCGCCCGCCGAGCGCCTGAAGAATTATCGCGAATTCACCATGCACCTGGATGACGCGGAAGCAAAAATCCAGGGCGCACGTTGCATGGATTGCGGTATTCCGTTCTGCCAGACCGGCTGTCCGGTGAATAACATCATTCCCGATTTCAACGACCTGGTGTTCCGCCAGAATTGGCAGGAGGCGCTGGTCACGTTGCACTCGACGAACAATTTTCCCGAGTTCACCGGACGCGTTTGTCCGGCACCGTGTGAGGCTGCGTGCACGCTTAACATCAACAATGACGCGGTCGGCATCAAGTCCATCGAGCACGCCATCATCGACAAGGGCTGGGAAATGGGCTGGGTTACGCCGCAACCGCCGAAACGCAAGACCGGAAAACGTGTTGCCGTGGTGGGTTCCGGTCCGGCAGGGTTGGCTGCCGCACAACAGTTGGCGCGCGCAGGACACGAAGTGATCGTGTTCGAAAAATCCGATCGCATCGGTGGCCTGCTGCGCTATGGCATTCCCGATTTCAAGATGGAGAAATCGCACATCGATCGCCGCATCCGGCAGATGGAAGCCGAAGGCGTGCAGTTCCGCGTCAGCCAGAACATCGGCGTCGATACGCCCGCCGAAATATTGATGCAGGATTTCGATGCGGTGGTGTTATCGGGAGGAGCCGAATTGCCGCGCGATTTGCCGGTACCCGGCCGCGATCTCGACGGCATTCATTTCGCCATGGAATTCCTGCCGCAACAGAACAAGGTAGTGGCCGGTGACAAAGTAACCGGGCAGCTCATGGCGACCGGCAAGAACGTGATTGTCATCGGCGGCGGCGATACGGGCAGCGATTGCGTCGGCACCTCCAACCGTCATGGCGCACTGTCGATCACGCAATTCGAACTCCTGGCGCAGCCGCCGGAACACGAAAACAAACCAATGGTCTGGCCCAACTGGCCGATCAAGTTGCGCACCTCCTCATCACATGAAGAGGGCTGTGATCGCGACTGGTCCATTGCGACCAAGGAATTTGTCGGCAAGAACGGAAAAGTTGAAAAGCTGAAAGCCGTTCGCGTCGAGTGGAAGGACGGAAAAATGCTGGAAGTACCGGGCTCGGAATTCGACATGAAAGCCGACCTGGTGCTGCTGGCGATGGGTTTCCTGGGCCCGGTGCAAAAGGGACTGGTGGAACAATTCGCCGCGCTCGGCGTGGAAAAAGATGCGCGCAGCAATGTGAAGGCGGTTACAGAAGGTGCAGGTGCTTATCAAACGGCCAACCCGAAAGTATTCGCCGCGGGCGACATGCGCCGCGGCCAATCATTGGTGGTCTGGGCCATACGCGAAGGGCGGCAGTGTGCGCGCTCGGTGGACGAATACCTGATGGGCTCCAGCGAATTGCCGCGCTAGCCGGCCGGCATCACATCGAACACATTGGCCAGCCCGGCAATGCAGGTGAGATAATGCGAAGGCGCGACAACACTGTCGCGCCTTTTTGTTTCCGGCAGCCGAAATACCCTAGAGCCCATGTCCACACTGCAAAACGATACCTTCCTGCGCGCGCTGATGCGCGAACCTACGCCCTACACGCCGATTTGGATCATGCGGCAGGCGGGGCGCTACCTGCCGGAGTACAACGCCACACGCAAACGCGCCGGCAGCTTCCTGGGCCTTGCCAAGAGCCCGGACTATTGCACTGAAGTCACGTTGCAGCCGCTGGACCGTTTTCCGCTGGACGCGGCGATCCTTTTTTCCGACATCCTCACCATCCCCGACGCAATGGGGCTGGGGCTTTATTTCGTCGAAGGTGAAGGGCCGAAATTCGAGCGCACGGTGCGCACCGAAGAGGACGTCAAAAAACTTCCCATTGCCGACCAGTCGCAACTCAAATACGTCACCGACGCGGTCTCGCAGATTCGCGGCGCGCTAAAGGGGCGTGTGCCCCTGATCGGTTTTTCCGGCAGTCCTTTCACGCTGGCGTGTTACATGATCGAAGGCGGCGGCTCGGATGATTTTCGTCGCGTGAAGACCATGCTGTACCAGCGCCCCGACCTGCTCCACGCCATACTCGAAAAAAATACCGAGAGCGTCATCACCTATCTCAATGCGCAGATCGAAGCCGGTGCGCAGGCCGTCATGCTGTTCGACACCTGGGGTGGCGCGCTGTCGCACACCGCTTACCGGGAGTTCTCGCTCGCGTATGCCGAAAGAGTCATGGCGGGACTGACGCGTACGCATGAATCACGTATCGTGCCGCGGATATTTTTCACCAAGGGTGGCGGGCTATGGCTCGAGCCGATGGCCGATATCGGCGCAGACGCACTCGGTGTGGACTGGACTGTCGATCTTGCCAATGCAAAAAAAAGAGTCGGACATAAAGTCGCGCTGCAGGGCAATCTCGATCCCAATGTGCTGTTCGGCGATGTGACCAGCATCGAACGTGAAGCCACTCGCGTGCTCACCGAATATGCCGGTGACGGCAACGCCAATGGCCATGTGTTCAACCTGGGCCACGGCATTTCGCAATTCACCGACCCCGATCACGTGAAAGCGCTTGTTAACGCAGTCCACCGCGCCAGCACTAGGGTTTAGCCTGATAGTCTTGTCAAGAAAAATATTTTCAAAAATGTGCGATCGCGGGCTTGCTTATGCACAGAGTTCTCGTTCCGCCTACATACGTGCGTTATTTCGAGCGCCGTCCGAATATGATGCTGCATCCCTTTGTATCAACGGCATTTTTTATTTTATTGCGCAGTGCAAAAAAACCGTCAAAGCCTGCCTGTCGGGTAAAAACGACGTGCGCGGCATAGCTATGCACAAACTTATCCACAGGCCGGAGGCCCAATATCCGCGCGGGTTTCAAGGCGGTTCCCTAGGGGGTTGGCGGGTTGCATGAAAATGCGTATCGCACAGGTCGCGCTCGATCTTCCGCTGGAAAAAAACTTCGATTTCCTGGCGCCGGATGCCGACGTTTCCGATGTCGGCCGCCTGGCGGTGGTGCCCTTCGGCAACAAGTTGCTGAGTAGCGTGATTGTCGATGTTGTCGCGGAGAGCGATGTGCCGCTCGACAAGCTGAAAGCGCTGATCCATATCCAGCGCGCACTGCCTAAATTTTCAGCAGACGATTTCGCGCTGATACGTTTTTGCCAGGATTACTATCACCATCCGTTCGGCCCCATTGCACTGAACGGATTGCCGCCGGCGATGCGCTCGGTGCGACTGGTCGAACCGAAGAAAGATCGCATCGCGACCATCACGAGCGAAGGGCAGCTTGCGCTGGTGAGTCTCTCACCTCGCGCGGTGGCGCAACGCTCGATGCTCGAAGCGCTGCAACAGGCGCCGCAACCTGCGGCGTTGTTGCGTGAACGGCATGAGCGAGCGGCTGCGACACTGCGAACACTTGTCGAAAAAGGCTGGGTGGAATTCCAGGAATCGGCATCGCACCAACCAGTGCAGCCCGATGCCAAACGCCGAACACATGTCACCGGGCCGGTGCTGAATGCCGGCCAGCAGGCGGCAGTCAGCGCCGTCACCGGACATCTGGATGAATTCGTCTCGTTCCTGCTTTCTGGCATCACCGGGAGCGGCAAGACCGAGGTCTACCTCCGCCTGATCGCCGAAGTCCTCAACCGGGGCAGGCAGGCGCTGGTGCTCATGCCGGAGATCAATCTCACGCCTCAATTTCTCCGCCACCTGCAGTCGCGTTTTCCCGATTCGCGCGTGGTGGAGCAACACAGCGGCATGGCGGATGTGCCGCGCATGTCGGCCTATCTTGATGCCGAGTCCGGTCGCGCCGATATCGTGATCGGGACGCGCCTCGCCGTGTTCACGCCGATGCCTCGGCTGGGCATCATCGTTGTCGACGAAGAGCATGACGCCTCGTTCAAGCAGCAGGAGGGGTTTCGTTATTCCGCGCGTGACGTGGCGGTGTTTCGCGCCAGCCAGACGGGCTGCCCGGTGGTCTTGGGTTCCGCCACGCCGTCACTCGAAAGTTTGCAGAACGTGTCGCGCGAGCGTTTCACCGAACTCAAATTGCCTGATCGCGCCGCACCGAACGCGGTGCTGCCGAAAGTCGATTTCATCGACTTGAACACCGAGCGGACCGAGAACGGTCTCTCCGCTGCGCTCATCAAGGCGCTCGACGAAACCGTCAAGCGTGGTGAGCAGGCGCTGGTATTCATCAATCGCCGCGGCTACTCGCCCGCGCTGGTGTGCGCGCAATGCGGCTGGATGCCCGAATGCAAGCGTTGCAGCGCGCGCCTGGTTTTTCACCAGAGCGAGCGGCGGCTGAAATGTCATCACTGCGGATACCAGGCGCGCATTCCATCGAGCTGCAGCGAATGCGGAAGCCACGACATGGTGCCGGCAGGACAGGGCACCGAACGAGTCGAGATCGCGTTGCGCGCGCACCTGCCGAATGTACGTATCGCACGCGTCGATCGAGATTCGACGCGCCGTCGCGGATCAGCCGAAAAGATTTTTGAAGCGGCCGCCGCAGGCGAACTGGATATTTTGGTCGGCACGCAAATGCTGTCCAAGGGTCACGATTTTCCGCGCATCACGCTGGTCGGCGTAGTGAATGCCGACGGCGGCATGTTCTCCGCCGATTTTCGCGCAGCTGAGCGCATGGTGGCGCAACTGATGCAGGTGGCCGGCCGCGCGGGTCGTGCGGATTTGCCGGGACGCGTACTGATCCAGACGCGTTTCGCCGGCCATCCGCTTTACCAGGCGGTGGCCGCGCAGGACCATGCGCGGTTCGCCGCCATTGCGATGGCGGAAAGGAAGATGGCGCGGTTGCCGCCCTTCACGTTCCTGGCACTATTGCGTGCCGAGGCCAAGACTGCGGCGGCGCTGGCCGACTTCATGGCGCACGCGGTGGAGGCGGCGCAAATCCCCGGCAGCGAGGGAGCGGTATTTGTGTGGGATCCGGTGCCGGCGCCACTGTCGCGCAAGGCCGGGCTTGAACGCCGCCAGTTGCTGGTGCAATCGGACGGACGCGGCAGCCTGCAGAAATTCCTGGCAGCCTGGCTGCCACGATTGCGCGAGCGCGAATGGCGCGCCGTCAAATGGGTAATCGATGTGGATCCGCAGGAAGTTTGATTTTTGTAAATCCTGATTGAAAACTCAAGAACCGGGGCGGTTTACAGGCTAAAAATGCCCGGAAAGCCGCGCCTTTGCTGGAGTTAATAATAATTTCGCGGGCTACGACCGGCGCTCGCTGCTTGAGACAGGGTCGCTTTGGCAGAGCCTTCCGGCTATAATTTGCGGCTTACTTTCAGGTTCTTCCGCATGCCTTCCGCCGCACTGTCCGATAACAAGAGCGCTGTCACCGCGCTGTTTCAGCAAGCCTTGTTCGCTGCCTACCCCGCGTTGAAGGATGACGCTGCTGGTTTCGCAATTGAGCTCGAGAAGCCCAAGAATCCGGACCACGGCCACTTCGCGGTCAATAGCGCGTTGCAGCTGGCCAAGAAGCTGGGCGCGAAACCGCGCGACATCGCGGAAGCCATCGTGGCTGCGCTGCCGGCGTCTGAATTGATTGCGGGCAAACCTGAGATCGCCGGTCCCGGTTTCATCAACATCCGCCTGTCATCCACGGCCGAGTCGCGCGTGATTGCCGCCGTGTTTTCTGCCGGTGACGAATTTGGCAAAGGCCACCAGGGCAAAGATCAAAAAGTGATGGTGGAATTCGTTTCCGCCAATCCCACCGGCCCGCTGCACGTCGGTCACGGCCGCGGAGCTGCGACCGGCGACACGCTGGCGCGCCTGCTCGCCGTACAAGGCTGGAACGTGAGCCGCGAGTTCTACTACAACGATGCCGGCGCGCAGATCAACAACCTTGGCCTTTCCGTGCAGGCACGCCTGCGTGAAAAAGCCGGCGTCGATGCGCCATTTCCTGAGGATGGCTATCGCGGCCAGTACATCGTAGAAATCGCTGAACGCTACGCGGCGGAAAATCCGCAGGACACGCAGGGCGAGCATATCGACGCAGTCCAGAAATTCGCTGTGGCCGCTTTGCGCCACGAGCAGGATCTCGACCTCAAAGCGTTCGACGTGCAGTTCGACGTTTATTACCTTGAATCCTCGCTGTACACCGATGGGCTGGTGGAGAAAACCGTCGAACATCTCATCGGCAAGGGCCACACCTATGAGCAGGACGGCGCGCTCTGGCTGAAGACCACCGACTATGGCGACGACAAGGATCGCGTCATGCGCAAGTCGGACGGCACGTTTACCTATTTC
This sequence comes from Betaproteobacteria bacterium, assembly GCA_040006575.1. Taxonomy (GTDB): domain Bacteria; phylum Pseudomonadota; class Gammaproteobacteria; order Burkholderiales; family Usitatibacteraceae; genus UKL13-2. Next base: position 12,357 of record JBDTWS010000088.1, read on the forward strand.
GTACCGGACATCGCCTATCACGTCACCAAGTGGGAGCGCGGTTTCACGCGCGCCATTACTGAGTTGGGCGCCGACCACCATGGCTCACTGGCGCGCGTGCGTGCAGGCATCCAGGCCATGGAAATGAATGTGCCGAAAGGCTACCCCGATTACGTACTGCACCAGATGATCACGGTAATGCGCGGCGGGGAAGAAGTAAAAATTTCCAAGCGCGCCGGCAGCTATGTGACGCTGCGCGACTTGATCGACGAAGTCGGCCGCGATGCCACGCGTTATTTTTTCGTCATGCGCAAATCCGATTCGCAGCTCACGTTCGACATCGACCTTGCCAAGAGCCGCTCGGAAGACAATCCCGTGTATTACGTGCAATACGCGCATGCCCGTATCTGCAGCGTGCTGGCGCAGTGGGGCGGCGATGTGTCTGCACTGAACGCACTTGACCTTTCACCGCTCACGAGCAAATACGAGTCCGACCTGTTGCGCGCGCTGGCTGATTTTCCTGAACTGCTGGCCACCGCCGCGCGTGAGCTCTCGCCGCATCTCGTATGCGTGTACCTGGGCGAACTCGCTGCAAAGCTGCATAGCTACTACAATGCCGAGAAGTTTTTGGTCGAGGATGAAAAATTGAAGCTCGCAAGACTGGCGCTGATTGTCGCGACAAAGCAGGTGCTGAAAAACGGATTGGCCGTGCTGGGCGTGACCGCACCGGAGAAGATGTAGCATGGCCCGCGATCCAAAATATTTGACGCCCGCCGCTGAAGGGAGGGCGCCGGCCCGGGGAGGCGGCAAGAAACGCGGCCTCAATCCGATGTTCATCGGCATCATCATCGGCCTGCTGCTGGGCCTGGGCATGGCGCTCGGTTTTGCACTTTGGCTGCATCGCGAAAATAACCCGTTCATCGAAAAAACGCAGCCTGTCTCCGCGCTGCCGACTATCCCGGCCAAGACATTGCAACCCAGTGCGTCTGCACAATCGCAAGTGGTTCAGCCCGCCGTCAAGGGCGATCCCGGCAAGCCGCGCTTTGAGTTTTATCAAATTCTTCCGGGTGAGAAGAACGACAAGTCAGTCAGGAGCGAACACGCTCCCACCCCTGCGCCGATTCCTGCGCCAAAAGTTGCCGATGCGCCCAAACCGGAAGCGGGCCCAAAGGCGCCGGTTGAAAGCCGGACCCCCGAGCCGCGCCCCGCTGCCGAAACCCGCGCCGCCCTGGACGCAAAGAACCCGCCGAAGCCTGAAGCAAAAATCGACATCAAACCAGCCAGCACAGAAGTGTTCTACCTGCAGGCGGGCGCCTTTCAAAGCGCAACCGATGCGGACAACATGAAGGCCAAGGTGGCTTTCGCTGGCTTCGAAGCGATGGTGCGTCCGGTCAACTTGCCGGACAAGGGAACGTTATTCCGCGTGCGCCTGGGCCCGTATCGCAGCCAGGACGAAGTGAACAGAATCAAGGCGACGCTGTCACAAGGCGGTATCGGCGTGGTGGTGGTCAGGGGTTCCGACTAGGAATTCCGGCAAGTTCACCGCAATGTCGATGCGGCACTCAGCAGTATTTTCAAACACCCTTCCAGCACAGGATCCAACATGATTTTCAGTCGTCTCATCCGTTGTTTTGGTATCCCGCTGTTTGCAGCATTGTTCATTGGCAATGCGCCCGCACAGGCAATACGTGAAATCGTGCCCATCAATCCGCCGCAGCCGGTGGAAAACGATGGAAAAATTGAAGTGCTCGAATTTTTTGCCTATGGCTGCATTCATTGCGCCAATCTCGAGCCCCGGCTGGCAGATTGGGTATCGAAGCAGCCCGCCGATGTAAAAGTGAAGCGCGTTCCTGCGCCGTTTCCGATTCGCGGCATCGATTCGCCGCCGATTTTCTACACGCTCGAGGCGATGGGCCTGCAGGAAAAGCTGCACCAGAAAATATTCGACGCCGCCAATCTTGAGAATGTGATGCTGGGAAATCCGGCCGTGCTCAACAAGTGGCTTGAGAAGCAGGGCGTCGATCCGAAAAGATATGAAGAACTGCAACGCTCGTTCTCCGTGCAGACCAAGATCGCACGTGCTCGCAAGATGAGCGGCGATTACAAAATCCCGTCGACACCGACCATGACCGTCAATGGCCGTTTCCTGCTCGAAGGCGGCTCGGAACGGTTGTTCTCAAATATTGATCGACTGGTCGAAGAAGCGCGTGGCCCGGCAAAACCGGTGGCGGCACCCGCCAAGCCGGCGGTTACGGTTACGCCAGCTGCGCCTGCTGCGCCGGCGAAAAAGAAGTAGTTGGCCTGCGCATTTTCAAGCGCGGGGGCAGCCTGCGAATCCCTAGCGAACAATAACGAAAGCACATCAAACATGACTCTCAAGAACATGCTCCAGCGCACTGTCCTCGCGCTCCTGGCCGCGCTGGCGTTAACCACGGCAGCAGCGCAAACCGGACCTGATTTCGTGACGCTCAAACCGCCACAGCCCGTAGACAACGACGGCAAGATTGAAGTCCTTGAATTCTTCGCCTACGGGTGTCCTCACTGCGCCGTTCTCGAACCCCGCTTCAACCAGTGGGTCGCGAAGCAGCCGGCGGACGTCAAGATCAAGCGCATTCCGGCAGTACTGCTGGTGCGCGGCATCGATTCGGTGCCGCTCTACTACACGCTGGAAGCGATGGGCATGGAAGAAAAACTTCACCAGAAAATTTTCGACGCCGCCAATGTGGAAAACGTGATGCTGGGCAATCCCGCCGTACTGCTGTCCTGGCTGGAAAAGCAGGGCGTCGATCCCAAGAAATACGAAGAAATGCAGAAGTCTTTTTCGGTAACGGGAAAAATCGCGCGTGGCCGTCGCATGAGCAAGGATTACCAGTTGCCGGGCACGCCGACGCTGGTGATCAATGGCCGCTACATCCTTGAGCAAGTGGGTTCGGGCCCGGCGGGTGAAGATCGCCTGTTTGCAACAGCCGACCGGCTGATTGCCGAGGCACGGGCCTCGGTCAAGGCTGCCGCTGCCAAGCCCGCTGCTGCCCCCGCCGCTGCCTCTGCCACCACAACCCCCGAAAAGAAGAAATAATTTGGCTGTTGTCCCGCCCGCGGCGCTTGAGTCAATCAGGCCCGCGTAAAATACGGCATGGCAAAACCAACCGTATTTATCACCGGCGCATCTTCCGGCATTGGCGAATCACTGGCGAGGCTTTATGCCTCGCGCGGCTACCAGGTCGGGCTGGCCGCACGACGACAGGATCATCTCGACAAACTCGCCGCCGGCCTTACGCCGAAACCTGACATCTACGCGCTCGATGTGCGCGATGCCGTAGCGCTGAAGCAGGCCGCAAGCGATTTCATTTCGCGCCACGGCGCGCCCGATATCGTCATTGCCAATGCCGGCGTATCGCGAGGCACGCTGACCGAAATCGAGGATGATCTCGCTGCCTTCCAGGACACCTTCGACATCAACGTGATGGGCATGGTGAACACCTTCCATCCGTTTATCGTGCCCATGCAGGCAGCCGGCAAGGGAACGCTGGTCGGCATCGCCAGCGTTGCCGGATTTCGCGGCATTCCGGGCGGTGGCGCGTACTCCGCGTCGAAAGCGGCGGCCATCAAATACTGCGAATCCCTGCGCGTGGAATTGCGCGCCAGCGGCATCTCCGTCGTCACCATCTGTCCCGGCTACATTCGCACGCCGATGACGGCGGTGAACAAATTCAAGATGCCCTTCCTTATCGACGTAGACGAAGCGGTCAAGCGTTTCGCGCGGGCGATCGATGCGAAAACCAGTTTCACGGTGATCCCCTGGAGCATGGGGATCGTCGCAAGAATCCTGCGGATGGTGCCGAACTGGTTGTACGACAGGGTGTTCTCGCACATGCCGAGAAAGCCGAGATAAAACTGCACGAGCCGTCAATATCGTCATGCCCGCACAGACGGGAATACAGGATTTGCCCGACCACGCCATCGTCTTTCATATTCCCGCCAACGCGGGAGCCCGATACTAAAAAACAAGCGAACACATGACCGCCCACTACGACGTTCACGGCCCTGTCGCCGTCATCACCCTCGCCAATCCGCCCATTAACAGCATGGGCCTCGCCACGCGCGAAGGCATCGCTACTGCATTGCGAACCGCGCTCACAGACAGCAACGTCAAGGCCGTCGTCATCACCGGCTCGGGCACGGTGTTTACCGGCGGCGCCGACATCAAGGAATTCGGCAAGCCCGTCGCCATGCAATCCCCGACGCTGCACGATCTTATCGTCACGTTTGAATCGAGCACCAAGCCGGTGATTGCGGCCATCAACGGCGTGTGCATGGGTGGCGGGACTGAAATTTCACTGGGCTGCCACTATCGCGTGGCCGCACCCGGCGTGATGATCGGCCTGCCCGAAGTAAAAATCGGCATCCTGCCCGGGGCCGGTGGCACGCAGCGTTTGCCACGGGTATTGCGCGGGGCGGCGGGAATGGAAATCGCATTGAACATGATCGTTTCCGGCGACCCCGTGAAAGCCGAAGTGCTGGCGCAAAACGGCGGCATCGACAAATTGATTGAGGGCGATTTTCTCGCCGGTGCGCTCACCTTCGCTAACGACATTGTGGCCCACGACGTCGTGGCCAACGATAGCAAACTGCCGCGCGTGCGCGACATCAAGATCGAGCTTCCCGGTGCGGAACAATT
>JBDTWS010000089.1:0-16725 GCA_040006575.1 Betaproteobacteria bacterium
TGGCGGCGCGCACCGCCGAACTCGACCGCATCTGGCGCCTGTCGCGCGACCTGATGATCGTGGTCGGCTTCGACGACGTGATTCGCTCTACCAACCCGGCGTGGCTGGCACTGCTGGGCTGGGAGCCGGCCGAACTGATCGGCATGAAATACATGAAACAGGTGCATCCCGACGATATCGAACGCAGCGTGCAGGAGGCGCAAAGGATTATCGCCGCGGCCAGCGCCGCACCGTTTGAAAACCGGTACCGCCACAAGGACGGCAGCTACCGGTCGATCTCATGGACCTCGGTGCCGGTCGGCGACCTGATTCACAGCATCGGTCGCGACGTGACCGCCGAACGCGAAGCCGAGCAGGCACTGCGGCAGACCGAGGATGCACTGCGCCAATCGCAAAAAATGGAAGCGGTCGGCCAGCTCACGGGCGGCATTGCGCACGACTTTAATAATCTGCTGCAGGGCATTGTCGGTTCGATCGAGATCACGCGGAAACTGATCGGACTTGGCCGCGCCACGGAAACGGAAAAATTTATCAATGGCGCAATGACTTCGGCGCAGCGAGCTGCCGCGCTCACGCACCGCCTGCTGGCATTTTCGCGCCGCCAGCCGCTGGATCCCAAACCCCTGCAGATCAACCAGCTCGTCGTCTCCATGGAGGATCTTTTGCGCCGTACCGTCGGCGTCCCAACGGGTCGTTCGGTGGGCGTGTCGATCGATATCCAGCTGATGCTGGCCGCCAATGCGTGGGTTACCAAATGCGATTCCAACCAGGTCGAAAATGCCATCCTGAATCTCGTCATCAATGCACGCGACGCCATGCCCGACGGCGGTCGCATCACCATCCGCACCTCCAACGGCGCGGGTCCGCGAGACCAGCGCGCGAACACGTCGAAAGAATTCCTGTGCATTTCGGTGATGGACGAAGGCACCGGCATGCCGCCCGAAGTGGTGGCGCGCGCCTTCGATCCTTTTTTCACCACCAAGCCGACCGGCCAGGGGACAGGGCTTGGGCTGTCGATGATCTACGGTTTCGCGCAGCAGTCCAACGGCTTCGCGCGTATCCGCAGCGAAGTGGGCAAGGGCACCACGGTGAAGCTGTACCTGCCGCGCTTCTTGGGCATGCCTGAAAAAGACGAGGCGGCAGTGGCAGCAGTGCCCGAACATGGGGCGCTCTTCGATGAGACCATTTTGGTGATCGAGGACGAGCAGGTGGTGCGCGATCTCGCGGTGCGCGTGCTTACCGACCTGCGCTACCGCGTGATCGAAGCCGCCGATGGACCGGCGGGATTGAACATCCTTGACTCGGACGAACGTATCGACCTGGTGCTCACTGACATCGGCCTGCCGGGGCTCAATGGCCGCCAGGTGGTGGATGCTGCGCGCATCAAGCGACCGGACCTGCTGGTGCTGTTCATGACCGGGTACGCGGAGAACGCAGCATTCGCAGACGGATTCCTGGAACCCGGCATGGGTCTGATCACCAAGCCCTATTCAATGGACACGCTGACCCGTCGCATACGGGAAATGATCGCGGAACGCGGGCCTGCAGATACACTGGCTCGCTGACGTCGCGGGCCGGCGCCAGGAACATCAACAAGTGGCTAAACGAAGGAACTGAAACCGATGAAAATTCTGGTCGTGGACGACAACGAGGATTCGGCCGAAACCACCGGCATGCTGCTGGAGCTGATGGGCCATGAGGCCATGCGCGCGCATGACGGCGGGCGCGCCATCGATACCGCGCTGCAATGGTTGCCGGACCTGGTGCTGCTGGATATCAACCTGCCGGTTTTCTCGGGCCACGAAGTTGCGCAGCGCCTGCGCACCGAAGCCACCATGCGGGATGCATACATCGTCGCACTCAGCGGCTATACGTCCGATGAAGACCGCTGCAAGTCGCTGGAAGCGGGATGTGACCAGCACATCGGCAAGCCCTTCGATACCGGCATGCTGGCTGTCATGCTGGATGATGCGGAAAAAGCGCTGGCCACACGAAGGCATTGATAAACCGGGCCTGCGCTCACGGGCCCGGCCCTGTTGTATTCAGATGACGTGAATGCCGAATTTCTCGCTGTCGCGGAAAATCGCCAGCAGATGGCCGATGGCATCATTGCCGCGCAAGCTCCTGAACGCCAATAGCGGGCTGGGCCCGCTGGGCGCAAGTATGCCGATGTGCCAGTTGTCAAAGCGGCGCACACCTGTCGCCGGTCCGTGATGCAGCGGCAGGAAAGCCGTGTGGCGCGGGTCCCGCGCAATCCTTGCAATCATGTCGCGAACATGTCGCTCCTGGCCTTCGACGTTCTGGCAGAACAGTGAACCGTCGAACATCATCAGCCCGGTGAGGCCGGCCTCGGCATTGTTGGCACGCGATACGCGAACGATGTCGCCGATCTCACCCGGATGGGTGTCTGCGGCCAATTCGCTGAGAAACATTGATTCGAACAATTGCGGCATGACCATCGCCAGGTTAGGTTGCGCAGGGAGGCGAATTATTCACTTCGCGGCCGCACCCCGCCATACAGAAAGACATAGCGCCGCCCAATACCGCCAGTGAAAATCCATGGGCTAGAATACCCATAGAAAAAGGGCGCCGACGTCCCTAAAAATCAATTCGGGGGGCCAGTGGAAAACGATCTGCCATGCCGGGAATGCAAGCTGCGCAAGAGCGGCGCGTTCATGCGCAACTCCAATGAGGAAATTGCTTTCATCCAGCAGTTCAAGACGCGGTCGGTGATGCTTCCGCAGGGTGCCACCATCATCGCGGAAGGTTCGGCCAGCGAAGACCTGTACACGCTTTTTTCAGGATGGGCCTGTCGCTTCAAGACACTCGCCGACGGGCGCCGGCAGATACTGAATTTCCTGCTGCCGGGCGACTTCATCGGGCTGCAGGAAAAGATGGCGGAAACGTCTCCCGACGGCGTGGAAGCCATCACTGCCGTTTCGTTATGCCGGTTTGATCGCAACGGACTTTGGGACCTGTACCGCAATCATCCCGGGTTGGGCTACGACATCACCTGGATCACGGCGACGCAAAAAATGGTGCTCGATGAGAATCTCATGTCGGTCGGCCGGCGCAGCGCGCTGGAACGGGTGGCAACCCTGCTCGTGCAGATCTTCAAACGGCTCAAGTCACTCGGGCACGCGCGTGGCAACACCATCGATTTCCCGCTGAACCAGCAACACATCGCTGATGCCCTGGGCCTTTCTCTGGTGCATACCAACAAAACGCTCCGCCGCCTTTCGCAACTGGGTTTCCACCAGATTGTTGCCGGGGAGCTCACGGTCAGTAACCCCGGCGCACTACAGCGTGTCGGCGAGTACTACGATGCGGAGCCGGGCGTAAGACCCTTGATCTGATTGCTGTAGTCCATTTCCTACAGCACATTGGGCATAACCGGCATTGAGCGCTGGATAGGCGTCATGAATACTCAAGGTCTTATCCACTATTTGACGGCAGCGTGCACCTGGGGGCGCGGACTGCTCCGGGAGCGGGAATGCATCCAGGTACGGACGAATCGCGGCTGGCGGCACTGACGGCGATTTTCAAAGTGATGGCACGCTGGGCGCCGCAGGCGCGGCACGATCTGGTTGGCGCGTGCAGTCCGATTTCACTCGACCTGTCGCTGCTGGGCGTGAAGAGCCGGCGCGCACCCCTCACCAGCGAGGACGTGGATGCGTTCGTCGAACGCGGCAAGAAGAACGTCAAAAACACCGTGCAGGAAATTGACACCGTGATGCTGCTGCAACGGCAGGAGCGAACGCATGAAATTTCCGTCTGCGACATGCTGGAAAAAATGGCGCGCTCCACACGCACCGCCTTTGCGGGTGTGGACTGGTCGCCGCCCGAAGAGCCGGCAACACTGGGCGCTGAATCCGAATACGACTTGACGATTACGATATGGGCGGTGCTGATGGCGCTGCTCGACCGTCATGGCGCCAACCAGCAGTTACGCCTGTTCGCGCAGCGCGTGGGGGGAGAGGATGGCAGTGGTGATAAAGGCAATGGCGGTGGCGGTGGCAAGGGCGACCTGGTGATGGACTTTTCGGTTTCACCCGCGTCGGGTGAGTCCTGGGCCGGCGCTACTGCTGATGCCGGCGCACAGCGCATCAGCATCGATGAGGTGCACCACCTCGCCAATCACCTCGGCTTCGCGTTCAGCCGTCGCGAGGGCGGGATAGAACTTCGTCGCGAGTTTGCCACTGCCGCGTAGCGCGCAGGCTATGCACGAAACCGGGCGCCCATTTTTCCGGGGCACCGGCCAACTCAATTAACGCAGTCAACTAGAGCGAATTTTCGGCGGGAATTACGTGATTAAGATCGTGCGTCGGGGGCACAATATCGGCAGGGTTGAACTTGTCCGCCTTACGGCGGCGATTGCAGCGCCTGCTGGAAAAAGATTTCGGTGTGAAAAAACAATGGGAAATATTTCGCTCACTATAGCGGTACTCCAGGCGCTGCGGGGCAAGTGGCCGGCCACCGCATTGCTGTGCCTGTCCGTCCTGGCAGCACCCATCGCCGCAGCCTCTCCGCTATACCTCTCGGCACCCGAAGACCTGGCCGAGCTTTCACTCGAACAACTCGGCAATATCCTCGTCACCACGGTGTCGAAGCGCGAGGAAAAACTTTCGTCGGCCAATGCCGCGATTTTCGTTATCACGTCCGAAGACATCCGCCGCTCGGGCGCCACCACACTTCCCGAAGTGCTGCGCATGGCGCCCAATCTCGACGTGGCGCGCGCCGATACCAACACCTACGCCATCAGCGCGCGCGGCTTCAATACACTGACCGCCAACAACATGCTGGTGCTGGTCGACGGCCGCGCGGTGTATTCGATCCTGTATTCCGGCGTGTTCTGGGAAGCACAGCAGGTGATGCTCGAGGATGTGGAGCGCATAGAAGTCATATCCGGCCCCAGCACCACGCTGTGGGGTGCCAACGCGGTGAACGGCGTGATCAACATCATCACCCGCAGCGCCCGCGATACGCAGGGAACGCTGGTAGCGGGCGGCGGCGGCAATCGTGAGAGCGGCGGCGCGGTACGCTACGGCGGGGAAGCGGGCGGCGCGCAATATCGTGTGTACGGCCGCTATACCGATTTCAACAACGCCTCGCGCGCAGGCGGCATCGCGATCCGCGACAGCGCACACACCGCGCAGGCCGGGTTTCGCGCCGACTGGGGAAGCCTGCAGGACGGTTTCACGCTGCAGGGCGACTACTATCGTAGCGACATCGACCAGTTTCCGCAGGGTCGCGAGATCACCGGCGCCAATCTCCTCGGCCGCTGGCAGCGCCAGCTGGCCGACGGTTCGCGGCTGCGTGTGCAGGGCTATTTTGATCGTGCCGAACGCGACATCCCCACGCAATATCACGACGTCATCGACACCTGGGATTTCGATTTCCAGCATGTGCTGGCACCCGGCACGGTTCATAACTTTATCTGGGGCGGCGGCAATCGTCTCGCGCGCGACCGGTTCACCGGCAGTCCCGCGCTGATGTTCATTCCTGGCGATCGCGCCTTGCATCTTTCCAACATTTTTGCGCAAGACAGCATTGCGTTGCCACACAACACGGAGATCACGGCGGGCGTGAAGCTCGAGCACAACAGCTACACCGGCACGGAGTTCATGCCCAACCTGCGCCTCACCTGGCGGCCGTCACCCGACCTGACGCTGTGGACATCGTTATCGCGCGCACTGCGTACGCCCTCGCGCCTGGACCGCGAATACAGTACGCCCGCTTTCGCCGGCAATGCCAACTACGAATCGGAGATCACCAACGTGATCGAGGCCGGGTTCCGTTCGCAGCCGATGGCGGGATTTTCGTATTCGGTGACGGCATTCCATAACATGCATGACCGCATCCGCAGCATCGAGTCCGGCATAACGCGCCTTGTACTGGGCAACGGAATTGAAGGCACCACCACCGGCGCCGGCGCCTGGGGAAATTACCAGGCCGCCAGGAACTGGCGGCTGTCGGCAGGCGCCGCATGGCAGCATCTTTCATTGCAGCGAAAAGCCGGCAGCCTTGACGCCGGCCTGGGCGTGACTGCGGCCGGCAATGACCCCCGCCACTGGGCCTCGTTACGCTCGCTATGGGACATCACACCGCAATTCGAGCTCGACGTCACGGTGCGGCATGTCGGGGCGCGGCCATCGCCGGTGGTGCCGTCATACACCGCCGCCGACGTGCGGTTGGGATGGCACATCTCACGCGCGCTCGAACTGTCGCTGACGTTGCGCAGCGCCAATGAAGAAGAACATACCGAGTGGGGCGCGCCGGCCAATCGCGCTGTGTTCGAGCGAAACGCTTTTGTAAAGCTGGTGTGGCGGCCATGATGTGCATGGGCCTTGCCGGCTCCGGGGTGGGAAACTGCGTGGACCGCTGGAGAAAATTCACCGGTGCGCGAACCGGCGCGTTGTTGGTCACGCTGATGTGCGGCCTGTTGACCATGCCGGCGTTCGGCCAGGCCGAGCGCAACCTCGAGCGCGGCGTGAAGGCCGCATTCCTTTACAAGTTCGCCGGCTATGTGGAATGGCCAGCCGGCAGTGCGCCCGCTGCGGATGCGCCACTGGTGATCGCCGTCGCGCACGAAGCTGCGCTCGCCGATGTTCTGGAACGGCTGGTACCGGGACGCCGCATCGGCAACCATCCCATCCTGGTGCGGCGCGTGAAGGACGGCGAGTCGCTGGCGGGAATACATATCCTGTTCATCGGTGCGACTGAAAAAGCACGCACGGCCAGCCTGATCCGGGCAGCGCAAGCGCAGCCGACGCTGGTCGTGACCGAACTGGAGAACGGGCTTGCGCTGGGCAGCGGCATCAACTTTGTGCTGATCGACGGCCGCGTGAGATTCGAGGCGTCGGCCGAAGCTGTCGAAAAATCGGGGCTGAAGCTGAGCTCCCGGCTGCTGAGCGTCGCGGCCAACGCGCGCGCGGTGACGACGCAATGATGCGGACTGTGCAGGCAGGCTCAGTGCGCACACGGGTGATGTGGGTGGTGCTGTCCACCACTTTCGCCTCGCTACTGCTGGCGGGCACCACGCTGCTGCTGTACGAATTGCGCAATTACAAATCGAATCGCGTTGCCGAAGTACAGAGCGTGGCAAACATCATTTCACGCGCGAGCGCACCCGCCATCTCGTTTGAAGACGCGAAAGCGGCCAAGGAAAACCTGGCTTTGCTGGCGGTGCGTCCCAAGATCAATGCGGCGGCGATCTACAAGCCGGGCGGCACCTTGTTCGCCACCTATTCGCGGCTGCCCGAGGCCGCATCGTTCCCCCGGCTCCCGCCGGCGGACGGCTACAGCATCGTCGGTGACCGTGTGCTGCACTTCCAGCGCATTGTTGAAAACAATGAGGTGCTGGGCACCCTGTATATCGACGCCACCTATGAACCGCTGGAGCGGTTGAAGGATTACCTGCTCATCCTCGGCGTGGTGATGGTGGCGGCGATGTCACTGGCGTTTGCCATCTCGGCGTGGCTGCAGGGCGCCATCACCCAGCCCATCCTTGACATCACGCGTGTCAGCCGCGACGTGATCAACCGGCGCGATTTCAGCCTGCGCGCGCGCAAAACCACCGAAGATGAAATCGGCGAACTTGCCGAAGCGTTCAACGGCATGCTCAGCGAAGTCGGCCAGCGATCCAGCGAACTTGAGATCATCAATCTCTCGCTCGAACACGAGATGAGCGAAAAACGCGAAGCGGTGGAAGCATTGCGAGATGCGGACCGCCGCAAGGACGAGTTCCTGGCCACCCTGGCGCACGAGCTGCGCAATCCGTTGGCGCCCTTGCGCAACGGCCTTGAGATCCTGCGCATGCCCGGCGTGGACGCAACCATGAGCGCGCGCGCCCGCGACATGATGGAGCGGCAATTGCGGCAGATGGTTCGCCTGGTCGACGACTTGCTGGACGTATCGCGGATCACCACCGGCAAACTGGTGGTTACGCGTGAGCGCACGGTGTTGCAAAGCATCGTGCAAAGCGCGGTCGAGACGGCGCGCCCCTTCGTCGAGACGCGAAAGCACCTACTCACGATCGACCTGCCCGCAACACCCATCCATGTGCAGGCGGATTCGACGAGGCTTTCGCAGGTGTTGTCGAACCTCATCAACAACGCTGCACGCTATACCGAACCCGGTGGAACGATCGGCGTCTCGGTGGCGCTGCATTCAGACAGCGTCAGCATTTACGTCAGCGACAACGGTATCGGCATTGCGCCGGCGCTGCAGCGTTCAATTTTCGACATGTTCACGCAGGTGGACCAATCGCTGGAGCGGCGCCAGGCCGGACTTGGCGTCGGGCTTACGCTGGCGAAGAAACTGGTGGAGCTGCACGACGGTGTCATTGACGTCAGCAGCGATGGCCTGGGCCAGGGAACCACCATGATCGTGACGCTACCGCTGGCGCGTCTGGAAGCAGCGCTGCCCGCGCCTGCCGCGCCGGCGCAGGAAGTGGAGCCTGCCCGCCAACCCGATGGCAAGCGCATCCTGCTGGCCGATGACAATATCGACTTCGTCAACAGCATGGGCACGTTGCTTGAAGCGATGGGCCACGAAGTGCTGGTGGCGCATGACGGTGCGCAAGCGCTGGCCGCGGCGCCGGCATTCAAGCCGGACTTTGCTTTCCTCGACATCGGCATGCCGATGATGAATGGCTACGATCTCGCGCGCCACCTTCGCGCCCTCCCCGAAACTGCGAAAACGGTGATCACGGCGGTCAGCGGCTGGGGGCAGGTGAGTGATCGCCGGCGCGCGGCGGAGGCTGGTTTCAATCACCACCTGGTAAAACCGGTGGAGATTGAACAGCTTGAAAATATTATCGCGGGGACTGTCAGCTGACAGGACGACGTGTCATGAAGGCGGCGACGAAATTAATTTCCGCGCTAGTGCCGGGTGCGCTGTTTCAAATCAACCTGCAGGAAATGCAGTAGCCGCGCCTCATCCGCGCGCAGTCCGCGGCGGCGACCAGACTCCGAGGCCGCATCTAGCCTCCCCTCGTGATACGCAGTCACAATCGCCGGATGCACATAACTCTTGCGGCACACCGCCGGCGTATTCCTGAGTTGTTGCGCAACCTCCTTGATGGTCGCGGTGACATTGCGCGTCGCTTCGGACTTGCTGGAAAATGCGACGCCTTTCAGCCGCGCCAGTGCCGCAACGCTGGCCGCCCAGGTGCGGAAATCCTTGGCGCTGATGTCCATCCTGCTGATCGCTTTCAGGTACTGGTTGACACTGTCCGAATCGACGCGATGGGCCTTGCCGTCTTCGCCGATGTATTGAAATAAATGCTGGCCCGGAATGTCGAGGCATTTGCGCACGATCTTCGCCAGCGTCGGATCACTCACCGTGATGGAGTGCTGTACCGCGCTTTTTCCCTGGAACTCGAAACTCACTTCGGTTTTCTTCACCCGCACGTGGCGGTTGCGAAGCGTGGTGAGCCCGAACGACTTGTTGGTCTGCGCATATTCCTCATTGCCCACCCGCACCAGCGTGTGGTCGAGCAGCAGGCACACGGCGGCCAGCACTTTCTCGCGGCACAGGCCCGGTAGCGAGACATCCGCATACAGCTGCCGGCGGATGCGCGGCAAAGCGCGCCCGAAGTCGATCATGCGGCTGAACTTGCCCTCGTCACGCGCGGCGCGCCAGGCGGGATGGTAGATGTACTGCTTGCGCCCGCGCGCATCGCGCGCCGTGGCCTGGATGTGGCCGCGTTGCTGGGGGCAGATCCAGACTTCTTCGTATGCCGGCGGAATGGCCAGCGCGCGAATGCGCGCGAGCTCGGCCTCGGCTTTCACTGCCTGGCCATTGGCATGGCGGAATTGAAATCCCGAGCCGTGGCGAATCCGGCTGATGCCTGGCTTCGCGTCTGAACTTTGCAGCAATCCCGCTTCCATGATCCTCGCTCCTGAAAAATTATCGAAGGTAGCGAGAACCCGTTGCGCCGCCGTCAATGAATGAAGCGACAGTTTTGGCTGGCCGTGCATACATAGAAATCGGACAGTCGCGTAATTTGCCCTGCGCACCCGCCTACAGAAGCGCACCCGGCGGGACTTGGGAGTTACGCGGATTTCAGCGTCTTGATGGCAGTCGCCAGCGACTGCCGGCTCTTCTCATAGCCGGCCCAGGGATCGGTCTTGCGGGCGGCGAGATAGTCGTGGACGTTGACGATATTCCACTGGTCCGAGGCGCGCAGCTTCTCAAGCTCGCCCCAGCTCACCGGCACCGATACCGCCAGCCCCGGCCTCGCTCGCGCAGAAAACGCGGCGACCGTGGTGGCGCCGCGGCCATTGCGCAGGTAGTCGACAAACACTTTCCCGATGCGGTTCTGCGCGCCCATCTTCGCGCTAAAGCGATCAGGGATGGCGCGCGCCAGGTGCTGGCTGACCGCCTGCGCGAAATCCTTTGCCGCCGCCCATTCGTGCTTGCGCAACATCGGCACCACGATGTGCAAGCCGCGCCCGCCACTGGTCTTCAGGAATACTTTCAGGCCCAACTCTTCGAGAAGGGTGCGTGTGAGTTTGGTCGCGTCGATCACTTTTTCCCACGACAGCGAGGGATCGGGATCGAGGTCGAAAATGATCCGGTCCGGTTTTTCGATACTCCTGGCCAGCGCGTTCCAGGTGTGCAGTTCCACCGTATTCATCTGTGCCGCACCGGCCAGCGCTTTCTGGTTGTTGAGGACCACGACTGGGCCGTGGCCCGGATCGAGGCCGGGTATTTTCAATGCGCCGGGGATGACGTACTTGTCGAGGTGCTTCTGGAAAAATTGTTCGCCATTGATATTTTCCGGCACACGCAACATGGCGATGGGACGGCCGTTCAAATGCGGCAGCATGTAGTCGGAAATCTTCTCGTAGTAAAGAACGAGATCCAGCTTGGTCAGGCCTGATGAGGGATCCACGATTCGATCGGGATGGCTGACGATGACGCCGGACTCGGTGGTGACACGACCTTTGCCTGCGCCCTTGCCCTTGGCTATCGCTGGTGCAACGGCTACTGACGCGGATTTGGTTTTGCCTTTGCCTTTGCCATTGCCGGGCGCATGCGCTGCTTTCTCGACGGTGATCGCGGATGCCGGTTTGTCGGCGCGCAGCCCATGGAATACCGCCTGTCGCACCACTCCCTCCTTGGTCCATTCCGCGAAGGCAACCTCGCCCACCAGCTCCGGCTTGACCCAGTGAACATCGCGAACGTCAGCGCCGGTCGGGGGCTTGGCGAAAGGTGAATCGTCAATGGCCCGCGACTTGAGCTCCTTGAACATTTCGGTGAGGCGTGATTCATCGAAGCCGGTGCCCACGCGTCCGGCATAGCGCAACTTGCCGTCTTCGTTTACGCCCAGCAGCAAGGCGCCGAAGCCGGTGCGCGAGCCCTTCGGATTGGTGTAGCCGCAGATGACAAACTCCTGTCGCTTGCTGCATTTCACCTTGATCCAGCTGGATGATCGGCCACTGCTATACGGCGCGTCGGTGCGTTTGCCGATCAGTCCCTCGAGGCCGTGATGACAGACATTGCTCCAGATGTCCGCGATCGGCGAGGGCAAGGCGTCCGTAACGCCGAGCAATGCGCTGCGATTTTTTTTCATGGCTGCATCGAGAACTTCACGGCGCGCAGTCCAGGGTTCAGCGCGCAAATCCTGGCCGTCGAAAAACGGAATGTCGAACAGGAAGTACTGGATCGATTGCGTGGCGTGATCGGCGAATGCGTTTTGCAGCAACTGGAATCCGGGTTTGCCGTCGGCATTGAGCACCACAATTTCGCCATCGAGCCAGGTGTTGCGAAGACCCAGCGCGCCGATGGCTTTGATGAGCGCCGGAATCTTGGCGGACCAGTCCAGGCCGTTGCGGGTGAATGCACGCACCTTGCCGGCATCGTCGATGCGCGTGAGGATGCGGTAGCCGTCAAGCTTGAGCTCGTACGTCCAGCCATCGTCTGCGGGTGCGGTAGTCACCAGCGTGGCAAGTTGTGGTTCGATTTTTCCGGGCAACTGTGTGGTACGTGGTGTGGTTCGTAACGCATGCTGGCCCGTACTCTTCTTTGCAGCTTCATTTGCATCAAGCGACGTCGATTTGGCCGCCACATTTGCCACGGCGGCCAATCTTGATGAAGCGACCGCTTTGCGCCGCGCCGGCAGCGCTTTCACACTCTCCGGTCGCTCCGTCGTGATGTCGTATTCACCCGCGGGCCGCGCGTCGGAATCGCGCTCCTTGATAAGCAGCCAGTTCTCCTTCCCCGCTGCACCATTTTTTCCCATGTGCGTGCGCACCAGCGTCCAGTGGCCGTGCAGTTTTTCGCCCGCCAATTCAAACTTGATCTTGCCCGCCTTGTACGCGGCCGCCGCATTGCCATCGGCCTGCCAGGTGCCACGATCCCACAGCACCACTTCGCCCGCGCCATATTGTTTCTCGGGAATGGTGCCCTCGAACTCCGCGTAGGAAATCGGATGATCCTCGACGTGTACGGCGAGGCGCTTGTCTTTGGGATCGAGTGACGGGCCCTTGGGCACCGCCCAGCTTTTCAGCGTGCCATCAAGCTCCAGGCGGAAATCGTAGTGCAGGTGGGACGCGTGATGGCGCTGGATGACGAAGATCTGTGCTTTGTCTGCTGCGCCGGTCTTGCCGGCGCGCGTTTTTTTCAGTGGCGTTGCGCCGTCCCCACCAGGTTCGGCCGTGATCCTGAAATTTCGTTTGGCACGATAGGACGCAAGGCTGTCGCGCACGCTCGCCATCGTCTTGCCCTACGCGCTTTTTTTCTGCGTGGCCGGTTTGCGTTTGGCTGCGGCGCGGGTGGTGGCGGTTTTGCCGGCGCGGGATTTTGCGGCAGAAGATTTTGCCGATGTGATCTTGCTGACAACGGCCTTGCGCTTTGGAACAGCAGACTCGGAGTCATCGCCTTTCGCCGCAGCGCTGGACTTGCCGCCGCTCTTCAGGCTGCGCTTCAGCAGATCGGTGAGATCGAGGATCTTGGCCGAGGGACGTTCTTCACTTACTGCGTCGGCAGGCAGGATTTCGGTGGTCTTGCCGGCGGCCACTTTCTTTTTCACCAGCGCCATGATCTCGCCGCGAAACGTATCTTCATAGTCGGCTGGATTCCATTTGCCCGACATGCTTTTCACCAGCTGCGTGGCCATCGCCAGCTCTGCCGGCTTGACGCCGGCGCTCTTTCCTGCAGGCGGAACACTGATGCCCTCTTCGCCGCGGATTTCCGTGTTCCAGCGCAGCAGCAGCAACATGAGCGCGCGTTCGCCGGGGATCAGCGCTGCCAGGTGTTGCTTGGTAGCGATCACCACATAGGCGATGCCGATTTTCTTTTCCTTGCGCAGCGTTTCGCGCAACAGCGAATACACTTTTTCGCCCTTCGCGGTGGGCGCCAGGTAATAGGGTTTTTCAAAATATTCCGGTGCGATCTCACCCTCGTCGACGAAGGACAGCAGTTCGACCGTTTGGGTGGACTTGGGATGCGTCGCGCGAATTTCCTCGTCGGTGAGGATGGCGTAACGCCCCTCCTGATAGGCGAGGCCCTTGACGATATTTTCCTTTGTCACCTCCTTGCCGGTGACCTTGTTGACGCGCTTGTAGCCCACCGGCGCCATGTCGCGTTTGTCGAGCCAGTCGAAATCCAGTCCGTCTTCCTTAGACGCGGGATAAAGTGCCACCGGGATATAGACGAGGCCGAACGTGATCGAGCCTTTCCAGATGGTGCGGCGGGAAGGCACAGCGGTGTCTGCGCTGGCGGCTGGTTTGGCGGGATATTTTCTCGGCACAATGTTGCTCCTACCGGTCAAACACCAGCACTGGTGCGGTTAACCGGGCTTTTTCGCCCTGTCAGCCGCGCCGATGCTGGTGTTTCAACTTCAGAAACGCAGAAATCTGGTTTAGCCGAAGTGCAGCGCATATGCGGGCGCCGGACTGCCGGCCGGGCGTACGTTCCACGGTCCGTGCACCGGCGGCATGATCGATTGCGGCTGCGAAACGGGCGTCGCTGTAACGACATGGTGATACATGTTTTCGCTCGCCGTCGATACGGCTTTGTCGAAACTTTCGGCCGGCCCGAAGTCGGCGGCATTGCCCGAGACCAGGTCGATGTTCACGACCGGTGCAAAGCTGCGCACGTTGCCGAACAGCGTGGCAAAGGAAACGTCGGCGGCATCGCGACCCGTGCCGATGCGGATCAGGCCCATGACGGGAGATATGCCGCTCGGGTCAAACAGGTACCAGCGCTGGCCCAGGAACACTTCAACATAAGCATGAAAGTCAGTCGGGCCCAGTGCAGGATCGGCACCGTAGTCGACGCCGGTGACGTAGCGCGCAGGGATGTTGAGTGCGCGGCACATGGCGATCATCAGGTGGGCGTAGTCGCGGCACACACCGCTGCGTGAATCGAACGTGTCGATGGCGCAGGTGGTGGCGTCGGATGCGCCGGGCTTGAAGGAAACATGCTGGCGGACCCAGTCGCAGATCGAGGCGACACGCGTGTAGCCGGGCGCGGCATTGCCGAACATGGCCAATGCCAGGCGTCGCATCTTGTCCGAGGGGCAATAGCGGCTGGGGAGAATGAACGGAACAACTTCCGACGGCATGGTGCGAACCGCGCGCTCGGCAATCGTCGAGGGGTCGCCGATGTAGTGGTCAATTTCAATGGTGCCGCGATAGCGGACGCTCAACGGCCCACCATCGGAGCAAAGACGGTTGATGCGATTTGCGGCCACCGGATCGGTGAACGTGTAGGTCGGCGTGGCGCCTTCGACTTCCAGCGTTTCGTGCAGCACGCGTTGCGAGCGGGTGCGCGCCGGGCAGATGTTCAGGACAAATTCCGACTGGCCCTGTACGTCGTATTGCAAATCAACTCTGTAGTCCATGCGAACCATGTGAATCTCCCGGCCTGTGCCTTGTGTTCCCTGCGTGCCTGATGTGCGCCTGTCTGGGCGTTATGAAATGATCCTTGAGACATGGTAGGGAGCGAGGCTGTTGCGAGTTATCGGACAAGGATGGGTACTCATGTAGGAGCGCGGATGACGTCCGCTCTCCATTGTATTTATGCGTCTTGCACCCCGTGCTCGTCGCGGCCATCCATGTAGGGTTTTGTCCCACGCCGCATTGGGGCCGCCGCCGTGGCTCGCGCTGGCCACGAGGCCGTACAATGGGCTACAGCGCAGAACCCGGCGTCCCGACCGGGCAGAAACATTGCACACACCAACGGTCCGCAGCAGTTAACTGTCGCTCCCATCAAAGTGCCGGCCACCCCCGCAAACCATGTCACGTCACGCGCTCGATAACCTTTACGACAGAATGCTTTCCCGCCTGGGGCTGTTTTTCCTCGGGCTGGCGTTTGTCGTCAATATCGGTGCGCTGATTTTCATCGACGCGCAGCTTGAGAAACTGGAACAGGCACGCGAATCCGTCCGCCTGTCGCGCGCCGTCGCTGCCACCGTGCAGGATATATACGTGTTGCTCACCGAAGCCGAGAGTGGCCAGCGCGGCTTCCTGTACACCGACAACAAGGATTACCTGAAGCCGGTAATCGAGAACGATAGCCAGATTACGTCGAAACTGGACACGCTGCGCACGCTGGCGGTCGACAACCCGGCGCAGGTTGAAATGGTGACGCGCGTGCAGACGATCGCCCGCGAAAAAATGAAGGAATTGAACAAGAGCATCGCCATCCAGCAGATGGGCCAGCGCGACGCCGCGAAAGCCCTGGTCATGACGGACCAGGGCCGCCAGCTGATGGAGGACCTCGACCTCGAGGTGACGCGCTTCCTGTCGCGTGAGGATGTGGTGCGTGAGCAGCGGGTCGCCAAATGGGAAGACATACTCGCCGCCATTCGCTGGGGATTTTTCGCCGTACTGTTTATCAATGTGCTGCTGTTGCTGGCCGGCGTGAACACCATCACCCGCGACCTGCGCCGCCGCCGCGCGCAGGTGGTGCTGCTGGATGAACGCGCCACCGAGCTGGCGTCAGAAGTGTCGGAACGTGCGGCGGAATTGCGCGCGCTGACGGTGCATCTCCAGCGTGTCCAGGAAGAAGAGCGGCGCACCATCGCGCGGGAACTGCACGATGAACTTGGCGGCACGCTCTCTGCGGTGAAGATGGACATCCTCATGGGCCGCGATGCGGCGAGCAAGCGCGGCGACGAGAAATCGGTCATGCGCATGCAGCGCGCAATCGGCGCCATCGACGGCGCGATCCAGTTCAACCGCCGGCTCATCGAGGACCTGCGCCCCACACTGCTCGACAATCTCGGCTTTGAGGCCGCACTGCGCTCGATGACCGAGCAATTCAGCGACCGCACCGGTTGCCACTGCACCATCACGCTGCCTGATGGCGAGCTGAACCTGACGCCGGCGCAATCGACCGCGCTGTATCGCATTTGCCAGGAAGCACTGACCAATGTGATGAAGTACGCCAAGGCGCACACCGTGCGCATCGCTCTCACCAACGACGGCAGTTTCTGGCGGCTGGTGCTGGCCGACGATGGCGTGGGACTCGAAGCGACCAAGCAGATGCGCTCCATTTCACACGGCCTGGTGGGCATGCGCGAACGCCTGCTTGCGCTTGACGGTACGTTCGATATCCGCGGCGCCGCCGGTGAAGGCACCACGCTCACGGCGACCTTCCCGGTCGTGGCGCCGGATGGCGATGGTGAAAGCGAACGTGACCATGAAGGCGGAGAAAAAAACAGTTTGGCGCAGGGCACCCCGCCCTAGCAATTCGTCGTGCGCTCGCCCG